>CAZDZH010000001.1:0-111157 GCA_964509935.1 uncultured Clostridia bacterium
TAACCCGATTGAAAATAAAAAATTTAAAGGAGTAAAAAATATGGCAGAATTTCATTCCTTCGGGCGAACGATGCAGAAATCATACAGCCGACGGAGCTCAGCTCCGTCGGCTGTGTACGTTATTTATAAAACTGTGTAAATTATTCAACAATTAAAGAGATTCCGCCTGAGAAAGTATAAGAGAGGCAAGCTCCTGCGCGTTTTTACAGCTAACGCAATGCGCGCCCATAGCCAGAATCCCGCTGAACTGCGCTTCGCTTTCGACTCCGTCCGTCTTTATCAGGCATTTGTCTTTTACTGCGTTCTTAACGGCTGTAAGCACGCCCGAATCGTTAAAATTATTTATACGTATGCAGTCGATGCCCGCGTCCGCGGCTATGCGGCTCGCCTTGGCAATTAGCGAAGAATTCAGAACCGCGGCGTCAAGGCAGAGGCGAACGGGACGGTTTTTCGCCGCTCTTTTAATCTTCTTACATTCGCGTTTCAGATAAGCAAAGTTGCCTTCCGCTATAAAGGCAAGTGGCGCGCATACCTCCGCCTCGTCTATCCCGTCCTTTACGGCGCGCTTTACCGCCGCAGCTTTGACTTCGGTGGTATCCCCGCCGTGAGGATAGGAAACTACGGCTATAAGCGAGCATTTAGGGTCGGGTCCGAGAAAACCTACGCAGGCTTTTACCATATTAGGCAGAACGCACACCGCGCCTATTTCCAGCCTTTCCGCCGCCTTGCACGCGTCCCTCACTGAATTTTTATCGCCGTAAGGCGAAAGCAGGTCGCATTCTATTTTCTGAACGCGCGATTTCGCCTCCTCCTTCTTTTTTTGCTGTTTGAATTCTATAAATTCCGCCTGTTCTTCCTGCGTCAATAAGTTTTCTCCTGCCGAAACGTTTTCCATTTTTTCACCTTTTTATTCATAATTTTACAAAATAGCGCAAAGAGTTTGCTCTACTATGTATTTATGGCAGCGTTAGGTTTTTTATATCTGGTATTAATATTCGCGCTATGTTTCGCGCTCGTGCATATCTTCAAGCTTGCGGCTGAAGGCTTTAAAAGCATCAAAGCTAAACCCGAGCCTAAGAGCGAAGATAAGCAGGAGCAAAACCCCAAGCCCGTATATTATATAGTCGAAAAAAAGCGCGAACGGAAGAAATACTCCGCGCCTCGCGAAATAGAATTCAAATAAACCGCCTCAACGCAAACGATTACATTTATAAGCGGCGTAAATTATACGCGAGATGATAATTGACCGCGGCATATTATGCGTTAAACGTAATTAGATCCGCGGCGTATTGCGCGGTCTGCCTTTAAAAGCTGAAACGGTTTATTCTTCCTCGTATTTGGTAAGGTTTTTACCGTCCTCCCAAAGTCTTTCCAAGCAGTAAAAGTCGCGCTCTTCGTCGTTGAACACGTGCACTATCACGTCGGAATAGTCAAGAACTGCCCATCTGCCTTCCCTTACGCCTTCGCGCCGTTTGGGTTCGAGAGAGTAGTCCTTGGAAAGCTTTTCTTCAAGATTTTCCGCAAGAGATTTTACCTGCGTCGTAGACCTGCCGCCCGCGATTATGAAGTAATCGCACAGGCTTGTTTTGTCGGTCACGTCTATATAAACAATATCCGAGCCCTTTTTGTCCGATAAAATTTTGCAAATAAGTTTGCATTTTTCAAACGTAGTCATTATATTTTTCCTTTAATATGCCCTATTTTGAGGCATAACGTACTCTATTAAATATTTTGGTTTTGCAGTTGTTTTTTTAAATATTCGTAAGCTCTCTGCGTTTCGCCGTAGACGGGCTGACCGGTGGAGTTAAGATATTCAACCTGCCGTTCGAGCGCGCAATACAGTCCGCGATAAAGCCCCTTTCCGAACTCGCGCCGCAATTCGTCAACGCCCGGAAACGAACGCCCCTCTTCCAGCATATCGCACAGATACAAAAGAGCCTGCGCTTTGGTCATACCCTCCGTGCCGCTCGTATGGTACTTTATCGCGTCGAGAAGGGTTTTATCGGTAAGATTGAAATACTTTTCCGCCACATACGCGCCCGAAAACTGATGCACGACGGGAGGAGGCACGTCCTCCGCACATTCGAAACCTTCGAGATAGGGGCTGTCGGACGGAAGATTTTTCGCGACGTCGTGCAACGCCGCCATAGTTATAGCCTGCTCTTCCGAAAGGTCGGCAAGCCGCGCGTTTTCAGCGCACATTACCGCAACCCTTACGCTGTGACGCCAGCGGTCGGGCTTTAATAACGCCTTTGCTCCCCACAGATTTTTCAGCGCGTAAACGCCGTTGTCTTTAATATATTGACAAACCTTTAAGTTTACATACTCCGAAAAGTCCTCGCCGAGCGCGGCGAGCGTGCGAATTCTTGTAGAGCTGACCTTTTTTCCTACGTAACCGAATTTTTCCACCTTCACGCCGAATTTTTTTTCGGTTTCGCTCTTGTAGTTTTCGTAAGCTGCGGCGTCCTCTCTGGCGCAGGCGGCTAAGGTTACGCATCTTAAAATCCTTTCGGGATTTTTCCATTGCGCAAAGCTTGCAAGCATATCCGCGCCTATTATGAAAAACAGCGAGTCGAAAGGATATTTTTCAGCGAGATATTCGCAAGTTTCAAAAGAATAGCTTATTCCGCCTTTTTGCAATTCGTAAGGGCATACTTCCGCCTGTATTACCTCTGCAAAGGCGAGTTTGCACATTTCAAACCGCTGTTCTCCGCTTGCCGTAAGATTGCCCGACTTATGCGGACTGCACGCCGTCGGCATTATAAGAACTTTATCCAACGCGAGCTCCCTTACGGCCGCTTTCACTATGTTAACGTGTTCGTTATGGACGGGATTGAACGCCCCGCCGAATACCGCTATGCGCATCTGTCGTATTCCCTGTGACATCGGCTTGCGCCGAAAAGATTAATTTTGTAATTTTCAGTCAATAACTATGATTATGAAAATCGTAAAGTTATTGAGACGGATAAATCTGCCTCTTATATTGGACAGTCTGTTTGCCGCGCTGTGCGCCTTTCTGCTGTTTTTTACGGCTGTAAGGTACTATTCAAAGAGCGCGGGGATTGCGCTTGTTTTCGGCATACTTGCAGCTCTTTTGTTCGGCGCGCTGGCTTTTTCACATATAAAAAGCAAGCAGCGCAAAAAACTTATTCTCGCCGTAGACGAGAGGGATAAAAACCGCCTTTCGCTGCACCTTGCGCTATCTTCGGAAAAATACGTCGAGGATTTGTTCTGCAAGCTGTACAATCTTAAAATTAAATCGCAAGGCATACTTGAAAACGACGAGGCGGTATTTTTCCTTCATTTCAGTCTTAGACCGCTTTCGCCCGACGATATTGCCGAGGCAATTAAGTTTTCAACCGATAAAAACAAGATAATCCTATGCAACAAAGCCGAAGAGGTAGCGCAAAGGCTGGCTTCCGACTTTTTTATAGAAACGCGCGCCCTCGACGGACTGTATTTAGCCCTCAAAGACGGCAATCTATTGCCTGAAAAGTATATATTCGAGGGGAAAGAAAAGCCGAATTTTTTAAAGCGCGTGCGCGCGAGATTCGATAAAAAACTTGCCGCTCCGCTGTTTTGGAGCGGAACGGGACTGCTGTTTTTCAGCTATTTTACCTTTTTCCCCATATATTATATAATTTTCGGCGGCGCGTTGATGGTTCTTGCCGCCGCCGCGCGGATATTCGGAAAAAAAACGGCGTAATAACCTATAAAACGCGTCGTTTACAATCGTACCCCGCAATCGTACCCGCGCTCGGAAAAATATATACTCAATCTATTTTTATATGATTGAAGCCCTTGCGCGACGATTTACGGTACAAGACCGCCTTTCTGCCTATCACTATCACACATTCGGCGTTCAATCTTGCCGCAAGCTCTCTTCCCAGGCTTTGGGGGTCGTCGTCGGCGTTTTCCAGTATGGTTACTTTAATGAGCTCGCGCGCTTCCAGGCAATCGGAAAAGCTTTTAAGCATATTTTCGCCGATGCCCTCCTTGCCGACCTGACCCACGGGGTCGAGATTTGCCGCAAGCGATTTTAATTTACTGCGTTGTTTTGACGTTAGCATATTATCCTCTTTTATTATTTTTTTAAATGTTTGCGGGATATACCTCGATTAAGGTATGAAATCGAACTCCACGTCGCCGACTATGACGGTATCCTTTTCCTTTATTCCCATAGCGTTAAGGCGCGCGATAACTCCCTTGTCGCGCAGAATTTTCTGGAAATACGCCATAGAATCGGGATCGTTGAGAGCGACGTTTCGGCACAGCATATCAACAAGCGCGCCTATGACCACGAACGCTCCGTTTTCGTCTACGTAAATTTCGTAGTCGAGATTGCCGCTCTTGCGGTAGGTAAAGCTTTCGTCCGCTTCGACGGGCTGAGCCGCGGGCAAATCTTTCAGCACCTCGAACACTCCCTCTATAAGCTTGTCCGTACCCTCGCCGTTGACGGCGGTAATTTCGTAAATTTTATATTTTTTGCCGTAAGACTTTTTAAAAGCCTTTATATTCTCTTCCGCGCCGTACACGTCGCACTTGTTGAGCGCGATTATCTGGGGCAGAGCGGCAAGCTTGGAGGAATAACCTTTAAGCTCTTTATTAATCTGTTTGAAATCGTTTACGGGGTCTCTGCCTTCCAAGCCGGAAATATCCACAACGTGCAGCAGCATACGCGTTCTTTCAATGTGCCTTAAAAAATCGTGACCCAAACCCGCGCCCTGCGCCGCGCCCTCTATAAGCCCGGGGATATCCGCCGCGACGAAAGATTTATCGTAATACTTGACCACGCCGAGATTGGGCGAAAGAGTGGTAAAGTGATAGTTGGCTATTTTGGGACGAGCCGCCGATATTTTGGAAAGCAGAGTGCTTTTACCCACGTTGGGGAAGCCTATTATCCCCACGTCGGCTATAACTTTGAGTTCGAGAAGAAGGGTGTGAAGTTCGGTCTTTTCTCCCTTCTGAGCAAAGTTGGGGGCGTGCCTGCGCGCCGTGGTAAAGCGCACGTTGCCCTTGCCTCCCCTGCCGCCTTCGGCGATGAGCTTTGAATCCCCGTCCTTAAACATATCGCATATGACCGTGCCCGTATCGTAGTCCTTCACTACCGTGCCTACGGGCACTTTTATTATAACGTCCTCTCCGCTCTTGCCGAAGCATTGGTTTGTGCCGCCGCGCTCTCCGTCGCCTGCGACGTACTTCGACTTAAAGCGGAAAGCGATGAGGTCGTTTATGGAGGCGTCCGCCTTGACGTACACGTCGCCGCCCTTGCCGCCGTCGCCGCCGTCGGGTCCGCACGCGGGCTTGCCCTTATAGGCTTTAAACGAATTCATTCCGTCGCCGCCGTCGCCCGATTTTATGGTTATTCTTACTTTGTCTGTAAATACGTTTTTATCTATCATAATTTATTGAATCTCAGAAACGTGCGGCTCTTTTCGCAAAATTCCGCATTGTTCCCCGTCTTTTTCATACTGTCGAGAAGCTGTTCCGCAGTTATTTCTCTGCCCATATAAGAGCGTATCTGCGCGGACGTGGACAGTTCGCTTTCGCTTAAAAGAAGCTCCTCCTTTCTCGCCCCGGACGACTTGACGTCGATAGCGGGGAACAGCCGCCTTTCCGCAAGCTCGCGCGAGAGGACGATTTCCATATTGCCCGTGGATTTGAACTCTTCATAGATTATATCGTCCAACCTGCTGCCCGTATCTACGAGAGCGGTGGCTATTATCGTAAGCGAACCGCCGTTTTCGATATTCCTCGCCGCGCCGAAGAACCGCTTGGGCTCGACGATAGCCTGCGGGTCGAGTCCGCCCGAAAGCGTCCTGCCCGAGTTGCATACGGAATTGTAAGCGCGCGTAAGGCGGGTTATCGAATCCATAAGTATCACCACGTCTCCGCCCCCTTCTACTATGCGCTTGGCGTATTCGAGAGTAAGCTTAGCCGTGTGGATATGATGGTTTTCGCCCTTGTCGAAGGTGGAATAAATAACCTCCGCGCCCTGCACCGAACGCTTTATGTCGGTGACCTCTTCGGGGCGCTCGTCTATAAGCAGAATAATCACCTTTGTTTTGGGATAATTGCGACATATAGCGGCGGCAATGGATTTCAGAGTAGTGGTTTTGCCCGCCTTGGGGGGTGAAACTATCAAAGCCCTCTGACCTAACCCTACGGGAGAAAACAGGTCTATTACCCTTTCCGTAAGCGAACAGCCCTCGCTTTCGAGCGTATAGCGGCGGTCCGGATAACAAGGCGTAAGGCTTTCAAAGTTTACCCTCCTCAACAAATCGGGAGTAACGCCGTTCACCGATATGATATAGGTCGCCCCGGGGCACTCGTTTTCCTTTCTTCTTCTTGCTTTGCAGACTATAAAATCGCCTGTTTTAAGTCGGAAACGGTTGACGAACGAAACGTGAACGAACACGTCGTCGTTGGAGGATATCTGCATATTTTTTGTGCGGATAAACCAGAATTTTTCGGAAAATTCGAGCACGCCGGAATAAGTCTGCTCTTCCTCATCGACCGTCGGGCTCTCCGCAACCAATTTATTGACTTCCTGCTCGCTTTCTATCTGCGTTCCCGCAAAATATTGGCGGCATTTTTCAATATCTTCTATAATCGAAAGGTCGTATTCCGCCTGCTTGGGGGGTGCGCCGCGAGCGGATTTGGGCGCGGGGTCAGCCTGATTTTTGGCTATCGCGATTATTTCGTCGATAAGCTGCTCTTTCTTTTTATTTGTAGGGCTGTAAACTCCCACCGCCCTGCCTATGGGGCGCAGAGAATGTATGCCCTTGGATTCGAGTTTCTTTCTTAACTGCTCTAAAATATCAATCACTTTCAGACCTCTCCATTACGATAACGGTAGTATGCTCTCCGTCGAGGTCGTCGCGGAACAGCTCTATCTCGTCCCCCGCCTCCCTGACGGTTACGTCTTCGCCGTCGAATTCGTCTATAAAGTCGTCGACTTTATCTATGTCGAGATTGCAGCCCTTGTCGCGGTAGTGCATAGGGATAACTACGTCGGGCATTATTCTGTCCACGTATTCCTTAGCCATCTTCGCATCGAGAGTGTACTTTCCGCCTACGGGAATGAGCAGTACGTGAACGGGCAAAATCATTTCTATAAGGTCGGTCGAGCAGGCCTCTCCCAGGTCGCCGAGGTGGCAGATGTCGAGACCGTCCATACGGAACTTGAAGATTATGTTTTCGCCGCGTTTTTTGCCGCGACATTCGTCGTGGAAGCTCTTGATAGAATTTATCTCCACGCCCGGCAGCTCGTAGCCCGTTTCCTTATCCAGCACAACGGGATTGCCTTTAATCTTTTTTAAACAGTCGTGGTCGTAATGATGATGAGAAACGGTTACCGCGTCGGCGGAAGTTTCATTCATATTATAGCCGACCGACTCGTCGTAAGGGTCGCAGACGATAGTAGTGCCCGTGCTTTCGGTTAAACGGAAACAAGAATGACCTAAATATTTTATTTTCATAATTACCTTTTCGCGCAGGATATGCGCCGTTGAATTGATTTTAGAAGTTGCAAAAATTTATTGATTTTACGCCGTTTCGGCGATAAAACAGTTTTAATCTTAAAGGAAATAAAAAAAGAATTATTTGAAGTCTTTTAATAGTTTGCAAATTTGCCGTTTTGAAAAGATGTAAAACAGCGTTATAAAATCGCGATAGCACGTTATAAAATCGCGCGGATTTTCATGTTTACTCTTTCACCGTCGTCGCCAGACAGATATACGGTTTCCGCGGCGCAGCCGCGCTCGGTAAAAGAAACGTTAAGCGACAGACATTTCAGGCGATAGCCGCCTTTCAATTCCGCTCCGCCAATAACGCAAACAGTTTCTTCGTCGGGCTTTAAACTGAGAGAAATACAGGCGTTCCCCGTCCTTTTATGCTCTAATTGAAGTTTGGAAAGCGTCAGAACGCAACGGTCGCCCTCGTGAAAATAAATTATTTTCGCATAGCCGTCGTCATAATAATACTCCGCCGTCTTTACGAGCTTTTCGTTCCAACCTGTTCCGCCCGATATAATGGAAAGTCTGCACTTCATCTTACGCTATCCTTTGCAAGCCTGAGGTTTCACGGTTTAAAAAGAGTAGTTTTAATATCGTCGCCCTGAAAGGAATTGTTTTTTCCGTTTTCAAACTGTTCCCTGCCGTGACGGAGAACTTCTTCGAGCTTGCTTCTGTCTCCGTCGGCGACCGCCTCTTTGACCTCTGAGAGATTATCTATCAGCAAACCTATATTGCGCGCCAGATTGTCGGCGTTTGCCAGATACAATTCGGACCATACCCCCTCGTCCACGCCGGCGATTCTGGTCATATCCTGAAAGCTTCCGCCCGTGAAGCCGAGACAGCTTTCCACCGTTTTATCCTTAACGTAACAGTTGGAAACTACGTGAGCGAGCTGAGAAGTATAAGCTATCTTTTTATCGTGCACTTCCGCGGAACATTCCACAAGCCGCTTGAATCCCATATCTCTGACCAGCTTTTTAACAAGGTCGTAAGCTTGCGGGTCGGTATTTTTATTGCGGGTAAGCACCATAGAAGCGTTGTCGAAAAGGTCGGCGCAGGCGTTGCTCACGCCCGAAACCTCCTTTCCCGCCATAGGGTGCGTACCGACGTATCTGACGTTTAAATCCGCCTTTGAAACGGCGTCCTCTATAAGCCTTTTCACGCCGCATATATCCGCCACCACCGCACCGTCTTTAAAGCGGGTCGTAAGAATATAATTAACCGTAGCCTGCGGCGGCAACGCGACGAACACCACGTCGAAGTCCTCTACCGAAGAGGCTACTCCGTCGATAATTCCGCGTTTCAGCGCATAGTCGGCCGCCTCGCGCGAGCGGTTGCACCCGTATACGGTATAGCCCGCACGCTTTAACGAAAGGCAGAGCGAACCGCCTATAAGTCCGAGACCGGAAACGCAAATTTTCATAAAAATACCTCTGTTGCCATTATACCACAATCGCGAATATTGTACAATGATTTTTCAATAAATTTTGCGTTGCGTTCAAAAAGAATTTTGCGTTGCGTTCAAAAATTTATCGCCCCGCGCTTGCGTTAGCAGTACCGTATAGAGTTATAGGGAATAAAACTGCGCCAAGCACCCGTTAGCCCGTCGGGTTACGCGCTTTATAATTATTTATTCGCTATTATTTTATTTATTCGTTTGACTTTAATTGCATTATTAATTATAATTAAATCGTAAAAACAATATAACAATTCAAGGAGTTTTCGACTATGAACAAAATGTCCGTTAAGGACCTCAAAGAGCTTAAAGGTAAAAAAGTACTCGTTCGTTGCGATTTCAACGTACCTATGAAGGACGGTGTCATCACCGACGAAAACAGAATAATCGGAGCGTTGCCCACGATAAAATATCTTTTGGATAACGGCGCGAAGGTTACTCTCTGCTCGCATATGGGCAAGCCCCACTCCATTTTCTCTTCCGAAGTAAAACTCAACAAAAAGGATCAGAAAAAGGTTGACGCCGGCGAAACCACCAAGGAGGCAGTTATCGCAAAGGCTTTGAAGGACGAACCCAAAAAGCTTACGCTTGCGCCCGTTGCGGAAAGACTCAACCAGCTTCTCGGCGGCAAAGTGGTATTCGCAAAGGACGTTATAGGTCCCGACGCGAAGGCTAAGCGCGACGCGCTTAAAGAGGGCGAAGCCGTTCTTCTGGAAAATCTCCGCTTCCATTGGGAAGAAGAAAAGAAGGACGAAACCTTCTGCAAAGAGCTCGCTTACGACGCGGAAATTTACGTAAACGACGCGTTCGGCACGGCTCACCGCTCGCACGCTTCCACCGCGGCTATCGTGGAATACGGCATTATAAAGACCGCCGTTTGCGGCTTCCTTATCGAAAAAGAACTTTCGGTTATGGCGGACACTCTTGAAAATCCTCAGCGCCCCTTCGTCGCTATCCTCGGCGGAGCGAAAGTTGCGGATAAGCTTAACGTAATCTCCAATCTCCTCGAAAAGTGCGACACGCTGATTATCGGCGGCGGTATGGCTTACACCTTCCTCAAAGCAAAGGGCTACGAAGTAGGCAAATCCCTCCTCGACGAAGAGAAGATAGGTTACTGCAAGGAAATGATGGAAAAAGCGGAGAAAGCCGGCAAAAAACTGCTTCTGCCCATCGATACGGTGGTTACCGCGTCCTTCCCCGACCCTATCGACGCTGAAATCGAAACCCAAACCGTAGACGCGGACAAGATACCCGCCGATATGATGGGTATGGATATAGGCGAAAAGACGAGAGAGCTTTATGCGGAAGCCGTTCACAACGCTAAATCGGTTATCTGGAACGGACCTATGGGCGTATTCGAAAATCCCACCCTTGCAAAGGGCACGATTGCCGTTGCGCAGGCACTTGCGGACGTATACGGCAAATGCACCACCATCATCGGCGGCGGCGATTCGGCGGCGGCTGTTCAGCAGCTCGGCTTTGCGGATAAGGTTACCCACATTTCCACGGGCGGCGGCGCTTCGCTCGAACTGTTCGAGGGCAAAGTACTTCCCGGTATCGCTTGCCTCAACGACAAGAAGTAATAGAAAAGTCTTATCGATTATAATTAAGCCCCTCCGCTTGAATTAAAGCGGAGGGGCTTAATCGTTTTATAAACTTTTATTATTCTGCCGTGGGTAGCGTTATTTCCGTTACACCGAAATCGTAAAAATATTCCGTTTTATCGTTAAGCACGGTAGTACCTTCATCATAATTCCCGTAACGTAAATATGCCAATTTTCCGTTTATTATTTTAATCTCGGCAAAATCCATACGCATAGAATTTCCATCAAATACGGAACTAGACGTTGTTACCTCAGAGTTTAAAATATATGCGCCCTTTTCGCTGCCATACGTAAAGGAAGAATAGAAATTGGAAAAGTCGGGATAATTCCAAGTCAATGCGTAATTATATCTGGTAAGCATCGATTCATAGTTTGCATCATTGGGAGCAACGCTTAGCTTAGCACCTCCTTCCGAATATTCAATCGTTCCGTCTGACAGTTTATTGAAGTAATAAACATATTGAGTTTCAGCGCCAATAACACATGCATATATCTCGCCGTTACAAAACTTTATTTTCATATCAGGAGTATCGTAATAATTGTCGTGAACTTTAATTGATACGTTTTCTATTTCAAAAGCCGCTTTCCACTCGTCTTCTGTTACCTGCTCGGAAATCAATGCAGAAAAGTCGCTATCCTCTTTTAATTCAATTGCTGGCGCAACGTATTTTACAGTTTCGGTTTTTGTCTTGGAACATACCGTGCAAGTATATGTTTTAACTCCGTCCGCTTCCGCTGTTGCCTCCTGCGTAATCACTCCCTTGTCCCAGCTGTGTTCTGCTTTGCCGTTTACGGGTGCGTCGCACGTTCCCACCGTAGACGTGCATTCGTGCCAATGATAACTCTCATCGCTCGACCACGCAGCAGCATAGCTGTGTTCGTGCGATTCAGGCGCACTGTCTGAACAGCCTGCCGCGCAAGCCGATACGGCAAAAGCCATACAAGCCGCAACAATTAGTCCTATCTTCTTTTTCATTTTGTTTACTCCTTTTTTACCTTTTGTCCTATAATAGGACAATTTAAAATTTCCCAATAATATATCATAAGTTTTGTCCTGTGTCAAAACAAATATGAAAATAAACGGAAAAACTTATGGCAAGAATTATAGACGGAAACAAAATGAATTTGATAGGCGCAAACGTTGCTAAACGGCGCAAGGAGCTTAAAATGAGCCAACAAAAAATTCGGACAAGTTGGAGCTTTACGCCGTTTTTGTATGCAGAAGTTCAGTTTCACGCATCGAAGACTATTCTAGAACCGTAACAGATATCGAACTTTACGCAATAGCAAAAGTTCTGCATACTGAAATTAACGACTTGTTTGACAAAGATATTCTTTCATATGACAATAATTGATATTATAAAAAAACAGCATTATAATTTAAATTAAATTGCAGAAATAATTACTCATTGCGTTGCATTAAAATTATTTAAATGATATAATTACAAGGAACGATAAAATTTCAGGAGAATTACTATGTCAAGAAAACCTTTTATTGCAGGAAACTGGAAAATGAATATGACCGCTGAGAGCGGCAAGGCGTTGATTAAGGAACTTATCCCCCTCGTAGCGCAAGCTAATTGCGACGTCGCTCTGTGCGTACCCGCTATTCTGATACCCGCTATGACCGAGGCGGCTAAGGGCAGCAACATCAAAATCGGCGCGGAAAACGTGCATTGGGCTAAGAGCGGCGCGTATACGGGAGAAATTTCCGCGGATATGCTTAAAGAATACGGCGTAAAATACGCCATTATCGGACACAGCGAAAGGAGACAGTATTTCGGCGAAACCGACGAGGGCGTGAACAAGCGCACTCTTGCCGCACTCGAAAACGGCATTACCCCCATTGTATGCGTTGGCGAAACGCTCGAAGAGCGCGAGGGCGGCGTGACCGAAAAGGTGCTTTACAAACAGCTTAAAGACGGTCTTGCAAACGTCGAGGACGTAACCAAGGTTGTAATCGCATACGAACCCGTATGGGCTATCGGCACGGGCAAAACCGCAACCGACGAGCAGGCTCAGGAAACCATCGCTTACATAAGAAAGACGTTGGGCGAGCTTTTCTGCCCCAAGTGCGCGGAAAACGTGGTTATACAGTACGGCGGCTCTATGAACGCAGGCAACTGCAAGGGACTTATGGCGCAGCCCGACATCGACGGCGGACTTATCGGCGGAGCTTCGTTAAAGACCGATTTCGCGACAATAGTAAACTACGACAAATAATTTCAGGAACGATACTATGAAAAAGACACCTTATGCGATAATTATTATGGACGGTTACGGCATAGCCGCCGCAGGAGAAGGCAACGCCATTACCATAAACGGCAGCAAAAACGTAAACCGCCTTATAGAGGAATACCCCTCCTCCACCCTCGGCGCGAGCGGAATGAGCGTAGGCTTACCCGACGGTCAGATGGGCAACAGCGAAGTGGGACACCTGAATATGGGCGCAGGCAGGATAGTTTATCAGGATCTGACCAAAATAACCAAATCCATTCAGGACGGAGACTTTTACAAGAATCCCGCTCTTTTAAAGGCTATGGAAAACGCAAAGGACAAAAAACTGCACCTTTACGGGCTTTTGTCTACGGGCGGCGTTCACAGCCACATATCCCACGTTTACGCGCTGTTGGAAATGGCTAAGAAATGCGGCGTAAAGGAAGTTTACGTTCATTGCTTTATGGACGGCAGAGACGTTTCTCCCACCTCAGGCGCGGGATTTATCCGCGATTTGCAGGCGGAAACGGAGAAAATCGGCGTAGGCAAAATCGCCTCGGTAGTGGGCAGATATTACGCGATGGACCGCGACAACAACTGGGACCGCGTTGAGCAGGCCTACGATATGCTTACGCTGGGCACGGGCATTCGATGCGACGACGCGGCAAAAGCGGTTGAAGAGAGCTATGAAAACGGCGTTACCGACGAATTCATTAAGCCCACCAAAGTTTACGAAAACGGAAAACCGATAGGCATAATAGAAAAGGGCGACAGCGTAATCTGCTTCAACTTCCGCCCCGACCGCGCAAGGGAGATTACTCGCGCGGTTTCTCAGAAAGAGTTTACCGTACCCAAGGGAACGGCTTTTGAGAGAAAGACCGGCTTTCTCGAACCGGTTTACGTGTGCTTTACCGTTTACGACGCAACTTTCGAAGGTGTTGAAATAGCTTTTCCCAAGACCTCTATGGAAAACACCCTCGGCGAATATCTTGCAAAAATGGGCAAAAAGCAGTTGAGAATCGCCGAAACCGAAAAGTACGCGCACGTAACATTCTTCTTCAACGGCGGCGTGGAAGCGCCCAACGAGAACGAAGTGCGCGACCTTATCCCTTCGCCCAAGGTTGCAACCTACGATTTGCAGCCCGAAATGAGCGCGTACCTCGTGACCGACAAGGTTCTGGAAGAGCTTGACAGCGGAGAATTCGACGTTATTATTTTGAACTACGCCAACTGCGATATGGTAGGTCATACGGGCGTTATCCCCGCGGCGGTAAAAGCCGTAGGAACGGTTGACGAGTGCGTTAAAAAGGTATGCGACAAAATACTTTCTATGGGCGGCACGGTTCTTCTGACCGCAGACCACGGCAACGCCGACAGATTGCTCTCCGACGACGGTTCTCCTTTTACGGCGCACACCACGAATCCCGTGCCCGTAGTGCTCGTTTCGGACAAGCTTAAAGGCGTAAAATTGCGCAAAGACGGAGTTTTAGCCGACCTTGCCCCCACTCTTTTGACCGTAATGGGCTTGCCCGTTCCCGAAGAGATGACGGGTAAATCGCTTATAGTCTGATAAAAACATAATTTTTTCGGTTACACGATCGATATTATAACCGCTCGGCGACAGTCGCCGAGCGGTTTTCCCTTTGCGCGTTTACTGAGCTTTTCGGATTGAGGTTTTTACTCCGCGGTTTATTGAAGAAGCGGCGCAATTATCATTGCGCCGCCGAAAATATCAGTTCTGTAATTTTTTAAACGAAACTCTTTTATTTGCCGAGGAGCTTACTTTTCTTATCTTCGAATTCTTCATTTGTAATGACTCCGCAGTCCAACAAGTCCTTATATTTCTTCAAAAGCTCTATTTTATCTGCTTCCCTGTCCGCGCCGCAGTCAATTTCTTTTCCGCCCGCCGATATAGTTTTATTCTGCCCGTTTTCATTATTTAAAAGAGGTTTATCGGATAATAATTTACCGCAAACGATATAACCGGCTAAAAATGCGGAAGTAATTATAAACGGGATATAACTTAAAGTATAAAATAACTTTTCATAGAAAAGCGCGTTGATGATGGCGGAATAAACTATCCCGAAAATCATATACGTAAGCGCAAAAAATACCCCCACGCCGATACTGATTATCCCGCATATTTTATACATTTTATTTGAAGGTATAAAGAACGAAACGACGGAAAGCGCCATAAGCGATACTGCGGACAATAATTGCAGATAAGAGGTTATGCCTATAATTATACTGCCGAAAGCGTAATCGCCTTCCATATACAAGCTTTTAAAATCCAATAGCTGAAAGCCGTTTTCGGAGTGCGGAAATAAATAATTATTATAACCGTAAAATCCGCCGTTGGTTTTCACAAGAGGGAACGCCAAGGCAATGAGCATAAACAGCGCCGACGCAAAAGAAATCGCGCATAGCGCTATTTTTTTAACAGACGAATTTTTCATATCAGTCCTCCGAAGTATGTTTTGTTATTCGATTATATCAAGTCATTTTTGGGTTGTCAAGTCTTATTTGACTTGAATTTGATAATATATTGAATATGAACATATCTGAAAGATTGAGGGAACTGCGGAGCGAAAAGGGCGTCAGCCAAATGGAGCTTGCCAAAGCCACCAAGCTTAGTCAATCGGCTATCGCGCGGTGGGAGTTGGGAAAATCAGAGCCTACCGCCTCCGCCATAATAATTCTGGCAAGATATTTCGGCGAAAGCGCGGACTATCTTTTGGGAATCAGCGACTGACTTGATTTTTTGAGGAGACTATGCGCGGCGCAATTATCATTGCGCCGCGCCGCTCTTTGATTACGATTTCGTTTGCCAAACACGCGCAAACAGATTATAATGATATAGAGATGCAGGATAATTCTGAAATTGAAGAGAAATTGAATAGCGAGGAGGCTACGCAACAGAGCAAAGGCGCGGCGTTTTTTACTAAGCCCTGGGTGGTGTGCGTATGCGCGCTTATATGCTGCGTGCTTTGGGGAAGCGCTTTCCCCTGCGTTAAGATAGGGTACGAACTATTTTCGGTAGATACTTCGCACGTGCCCTCCATCATTCTGTTTGCAGGTTTGCGCTTTACCCTCGCCGGATTTCTCGTAATATGCTTCGGTTGCGCGCAACAGCGAAGATTCGTGATACCTAAAAAGCAAAATTGGTGGCGCGTTCTTCTTGTCTGCCTTTTTCAGGCGGTGGCGCAGTATATCTTTTTCTATATCGGGTTAGCCAACGTTTCGGGCGTTAAAGGTTCGGTTTTGAACGGGCTTGGAGTATTCTTTACCATTCTTATAGCCTGTTTTGTGTTCAGAACGGAAAAATTCAATTTAGTAAAGCTTGCGGGCTGTCTTTTGGGCTTCGGCGGGGTTATTCTGATAAATCTGGGCGGCGATTTTTCGTTTTCCTTTTCCCTTCTCGGCGAGGGATTTATAATTTTTTCCGGACTTTCGGCGGCGGTTGCGGCGGCTCTGGTTAAAATATTTTCCAAACGCGAGGACACCACCGCAATATGCGGCTGGCAGTTCTTTATAGGCGGAATTATTCTAATCGTCGTAGGCGCGTCGTTAGGCGGCAAGGTTACGCCCACGGGTGCAGGGGCGTTTTTCGAGCTGTTTTATCTTGCGATAATTTCTTCCGTTGCGTTTACTTTGCAGGGCTATCTGATGAAATACAATCCCATCTCCAAGGTTGCCGTCTACAAGAGCACGAACCCTATGTTCGGCGCGGTATTTTCCGCTATTTTTCTCGGCGAGAGCGACCAACTGTTAAGCTATTACACGTTGATAGCGATAGTTATGGTTTGTCTGGGCATATTCATTATAAATAAATTCGGCGAGAAAAGAAAAAAACCTGAAAATTAAGCCGTTTTTGATTGTAAAAAAAATAATTACGTGTTATAATTTTCGGGTAAACTGTAAATAAGAGGTAAACGGTATGTTGAATGCGTTATTGGCAAACGAAGGTTATAACGCTTATATAATAACTTCGGTTATATTGTTCGTATGTTTGTTCGTAGCCGCTTTGGTTTCGATAATTCTGGTTTTGTGTCAGCAGAGCAACTCGGACGGTATTCAGGGAATCACCGGTTCAAGCGAAACTTTCTTCGGCAAGAACAAGGGTCAGTCGATTGAGAGCAAGCTTAAAAAATGGACCTGGATATGTCTTATAGTGTTGGCGTTGTTCGCAATAGCGGCTTATATAGTTTCGCTGATTGCCACAAGCCTTTTAGGATAAATCATAAAAACTACGGCGGCTATTGATTAGCCGCTTTTTTATTGATTAAACTTCGGTTATTTATTCTTAAATAATAAATTAGTTACAGCACGCCGCTCTCACGCGCGTAAAACTCTATGCGTAAACCATTGAAAAATTACGGATACTTTTTATATTACGGATACTTTTTTTATGAGATATAAGGCGCAACGCCTTTAAGGTTTTCAGATGAATATTAAAGAAACGGTTTCAAAAAAAATCAGTTCGGGCGAATTCGCCTTTTACAGCGATAAGCGCATAGCTTCGGCTTTAAATCTGCGCCCCGCCGACCGCAAACGTCTATTGTCCGCATTGCAGGAGCTTGAAAACGGCGGTGAAATTATGCGCGACGAAAAGGGCGGATACGCTACGCCGCAACAGTTGGGCGCGTTTACGGGAGTAGTTCAGGGCAACGAGCGCGGTTTCGGGTTTATCGTACCCGACGCAAACGACGGCGTGCGCAAGGACTATTTCGTTCCCGCGCGTGCGCTTTGCGGCGCGCTCGACAAAGACAGGGTGCTCGCCCTGCCCAAGCGCGGCACGGAAGACGAGGCGTACGTAGTAAAGATAATAGAACGCGGCAGAAAGACGGTTGTGGGCACGTTTGAAAGGGATAAAAGAGCGGGCTACGTAGTACCCGACGATAAGCGCTTCGACAGCGACGTGTACGTACCCCTTTCCCTATGCGCGAACGCAAAATCGGGCGAAAAGGTAGTCGCGGAAATAACGTCCTACCCAAAGGGCAAGATGGTGGGCGGCAAAATCACAGAAATTTTGGGCGAGGGCGGCGACTTTTACGCCGAAGAACTTTCGATAATACGCAGCTATAACCTTTACGAAACATTTCCGTCCGCCGTGGAAAGACAAGCCGAAGAGGTCGCGAAAGAGAAAGTTTATACGGACGGGCGCACGGACCTGCGAGAATTGCTTACGATAACCATAGACGGCGAGGATACGAGGGATATAGACGACGCGGTATCTTTGACGCGCGAGGGCGAAAATTATATTTTAGGCGTGCATATAGCCGACGTAAGCCATTACGTGAAATACGGCAGCAAGCTCGACCGCGAGGCGTATTCTCGAGGGACGAGCGTATATTTCCCCGATACCGTTTTACCTATGCTGCCCAAAGCGCTCAGCAACGGAGCGTGTTCGCTTAACGAGGGCGAGGACAGATACGCTTTATCCTGCATGATGACTTTCGACAAAAACGGCGTTAAAAAGGGCGCGGAAATTTTTGAAAGCGTAATTTGCAGCGACAGGCGTATGACCTACAACGCCGTTACGGCTATTCTTGAAGGCGACGAAAAGCTAAGCCGCGAGCACGCCGATATAGCGCCTATGCTGAAAGAAATGGAAAGGCTGTGTCTTTTGCTGGAAGAGAGAAGAAACGCGCGCGGGTCGGTAACTCTCGACGTAAAAGAAGCGCACATATACGTTGACGAAAGCGGTGAAATAGTCATTCCCGATTACGAGAGAAGCGTTTCGCACAGAATGATAGAGCAGTTTATGGTATCCGCGAACGAGAGCGTCGCGGAATACGCGGAAAAGCGCAAAGCCCCGTTTTTATACAGAATACACGAAAAACCTTCGCCCGAAAAGGCTTCGACCTTTTTTTCGTTTTTAAGGGATTTAGGCGTAAACGCCGCGGGCGACGTAAACGAAATTACCCCGTACGACTATCAGAGGGTATTGAAAAAGGTTGAGGACAAGCCTTACTCCTCTGTCGTGAACAGGGTTATGTTGCGCTCTATGCAGAAGGCGCGTTACAGCGATGAGAACGTCGGGCATTTCGGGCTGGCTTCGGATTGCTACTGCCACTTTACTTCGCCCATTCGGCGCTATCCCGACCTGTTCGTGCACAGGGTGCTTAAACGCCTTATCTGCGGAGATTTGCAGGGCGCGGTGCGCGCTTACGGTCCTATCGCGCACGACGCGGCGATAGATACCAGCGAATGCGAAAGGCGCGCGGATATGGCGGAACGAGACGTTGACGACTTATACAAAATCGTGTATATGCAGGATAGGATAGGCGAAGAATACGACGCCGTAATTTCGGGCGTTACCGCTTTCGGCGTATTTGCCGAGCTTGCCAACACAATAGAGGGTTTGATAAGAATAGAAGTTCTGCCGAAAGACGATTACGAATTTTTCGAGGACAAGTTTTTGCTGAAAGGGCGAAGACACTCCTATAAAATAGGAGAAAACGTTAAAATAAAGGTCGTCGGCTGCGATTACGGCAATATGCGCGTTGAATTTGCGCTTGCCGACCAAAGCTTATAAACCGCCAAGGCGAAAACGCCGAAAAACGGCTAACGGAAAAGATTTAAGATACGCGCAATCTTTAAGCTTGTCAACCGCTTTACATTATATTTTATTTTGTGGTATAATACTTTTTATGAAAACCATCGCTTACAACCGCTCCGCAGGATTTGAATACTTTATAGAAGAAAAATTCGAAGCCGGCATAGTTCTGGAAGGCGCGGAAGTAAAAGCTCTGCGCGCGGGCAACTGCAATTTAAAGGACAGCTTCTGCTTTATACGCGGAGGCGAAGTGCAGCTTAAAAATATGCACGTACCCGTTTACGACAAAGCGGGCGCGTTCAATTCCAAAGACAGCAAGCGCGACAGAAAACTGCTTTTGCACAAGAGCGAAATAGACAAGATTACGGGCAAAATAAACGCGAAAGGAATGACGCTCGTGCCCATTTCCATTTATTTCAAGGACAATCTGATAAAAGTAGAGGTTGCCCTATGCCGCGGCAAACAGAGCTTCGACAAAAAAGAGAGCATAAAACAGCGCGACTTGAAGCGCGACGTTGAAAGACAGTTAAAAGGATATTAAAGATTATGGAAAAGTACAAAATCGACACCCTGTGCGTACAGGCAGGCTATTCTCCCGAAACGGGCGAAAGCAGGATTCCGCAGATTTGCCAATCCACTACCTTCTATTACGGCGACAGCCAGGTTATGGCTGACTGTTTCGACCTCAAAAACGACGGTTATTTTTATACCCGACTTGCCAACCCCACGGTTGCGGCGTTTGAAGGGAAAGTGGCCGCTCTCGAAGGGGGCGTAGCCGCGATAGGTTGCGCTTCGGGAATGTCGGCTACGGCTCTCGCCGCGTTTACGGTTGCAGAGTCCGGCGACAACGTGCTTTGCAGTCAGGCTTGCTACGGCGGCACGTTCAATCTTTTCGGAACGACCCTGCCCAAGCTCGGCATAGAGTGCAGATTTTTCGACCCCGACGACAGCGCGGAAAACATTGAAAAGCTTATCGACGGGCGCACGAAATTTATCATAGCGGAAACGATAGCAAACCCCGCGATAGTAGTGCTCGACTTCGATAAAATAGCGAATATCGCAAAAAAGCACGGCGTTTTGTTTATGGTTGACAACACTCTCGCTTCACCCGCGCTCTGCCGCCCGAAGCAATTCGGCGCTAACGTAATTCTGCACTCTTCCTCTAAATATCTCGACGGACACGCGGCGGCGCTGGGCGGCGTCATAGTAGACGCGGGCAACTTCAATTTCAAAGACAACCCCAGATACCCCTCGTTCAACGTGCCCGACGAAAGCTATCACGGCTTGGTTTACGCAGACCTGCCCGTAGCTTTCGGCACAAAATGCCGCGCGCAGATGATACGAGATTTGGGCGCGATTATGGCGCCGCAGAACGCCTATATTTCCTATATAGGTTGCGACACGCTTGCGCTGAGAATGGAGAGACACTCTTCCAACGCCGCAAAGGTTGCCGAATATTTAAGCAAGCACCCCAAGATAGAATGGGTAAAGCACGCTTCGCTTAAAGGCAACAAATATCACGCTTTGGCGGAAAAATATTTGCCTTACGGTCAGGGCGGAATGATGAGCTTCGGCATTAAGGGCGACGTAGCCGTCTGCCGCACTTTTATGGAGAGCTTAAAGCTGATAACGCAGGAAACGCACGTCGCGGACGTGAGAAGCTGCGTTCTTCACCCCGCCTCCACCACTCACAGACAGCTTTCCAAAGAAGATTTGGTTAAGGCGGGCGTGCCCGAAAATCTGGTAAGGCTTTCGGTAGGCATAGAGAACCCCGACGACGTAATAGCCGACCTCGAACAGGCTCTGAATAACATTTAAACCGCAAAGCTGTTTGAAAGCCGCGCAAAACTTAGCGCGGCAAAAATTTCACGAGAGGATTAACGTTATGCCGATAGTTATCGACAAGGACATACCTGCTTATAAAATTTTAACGGGCGAAAGGATTTTCGTAATGGATTCGGACAGGGCGCACACACAGCAGATACGCCCCATAGAGATAGCCATTTTAAATCTTATGCCCACAAAGGAAACCACCGAAACGCAGTTTATGAGGTTGCTATCCAATTCGCCTTTACAGGTAAACATAACCCTTATAAGGACGGCGACCTACAACCCCACCCATACCGAGCAGGCGCATTTAGAGCGATTTTACAAGAGCTTTGAAGAGATTAAAAACCGCAGATTCGACGGAATGATAATCACAGGCGCGCCCGTGGAGAATATGGAATTCGAGGAAGTTGCGTATTGGAAGGAACTTGAAGATATTTTAAGCTGGACCAAGACCAACGTAACCTCCACCCTGTTCATATGCTGGGGCGCGCAGGCGGCTTTGCACTATTTCTACGGAATAAAGAAGCACCCGTTAAAGGAAAAATGCTTCGGCATATTCGCGCACCAACGCGTTTTCGACGACACCATAGAGCCGCTTATGCGAGGCATTTCCGACGAGTTCCATATGCCTCATTCGCGGCACACCATAATCTACGCGGAGGACATAAAGCTCGTGCCCGAGCTTAAAATTCTGGCGTATTCCAAGCGCGCGGGCGCAAGCATAATAAAGAGCGCGGACAACAGACAGGTGTTCGTTACAGGACATATGGAATACGACAGGGACACGCTTAAAAAGGAATACGAGCGCGACAAGGCTAAGGGCTTGCCCATAAAGCCGCCCGTAAATTACTTTGCTGACAAGGAGATGACCAAAGTAAAGATGAACTGGTCGTCCACCGCAAACCTCTTTTACATCAACTGGCTAAACTACTACGTATATCAGGTTACGCCTTACGAGCTTTAATCGCCTTTTATATATGCGTTTCCGTAAAAATATGTTTAGTATACAGAAAAAAACCGCCGGCGGCTTTCTTGAAAAAAGCCGCCGGCTTTGATTTATTTACCATTTTTCTTAGCAAACCGTTGCAAACAGTTTGATTTTATTACCTTTTTTCTTAGCCAAGCGTTGCGATTAATCTGACAATTCACTATTATCAGAGCCACATCAGCTCGATTTTGACAGAGAAGCTATTGTAGAATAGGTCACGTATGCGTACATAGTCGAGCCGTTCCGCGTTACCGTGAGTTTAACCGTATCGCCCGCGCGCACGCTCAGCGTCAAGTCGTCCAGTACAAAGCTTCTTGTCACGTCGGCTCCGTCCTTTACGGTAAAGCCAGACAGCTCGGAAGAGAAAATCGTACCCGTCGTGGAGGTTGCAAGCGTGCCCACCTCGATTCTTTCTATGACGTCGCCCTGTTGCAGTACGCCCGACCAGCGCGAACCCGTAGCAAAGCTTTCTACCCTTACCACTTCGTGCTTGACCGCGTTGGCGTCGGCATAGGTCTGGGCAGTGGTAACTATGCCCGTTTCCGCTTTATAAATGCCGAAGCTGTTCAACCTCGTAGTATAGGACGCGTTGTCGATAAGAGACTGCACTACCCTCTTGACGTTGCTGCCGGGCAGGGCATAGCCCATATTGTCGGTTTCGTCCGCAATATTTTTTGCGTTAACTATTCCTATCAGGTCGCCGTTGGCGTTGTAACAGCCGCCGCCGGAATTGCCGCCGTTAATCGCCGCGTCGGTGCGCATTACCCTGTACTTTATGTCGTCGGACGTATTGGAGGAAGTGTTGTTCAAATCCAGAGTTATATATTCGCTGTCCACAGAAATTATTCCCGAAGTTACGCTTGTGCCGTAACCCGAGGGATTGCCGACAAGATAGCACTCGTTGCCCGCCTTTACAGAGGCGAGGTCGCCGTCCGAAGCCCAGGTTGCAGCTACAGCGGAACTGCGTTTAAGCACTTCGCTGCCCGTAACCTTTAAAACGGCTATATCGTAAGTCATTGACGCGCCGATTACCTCCGCCTCTATACAGTAATCTTCATCGTCGGTAATCTCGTAAGTGGCAATCTGTCCGTTCGTTCCGGAAACATAATATCCCTTCAGATTGAGGTTAGTGCCTATCGTATCCTGCCCGTACAGGAAAAGCTTTACGTTATTGCAGAATTTTGTATTTGCGGAATATTCGTACACAACGTGGCAATTGGTAACGACATACGCGTTTCCGTTATCCTTATCGAGGTCTATTATAACCCCCGCGCCTGCGCCCACTTTACTGTAATTTACCGTCTGAGAGCTGAATCCTTGAGGTATCGTAGTAGTATAATTGAAGGTTGAGAAAACCGAAACGCTTGAAAGCATCGAGTGGTTCATCGCTATCTGCTTGGATGATTCGGAAGTAACGCTTTCAGAGAGATAGTACTGAACGAATTCGCCGTAAGTAAGCGGCTGTTCGCCGTTCGCCTCCCTTTCTTCGTTTACCGCCTGATAAATGGCGTACCAATCTAAACTAACTCCGTCCTTCCCGTCGCGTCCGTCCGCGCAACCCGCCATAAGAGCCGTCGCGCCAAGGCATACTGCCGCGGCGACGGATAAGATTACTTTCGTTATCTTTTTCATATCACACCTACCGAATTATTGACTTTTATTTAAAGCTTTACACCGTTTTTAATTAAAAGCTCCCTGGCGCTTTCAACGCTGTCGACGCCGGTCTTATTCTTTACGGGAGCAAACTCTCTTTCCCTTTCCACTTCCACCGCAAGACAGGAGCCCATCAATTTCACGAGGTCTACCGCAAGCGTCTCGAATTTATATCCGCAAGGGCAATCGGGGAACACCTTTAATCCGTTTTCAATATGCGGAATAGCCTTTTTTGCCAGATGATAGGGCAGTTTACGGTTATAAATTTTATTAAGTCCCTCTACGCTGAACAGATAGTTTAGTATTACGCCGTAGCGGTAAGTAAGTTCTCCGTCGGGGTCGCGGCGATTAGCGTCCGCCTCCGGCAACTCGTAATATTCAACTATTGCGGGCAGTCCGTCGGACTTGCAGAGCACGCCCACCTTCTCTTCGGGGCTGACCTTTTTTACCACCTTTCCCGAACAGGCGCAGCCGCTTTTAAGCGTAGCCCCGATAAAGACGGGGTCGCAAATTCTCTGCAAAACGTTGTCTACGGCATATATGTTAAGCCACTCGATATTATTCTCTTCGAGAACGCCGCCGAGATTCGCGCCCAAAAGCGAAGAATACCAGCCGCCGTTGCCGTTGGGTGAAGTTGAAATTTTCCACTTCTCTTCAAGAAAAATCTTGCCGTCGTACGAGCAAGTGGGCGCAACCTGTTGTATATAAAAATGTATTTTAACGGGGTCGTACCCGAAATAGTTCTTTTTTGCGAAGAATTCACGAGTATCGGCGTCGTTGCGCGCGCTTGTCATAATAAATATATGAAAGTCCTTGCCCGCTTTTGCCGTAACTTCCGCGATATTGTTCATCTGCTGTTCAAAAATAGTCAATTCCCGCGATACGCCTATATCGAACATACCTTTGGGTTTATCGCTGCCTAAGCGCGTGCCCTGACCGCCCGCAAGAAGAACAGCGGCTACCTTTCCCTGCCTGATAGCGGCTATACCCGCGTCCTCGTACGACTGCCTGTCCGCAGCAATCTGCTCTTTCGTGATAGCGTCGGCGGGAGAAAGTCTGTCGAAATCTCCCCCCCTTCTTTCGCCGAGATTTTCAAGCACCGAAAAGTCAAGGCGGGATATTTCGTCAAGCAAATACTCTTTTTCGCTT
This sequence comes from uncultured Clostridia bacterium, assembly GCA_964509935.1. Classification (GTDB taxonomy): domain Bacteria; phylum Bacillota; class Clostridia; order Christensenellales; family Borkfalkiaceae; genus Coproplasma. The sequence continues at coordinate 24,974 of CAZDZH010000001.1, forward strand.
TCGGAAATTTCACCGAAATATTGCAAAAGATGCTCCTGTCCGTGTTCTTTCAACAAGCTTTCCGCCTGGTCGTAAGTCATAGAAAATTCCCCTGTTTCATAATTAATCTATGATAATTATATATTATAAAGCCGAATATGTCAAACTTATTTAAAAATTGTGAAAAGATATTAAAATTTAGATAAAAATCGTTTTAGCTATTGAAATTTACTTTAAATTAATTTATAATATATTGGTAATAAAAATCTTATAAAGGAGGAAAGATTATGTATTGCACAGAATGCGGCGAAAAACTTGCGCTTGTGGTACACAAGCAGGAAGGGCTTGTCCCCTATTGCAAAAATTGCGGCGAATATCGTTTTCCGCAATTCGCTACCGCCGTGTCGATGGTGGTAACCAACAGAACGAAGGATAAAATTTTACTTGCAAAGCACTTGGGTCAGGAAGATTATATACTTATAGCGGGTTACGTTAAAAAGGGCGAAACGGCGGAAAAAGCCGTCACGCGCGAGTTTAAGGAAGAAACCAAACTCAACGTAGTAAAATACAAGTATATGTCGTCGAGATATCACGAGCCGAGAAACGTCCTTATGCTTAACTATCTCGTAGTCGCCGAAAACGGAGACGTGGAAGTCGATACCGGCGAAATAGAAGAGGCGGTTTGGTTTACCCCCGACGACGCTCTTGCCGCGGTAAGGAAAGATTCTATCGCGGAAGCGTTTTTGAAGAGCGCTTTAAACGAAATTAAAAACAATAAAATTTAACTTTTCAGGAGAAAAATTCATGAACAATCTTTTAATCGGAACGGGCGGCTGGATAGCCATAGGCGTAATCGCTTTGATTATTGTTCTGGCGATTATCCTCGTCTGCTGGGCGATAAGCGTGAGAAACAATTTCGTAAGAATGAAAAACCGTTCGGAAGAGGCGTTTGCTACAATCGACGTTTACCTCAAAAAGCGGTTCGACCTTATACCCAACCTCGTGGAGACGGTAAAAGGCTATGCAAAGCACGAAAGCGAAACTCTTGAAAAGGTTATTGAGGCGAGGAACAAGGCGATAGACGCCTCCACTACCTCTGAAAAGATAGAAGCGGACGCAAACCTTTCCAACGCCATCAAGAGCATTAACGTCGTAGCCGAAAGATATCCCGAACTAAAAGCCAACGCAAACTTTTTGGATCTTTCCAATCAACTTAAATCGATAGAATCCGAGCTCGCTTCCGCGAGAAAGTATTATAACGGCACGGTAAAATCTTTCAACACGGACAAGGATATATTCCCCAAGTCTATTATAGCTAACTTTATGCACCTTGAAAAGATGCCCTACTTCGAGCTCGACAGCGAAGAAGAGAGAAAGAACGTATCCGTTAAATTCTGATTGCGTTCCCGCGCTTTCACGCGGGAAATCGACTTATAAAAAGGGCGGCGAAACCGGTTGCCGCCCTTTAAAAATATGAGAGGGAAAATATGATAAAGACAAAAGGGTTGCGGCGGATTTTTGCCGCGCTTGTCGTTATATTAGCCGTGTTTTCGGCTTTGCTGCCTGCTATTACTACCTCTGCGCACGCGGATTCTTCGTACTTTCACGACCACATATCACTTTACGAAGTCGTTTACGATATTAAGTCGGACAGAACTATGCACGTATGCGAAGATATATCCGCAAAATATTACGACGGGCATACCGGTATTATGCACTACCTGCCCGTAAACGCGGGGGACAAGGTAAAAAACGTCAGCGTAAAGCTTAAAGACGGGAATACTCTTAAAGATTATCCCTATTCGATAGAGTTCGAAACCGCGGATGACGGCTCTATTTTTAACGATATGTACAATCTCGTAATGAAGATAACCGACGGCGTAAACAAGAGCGGCGGCGAAGAGCAGACCTTCCGCATAGAATACGATTTTGAAATAACCAAGCCCGGGAGCGAGGACGCCATATATCTGAACGCGATAGGATTCGACTGGTCGTGCCCGATAGCCGTAGCGAACGTTACCCTTAAACTGCCGAAAGGCTATTCTTCCGCCGATCTGTTTATAGGCAATACCTCGGTTTCCCAGAACGATAAATTCAATTACGACAGCGCGACGAATACAATAACGGCAACCGTAACCGACCTTGCGAAATACGAGGGAATCACCTTTGAATTGAAATTCGAAAAGGGAGCCCTCTCCACCTCTTTCGACCCTATGCCCATTATAGTGGCGGTAATCGGGTGCGCCGTTCTTGCGGGGCTGTTCGCCGTTAAATTGCTTGCGTTCAACAAGGATAAACTGACGCCGATAGTAAATTTCACCTCTCCCGACGATATGGACCCGTTGGTAATGGGTAAACTCATAGACAACAAGGTGGATTCCTCCGACGTCACCTCGCTCATTTATTACTGGGCGAACAAGGGCTATATTAAAATAAATCTGGAAGACAGAGACAACCCCGAGTTTATAAGAATTTTAACGCATCTGCCGACCGACTCGCCCTCGCATCAAATAAGAATGTACGAAGACCTGTTCGCAAGGGGGGATTCGGTTACGGTAAACGACCTTGAAAACAGATTTTATAAGACTGTCGATTCAGTTACCAAGGACGTAAATTCCAAGCACCGCGGGCTTTATAATAACAAAAGTATCGCCGTATCGATAATTTTCGCCCTTCTGGGCGGACTGATACTTTCGCTTATACCCATAGTGGTTACGTTGACGACCATATCATCAAAACTGTTCCTGTTCCAGTGCCTTATTATGCTGATACCCACGTTCATCGCATACGGACTTACGGAATCTTTAATGTATTTAAAGCTTAAAATTTCACGCGCAAAGCTGGTTTTGGGTTTAGCGGGAGTTGCGGCTATATGCGCGCTGTGTTCTGCTGCGTACGTGCTCATTATGCCAGACGCGGTGATGAGTATGGCTTCCAAAATTGTTATGTGCGTGTTCGGTTTCGCCGTTTCTACGTGTTCGGTGTGGATTATATGCAGGACGGAAAAGTATACTGAGCAGCTAAACGGCATAATAGGCTTTAAGAACTTTATACTTTACGCGGAAAAGGACAGACTCGAAGCCATGCTTGAGGACGACCCGCAATTATACTATAAGGTATTGCCGTACGCTCAGGTTCTAAACGTAACCGACAAGTGGGAAGATAAATTCAAGGCTTTAACCGTGGCTCCTCCCGACTGGGCGATTTATCCCTTCGATATGTATATCGAGTTTGTCGTTATCAGCAACTTACTGCGCACGACGGGTACAAAGATGGTCTCCAAGATGATTTCGCGCCCCTCTTCTTCGGGAATGAGCGGAGGCGGTGTGGGCAGATTCGGCGGAGGCGGCGGATTCGGCGGATTCGGCGGCGGAGGGCACGGCGGAGGCGGCGGAGGCTTTATATGATTGAATATTGCCTGAAAAGCTTTTATATTAAAACAGCATTATAAAAATTACGGCGGACGGTCATTGCGACCGTCCGCCTGTTTATAAACATATTTTAATTTTAATATACGTAACGCCTTTTCAGCGCGTGATTTCAAAGGATTATTCCGCCCCCTCCACATTTACCTTGATAACTGTGGAAATACCCTCCATAAGTTTGATATCTACGTCGTAAACGCCAACGTTTTTGATGGTTTGGGGCAGAATGATTTTCTTTTTGTCCACGTCGTAACCTGCAAGTTTAAGCGCGTCGGAAACGTTTGCGCCCGTAACCGAGCCGAACGCCTTTCCGCCCTGCCCGGCTTTTATGGAAACCGTGAACTGCTTGCCTTTAAGCTCCTTGGCGAGAGCCTGCATAGCCTTTGTTTCTTCCTGTTTGTGATAGTCCTGCGAAGCTTTTTTCTGCTTCAATTCGTTAATTTTATTTGCGGTAGCCGCCTCCGCCAAACCTTTTTTTATAAGAAAGTTACGCGCGTAACCTTCGTTGACGTCGATAAGGTCGCCCTTTTTGCCCTGACCTTTGACGTCCTGCAACAATATAATCTGCATAAGTAGCACTCCTGTGATTGTTTATCGCTATAATTTTAATCCCAAAACTGCGTTTTGTCAATAGCAAGCGAATAATTATAGCGCGTTTAGCGCAAATTATCTTGTAAGGCGGCATGCCGCCCAAAGGAGTATATATGGAAAATATCAATTTCGGCATCGCTTGCGACGTTTCTGGTTGCAAGCACAACTATAACGGTTGCAACTGCACTCTCGATAAAATTCAGGTAGGCTGCACCTGCGACGACAAGCATTGCACCTGCTGCGAAAGCTACGACGAAAAGGGCGTTTAATCGTAGATTTACGGCTAATCAACGCCATATTTTTAAACGTATGAAAGAGCCGCGGCGCGTAAAAAGTGCGCGCCGCGGCTTTATATATTGTTATGATTTAAGTCGACAAGCAAGTATCGTCGTCTTATTCGAAAATACACGCTTTTCGTCAATCCGACGTTCAGGCGGGCTACGCCGCTTCGCCGAACCAGCCGCGCAAGGGCAGATCGCGAATGAACGGCAACGCGTTGAAGGGATTGTACCGATACATACAGTCAGCGACGCGGGATTGCGCCATATAAGCATTGAACTTTTCAAACACGGCAAGGTCGTTAAGGGTATATACGACGCTGCCTATAAACGCAAGCGCGCCGAACAGCAAAGCAGTGAAAATCAACGCGCCGAGAGCCCCGTCTACCGCTTTGAAAACAGGCTCTTTTTCAACCTTATCCACCCAACCGGGAAGGAAGAAGGATATTACGATTACGATTATAACGAGAAGCAGGAATATACCTAGGCATATTATGCCCTGCGCGACGTTCACGCCGGTGATTCCGATAGTTTCGAGTATGCCGGATATCTGACTGAGGAACGACGCGAGCCCGCCCGCGGCGAGGCTCTCCGCCAGCGTTATAAACGCCTGAACGTTGAACGCAAGATGATAGGAAAGATAACCTGCCCCGCATACCAGCGCGAGAATAATTATTGCGTTGACGGAAGACGCTATTCCGTGTTTATAGCCCAATCTCAGACTCATACCCATAAGGCAAACCAGAATAAAGTCGAACGCGAATCTGTATCCGTAATCCAGCCAACACGAACTGCCGAGCACGTCGCCGATAAACTCGTTTATTGCAGAAATCTGCGCAAAATCGAGGACGAGAAGCAGAAAAGAAACTATAAGCGCCACGATAGCCGCGCCGTTGATAGCCGAAGTTATAGCGCCGAATACGCGGTTTACTACGCCCCACGCGCCCGTAGACTGTTTGAATTTACGCTTTGCGTTGCGCCTGTATTCCTTTTTGTCGCCGTTATCTATTGCGTTTAAGATGCGCTGGGTGTTCTCTTCCCTTTCGTCGTATTTTTTATAGTAGGACAGCTGCTGCCCTGCGTTCATAGCCTTTTTTATGTACTTTCTTACAAGATAGAACAGACCGAGGAAAACGAGCATAACGCCCAGAGTGCAACCGAGGACTATAAGTCCGTAAAAATTACCGTCGGAGGGAATTTTAGAAGCTATCGGGCGGATAAGGCACACCGTAGCGACAGCCGCGCCGCCCCAGGTGGACGTCTTGGTATAGCCCTTACAAACGCCGTATATCAGCCCTGCCAACGCTGCGGCGCATATTGCTATTATAAGAATAATTTTTATCATTTTATTAACCTCTCGGTAGAGTTTCTTGGTTTGAGGTTGCGTTTAATCGGAATTTTCGCGTTCGCGGTCGATTGCGACCGATTAGCGATACTTCGACCGCTTACTTATTGAAAGCTTATTTATTGAAATTGTCTTTAAGCGTAACTATTTCCGAGAGCACCAATCCGCCGTCCGTGCATTTTTTATAATAGCCCGTGCGCATAAGCTGGAAAGGTTTTTCGTCCTCGCAATCGGCTATATAAGGTTCTGCATAGCCGTAATATACAGTTTCGCTGTTTTTATTCAGTCTTTCCGCGTAATCCTGATCGGGATATTGCTCGTCGCCGAGAAGGGGTTGATACCTTCTGAACTCCGTTTTCCTTCCGTACTTTGCGTCCACCCAGTGTATTACGCCTTTCGCCTTAATCTCGCTCTGCACTCCGCTTCCCGAACGCGTTTCGGGGAAATACGTGCACAGAATTTCTTTCACTTCGCCGTTCTCATCGAGCGCCACGTCGTCGCAGCGCACGATATACGCGGCTTTAAGCCTTACGAACGCTCCCTTGGTAAGCCTCTTGTACTTGGGAGGAGGAACGAGCGCGAAATCGTCCCTGTCGATATACACGCTTCCCGTAAACTTTACGGGGCGAACCTCTCCCTTACCGTCTATGGGATTCTTTTCAAATTCAAGCTCCTCTTCGCCCTCGTAGTTTGTTACGGTAAGCTTTACGGGATTTAGCACAGCCATAGCGCGCTCCGCCGTGCGGTTGAGCTCGTCGCGGATACATTCGTCGAGCTGCGCGAGCTTTACGACCGAATATGCCTTAGCCACTCCTACGTCCGCGCAGAATTTCTTCAACGCCGCCGCGGGTACTCCGCGATTTTTTAAGCCCATCAGAGTAGGCATACGCGGATCGTCCCAGCCGCGGACGAAGCCTTCGTCCACAAGCTTTTTAAGGTAGCGCTTGCTCATAAGCGTGTTGGTTATGTTAAGGCGCGCAAACTCTATCTGTCTGGGCACGGGGGCGTCAAAGCCCGCCTTTTCTATCACCCAATCGTAAAGAGGTCGGTGATTTTCAAATTCCAGCGAGCACAACGAGTGAGTTATGCCCTCAATCGCGTCCGACGCGGGGTGAGCGAAATCGTACATCGGATAGATGCACCACTTGTCGCCCTGACGATAATGGGGAACGTGAGCTATGCGGTAAATTACAGGGTCGCGCATATTAACGTTGGGCGAGGACATATCTATCTTCGCCCTTAAAACCTTCGCTCCGTCGGGATACTTGCCCTCCTTCATCTCTCGGAAAAGTTTTAAATTCTCCTCTACGCTCCTGTCGCGGTAGGGCGAATTTACGCCCGGCTGAGTCAACGTGCCGCGCGTTGCGGTTATCTCCTCTGCCGACAAATCGCAAACGTACGCGTTGCCGTCCTTTATATATTTTTCCGCTATTTCGTAAAGTTTGTCGTAGTAATCGGAGGCGAAAACCAGATTATCGTACTCGAATCCTAGCCATTTTACGGCTTCGATTATAGAATCTACGTACTCGTAATCTTCCTTTGCAGGGTTTGTGTCGTCCATTCTCAGATTTAGCTTCGCGCCGTATTTTTCCTTTACTGCGAAATTGATACACAGCGCCTTTACGTGTCCTATGTGTAGATAGCCGTTGGGTTCGGGAGGAAAGCGCACGCACAGCTTGTTGTCAAGACTTTCAAACTTGCCTGCTGCCAGTTCTTCGTTTATAATCTGTTCTATGAAATTAGTTGCCTCGGGTAATTGCATAAATCTTCCTGTATTTATCAAAATTTAAATTAATTTACTTAAACGCGCGCAAGCTGTTATGCGGCTAAGCCGCAAAAATATTAGGAAAGCCCCGTGATTTTTCCGTTTTCGTCCACGTCTATTTTTTCCGCGCAGGGCACTTTGCCCAGACCGGGCATAAGCATTATAGAGCCCGCGACTGCGACGATAAATCCCGCGCCGCCCTTATATATTATATCCTTGACGTGTATTTTAAACCCCGTGGGGCGGGCGAGGAGAGTCGCGTCGTCGGAGAGCGAATACTGAGTCTTTGCTATTATTACGGGCAAGCCGCGCACCCCGTTTTCCTCTATTTCCTTTATCTTCCTGTCGGCAATTTCCGAATAAGTTGCGCCGTCGCCGCCGTAAACCTTGGTTACTATGCCGTCTATTTTGGTTTTAATGTCGTCGTTTAGGTCGTAAGCGAAGGTAAGCTCGCTCTTTTTATCGCACGCGGCGCACACCGCTTCGGCAAGCTCTACGCCGCCTTCGCCGCCCTTTAAAAACACGTCGGTAAACACCGCCTGCGCGCCCGCTTCTGCGCACGCGTCAAGCACGGTTTGTATCTCCGCGGGGGTATCGGTAAAGAAGCGGTTCATCGCCACTATTACGGGCTTTGAATACACGTTTTTCATATTCTCTACGTGCTTTAAAAGGTTGGGCAAGCCCGCCTTCAACGCGGCAAGGTTCTCTTCCGCAAGATTTGCTTTATCCGCTCCGCCGTGAAGCTTCAACGCCTTTACCGTAGCGACGACCACTATGCAGTCGGGCTGTATGCCCGCCACCCTGCACTTGGTATCGAGGAATTTCTCCGCGCCGAGGTCGGCGCCGAAGCCCGCTTCGGTAACGGTGTAATCGGCGAGAGTCATTGCGGTATAAGTCGCCCTTATCGAATTGCAACCGTGGGCGATATTCGCGAACGGTCCGCCGTGGACTATCGCGGGAGTGCCTTCGAGCGTCTGAACGAGATTGGGCTTTATAGCGTCCTTCAACAGCGTTGTCATAGCGCCTTCCGCGTGCAAATCGCGCGCGTACACGTAAGCGCCGTCGCCGTTAACGCCTACTATTATGCTGCCTATTCTCTTTTTCAGGTCGGCGAGGTCGCGCGCAAGGCACAGCACTGCCATAACTTCGCTTGCGGCGGTAATTTCGAAGCCCTCCTTGCGCTCGTAAGAGGTGCAGCCCTTCATATTGCCCGCAGGACAGTTCAAGGTTATATCGCGTAGCGCCCTGTCGTTCATATCCATACAGCGGCGGAAGTAAACTTCCTTGATGCCGAGCGCGTTACCGCGGAATATGTGGTTGTCTATCATCGCGCAAAGCAGGTTGTTTGCCGCAGTAATCGCGTGCAGGTCGCCCGTAAAATGCAGATTTATATCCGCCATAGGCACTACCTGCGCGTAGCCGCCGCCCGCTGCTCCGCCCTTTATGCCGAAAACGGGTCCGAGAGAAGGCTCTCTCAAAGCGAGGCAGACCTTTCTGCCCGTCTTTGCCATTCCGTCTGCAAGACCTATCGACACGGTCGTTTTACCCTCGCCGCTCGCCGTGGGGTTAATGGCGGTAACCAAAACGAGTTTTGATTTGGGATTCACCTTGTCGAGATTAATTTTAGCCTTATATTTGCCGTAGAGTTCGAGGTCGTCCTCTTTTAACCCCAATTTTTCGGCAATCGTCCTTATATCCTTTAACTTACAACTTTCCGCAATTTCAATATCGCTGAGCATTCGCCACCTCATTTTTTAATATGACAGTATTTTAACCTTTCAATATACGTTAGTATTATAACATAAGAGATGGCAAAAAGTACATAGTTTACCGCAACTTTTTTGGAAATAATTAAAAATATTGACTGCAAACGCGGCGTTGAAACGCGCCGGTTAAGCCGGAATCAAAGCAAAATAAGTACAGGCGGGCAAAACGCGTTTATTTGCTTGACTAAAAGCGAGCTTTTCACTAAAATATTTATATATTTTTATGTGCGCATTGTTGCCAAGTGCGCCGAAGGAGTTTTAATTATGGCTGAAAAAAAGAGAGCGGTAACGCAGGAAAAACTTGTTGCGCTTTGCAAAAACAGGGGATTCATTTTTCCCGGAAGCGAAATCTACGGCGGTCTTGCCAACACGTGGGATTACGGTCCTTTGGGCGTTGAATTCAAGAACAACGTAAAAAAAGCGTGGTGGAAAAAATTCGTTACCGAAAATACTTTGAACACGGGCGTTGACTGCGCCATTTTAATGAACACGAGAACATGGAAAGCTTCGGGACATTTAGGCGGATTTTCAGACCCGCTTATGGACTGCAAAAACTGCAAGACCAGACACAGAGCGGACAACCTTGTGGAAGCTTACGTAAACAAGCACAACCTCGACGTCAAAGTTGAAGCTATGGACAACGACGCCTTGGAAGAATTCATTAAAGAAAAGAACATAGTATGCCCCGTATGCGGCAAGAGCGATTTTACCCCCATAAGAAAGTTCAATCTTATGTTCAAGACCTTTCAAGGCGTTACCGAAGACAGCGTAAACACGGTATATCTCCGCCCCGAAACGGCGCAGGGCATATTCGTAAACTTTAAAAACGTACAGCGCTCGACCCGTATGCGCGTGCCCTTCGGGATAGGTCAGATAGGTAAATCCTTCCGCAACGAGATTACGCCGGGAAACTTCATTTTCCGCGTGCGGGAATTCGAACAGATGGAGCTGGAATTCTTCTGCAAGCCCGGCACCGACCTCGAATGGTTCGACTACTGGAAAAATTACTGCAAAAACTTCCTTTTGTCTTTGGGCATGAAAGAAGAGAATCTGAAACTCCGCGATCATTCTCCCGAAGAGCTGTGCTTCTATTCAAAGGCTACGACCGACTTTGAATATAACTTCGCTTTCGGCTGGGGCGAGCTTTGGGGCGTTGCCGACAGAACCGACTACGATTTGACGCAACACCAGACGGAGAGCGGAGAGAGTATGGAATATACCGACCCCGTAACCAACGAAAAATACGTGCCGTACGTAATAGAGCCGTCTTTGGGCGTTGAGCGTATGGTTCTCGCATACCTTACCGACGCGTACGACGAAGAAGTGCTTGACGAAGCTAAAAACGACGTGAGAACGGTTTTGCGCCTGCACCCCTTCCTTGCGCCTTACAAGGCGGCGATTCTGCCCTTACAGAAAAACCTTTCGGAAAAGGCGGACGAGGTTTACCGTGCTCTTGCCAAAAAGTTTTCGGTAACTTACGACGTAACGGGGTCTATCGGAAAACGTTACCGCCGTCAGGACGAGATAGGCACTCCGTTCTGCATTACCGTGGACTTCGATACGCTGGAAAACGACACCGTTACCGTGCGCGACAGGGACAGCATGCAGCAGATTCGCCTGCCCATATCCGAGCTTGAAGCGTATATCGAAAAGTCTTTGGAGTTTTAAGCGTGCAGCTTAACCAAGCACCTAAATTGCGTTGCGCAAGTCTCATAATAGTAAATCGATTTACTTTAAATTTTTTGCATTAATAAAGGGAGGTGTTTTTTAAATGAAATGTCCGAATTGTAATATTGAATACCAGATTAAAGGTAAATTAAAGTTAACGAGTTCTCCGTTGGCAAATTTAATTTTGGTGGAAAATGGAAAAAAATATGAAATCCATGCGTTTGCTTGCCCAAAATGTGGAAAAACAGAATTCTCTATATATGACAATGCAAACAATACAAAGTTGGAAAAATAATTACTGTTTAAGTTATTATTCTTAACAAGGCGGACGATGTTTACCGTGCGCTTGCCAAAAAGTTTTGGAAGCTTACGCCGCAACGGTGTCTATCGGTCGTTACCGCCGTCAGAACGAGACAGGAACGCAACTTCGCAAAAAAAGAGGCGCGACGCGCGCGGCTAATGCCGCGCGCGTCGCGCCTATAATTTTATAAGAAATAATTTGCCTGCAATTAAAGAAAAACTATAAAAAGCCTTATTTATTTTTTTCCGAAAAACTTTTTCAACAGGTCGGTCGCTCCGTTTTCTTCAACGGGCTTTCTGGGTTTTTTGCCTAAATCTCCGCTGAACGCAAGTTCGTCGCAAGGGTTGTCGACGATAATTTTCATTTCCTGCGCGTATTCGAAGATATTTTTAACCGTCCCCTCCACGTCGTCCCTGTCGTAAGGCGGCGCCTGTTCCACCGCGGCGGCTATATCGCTCGCCTTGATTTTATCCATGTATTTTTTGCCGAGAGATTTTAAAAGATATTCGTCTATCGCCCTTTGCGCGCCCTCTATCCTGCTCTCCTTTACCTTCTTGACCGATTTAACCGCTTTGTTGCTCTTAGAGTCGGAGCTGACTTTGCAATACCATTCCGTCGCGACGAACCTGAATTGTCTTTTATTCACGGGCGATTTAAGCCAGACGATAAACTTTACGAAAATTTTAGATATGCTCGAAGAGAGCGAGATAATAAACATTATCACCGAAAATACGCGCACTATAATATTCATTGCAAGCGCCTTGCCCGTCAGATCGCCGACTATAAGAGTGACGGCAAACGTAACCGCGCTCATTATAAGCGAAATCGTGCGCACTATGCGCAGAAAAACGGTAAGGGCTTTGTTGTACGCTTTCGTCGTCTGAACGGTTACGTTGCGCCTGTAAAGCATTTCCGCAACGCCTATGCCGACGAGAGTAAGCGCATACAATCCCAGAAGAGCGTATACGGTTATATCCCACGCCGCGCCAACCCTGTCAAGCGTGCCGCTGAAAACGAAGTTGAGCCCCGACAATACGGCGAAAATCAAAGATAACGCCAAAAAGATGAGATTGAGGCGGCGCTTTACGTGATACTTGTTCTTCTTGAAGTCGTTGACAAAGTCCATCACGTCGCTGACCTGACTTAACCCGCTCTTTATGTTTTTAAATTTGTCGAAGAGCCTGCGTATCCCCTTGGAAGGCAGCTCTTCTTCGTCCGTAGCGGCTGCCGCCGCTTCCTTATTTATATCGCGTTTCATAATTCGCCTCCGCGCCTAAATGAGCGTTTCGTATTCGCCGTATAATTCTTCGAGGCGGCTCTTCAAGCTTTCTAAATCAGCCAGAACCGCGTTTAATTTTTTATAATCGGAAGTAATCGCCGAATCCGAAAGTTTTTCGTTCAGCTCAGCTTCGCGGCGTTCGATAGAGGATATATCCGCTTCAATCTGCTTAATGCGCGCCTTTTTGTTAGCTTCGTCCGCGCGCTCCCTTCTGGAACGGTAAGAGTTTTGCCTGTCCTCCCGCCGCTTTTCTTCCGCTTCAACGCGCGCCGCCTCTTCGCGCTTTTCCGAAAGCGCGCGTTTCTCTGCCGTATAGGCTTCGTAGCCGCCTTCGTAGCAGGATATGCGCCCGTTCTCTATCTCTATAACCTTATCGGCTATCGCGGAAATGAAATAGCGGTCGTGGGATACGAACAACACAGTGCCGTCGAAATTTTTCAGCGCCTGTTCCAGACTTTCCCTTGCGGGCAGGTCGAGATGGTTAGTAGGCTCGTCTAAAACCAGCACGTTGCCGTGCGAATTTTCAAACACGCAAAGCGCAAGCTTTGCCCTCTCCCCGCCGGACAGAGATTTTACCTTTTTATCCATATCCTCCGGCACGAGTCCGCACCGCGCAAGGCTTGCGCGCACTTCCGTCTGAGAATACGCGACGTGCCTATCCCACAGCTCCTGCAAGACGGTATTTTCAGGATCGAGGTTGGCGTTTTCCTGATCGTAAACGGCAAATTCCACGTATCTCCCGACGTTAACCGCATCGTCGCGGCTGTTTACTATATACTTTAAAAGAGTGGACTTGCCCGCTCCGTTTTCGCCGACTATCGCCGCTTTTTCGCCGCGCGTTATTGTAAATTGCCCGCCGGATATAAGCCGTTTACCGCCTATTCCGAGGTTCAAATCATTCACAGAAAGAACCCTTTCGTAGGGAGGTTGGGAATAGGTAAACTTAAACGCGGGCGGTTTGGGCGGAATGAAAGGCTTTTGCTTTATCTCCATTTTATCGAGCTGTTTTACCCTGCTCTGCGCAGACTTTGCCGTAGTCGCCCTGACTATATTTTTAGCCACGTACGTTTCCAGCTTTTTTATCTCTTCCTGCTGTTTTTCGTACTCTTTGAGTAATAGAGCGTTGCGCTCGCTCTTCAAAATCTTATATTTGGAATAATTGCCCGTAAACGACAGCAGGTTTTTGTTTTCGATTTCCAGCGTGCGCGAAATTATCTTGTCTAAAAAATATCTGTCGTGCGAAACTATCAGAAGCGCGCCCTTGAATGCGGAAAGGTAATCTTCCAGCCAATAAAGCGTTTTTACGTCCAGATGGTTGGTAGGTTCGTCCAGAACGAGCAGGTCGGGCTGTTCCAATAAAAGCTTTGCAAGCTTTAAGCGCGTTTTTTCACCGCCCGACATAGTGGACACCGTGCGGTCGTAAAAGCTCTCGAACCCCATTCCGTTGAGAACGGTTTTGACTTTCACCTCTACGTTATAACAGTCGTGCGCGGCGACGTATTTCTGCGCCGCCTCCATTTTAGCGGCTAACGCAGCGTAGTCCTTGCCGTAATCTTCACACTCTGATATTTTTAAAGAGAGGTCGTTTAGCCTGTCGAGCGCGGCAAGCTCTTCCTTAAAGACCGAAAGCATTTCCGCATAGACGGTTGAAGAGCTTTCAAGGCCCCCGTTCTGTTCGAGATAGCCGAACTTTGCTCCGCATTTTGCGGTAACCGTACCATAGTCGGGGGTCAATTCGCCGAGCATAAGCTTTATAAGAGTAGTTTTACCCTCGCCGTTCCCGCCTATAAGACCTATTCTTTCGCCCTCGTTTACGGCGAAATTCACGTTTTCGAGTATTAAGTTGTCGCCGTAAGAAAAGGTTACTTCGGATAAATTTATCAACATAATAAATACTTTCGCTATCGCTCGCAAATCGCGGAGGTGCAGTACGTTCCCGCATACGCGCAAGCGCATTTAAAAAAATTTTAATCTAAGGCCGAATCACAATTTGCGGTCGAATAGCCGAAAATCGACCGCAAGTAGTAACAGAGCCTGTTCTAATAATCCCATACGGGAATGAAGCTTTCGGTTGCGCTCTGCCTGTCCTGCAAAAACACGTTTCTCAGCCCGTACTCTTCCACTGCCGCAAGGACTTTATTATACTCCCTGTCGGTAATCTTTCTTTGCAGTTCTCTGAAATTTTTTATATCGCCGAAAGGTGTGTATTGGCTCATAAGGCTGAAATGCACGCTTTCGGGCAGAGACGAAACGAATTTAACTATATTCACGCTGTCGTACGCGGCGAGCGGCAGAATGAGATGGCGCACTATGCAACCGGAAAGCATCTTTCCGTCCGCGTCGTACTTCAACGGCTTCTTCGCCATAAATTCCACGGCGGGCAAAGCGTATTCAGCATAATCGCGCCTGCCCGTATAACGAAAGGACAGCGCGGGGTCGATAAATTTCAAATCGGGAAGGTAAATATCCGTGAATTTATCTGCCGACAGAAGAGTTTCAATCTTTTCGTAACCGTGCGTATTGTAAACAACGGGAATATTCGGTCTGTATAGCTCAAACGCCGCCGAAATTTCCCTTACGTAGTGGGTGGGGTTTACGAGATTGATATTATCCGCCCCCGCCTCTTCCAGCTCTTTAAACACCGCCGCAAGCTCTTCCGCGGAAAAATCTTTTCCGCGCTCCGCGCGCGAAAGCTCGTAGTTCTGGCAGAAAACGCATTTAAGCGAACAGCCGCAGAAGAACACGCAGCCGCTGCCCTTGGAAAAGGACACGGGCGGCTCTTCGTACGGGTGAAGATAATACTTGGCTATTTTAACGCCCCTGACGCCGCAATAGCCGCTTGCGCGGTCGCGGTCGGCTCCGCACTCTACGGGGCACAGTTTACAATTCATAACTGTATTATAAAATAAAAAACGCGCAAATGCAACTTAGTTGTATTATTTTATTTGACAAGCACGAGGCTAGCTATTATAATGGTTGTACAAACATCAAGAGTGTGCGAGGGACCGGCCCGTAGACCACACAGCAACCTGCCATGCAAGGTGCTAATGCCGTACCGATGGGATAAATAAAAGGTTATTTTGCCCCGCTCGGTAAGAGCGGGGCTTTCTTATCCGCTTTACCTTTAGGCGCGGCGGAAATCTTTTACATAATACAAACTACAATCAACCAAGAGGAAAAACGCAATGAAAAAATTTTTTACGAGCGAAAGCGTAACCGAAGGACACCCCGACAAACTGTGCGACAACGTGTCCGACGCAATTTTAGACGAAATATTAAAGCAGGATAAAATGGCGCGTTGCGCGATAGAGTGTTGCGCTGCGTACGACAGACTGCTTATTATGGGCGAAGTTTCCACTTCCGCAAAGGTGGATTTCGAGAAAATTGCGAGGGATACCATAAAGCGCATCGGCTACGACTTCGGCAATTTCGCGTACGATAAATGCAATATTACCGTTGCCGTGCACGAGCAGAGCGCGGATATAGCTATGGGCGTAAACGCTTCGCTCGAAGCCAAAGCGGGCGGAGAAGCCGAGGACGAACTCGGCGCGGGCGACCAGGGAATGATGTTCGGCTATGCTTGCAGGGAAACCGAAGAGCTTATGCCCCTGCCCCTGTCTCTCTCGCACAAACTAGCAATTAAGCTGACCGACGTAAGGAAGTCGGGAGAGCTGACTTACCTGCGCCCCGACGGAAAAACTCAGGTGACGGTGGAATACGACGGAAAAACGCCCAAGCGTATAGAGGCGATAGTGGTATCTTCCCAGCACGACGAAAGCGTAACGCAGGAGCAGTTGAAAAAAGATATTTACGAAAAGGTGATACGCGCCACCGTACCGAGCGGTCTGCTCGACGAAAACACCAAAATTTTTATCAATCCCACGGGCAATTTCGTGATAGGCGGACCAGAAGGCGACAGCGGACTTACGGGAAGAAAGATTATCGTAGATACCTACGGCGGAAGATGCGCGCACGGAGGCGGAGCTTTTTCCGGCAAGGACTGCACTAAGGTTGACCGTTCGGCGGCGTATATGGCAAGGTATATCTGCAAAAACCTCGTTGCCGCAGGGCTGTGCGACGAGGTCGAATTACAGGTAGCTTACGCGATCGGCGTATCCCGCCCCGTGTCCGTATTTATCGACACTTACGGCACGGGAAAGCTTTCCGACGGTGAAATAGCGGACATAGTCGTAAAGGAATTCGATTTGCGACCCTATTCCATAATAAAAACGCTCGGATTGCGCGCGCCTATTTATCTGCAAACGGCGGCGTACGGGCACTTCGGCAAGGATAACCTGCCCTGGGAGAGCTGCAACCGCAGCGAGCAATTAAAAAAATATCTAAAATGATATTCAAGCCGACCGCATTACTTTCAATTTAAGGCGGTCGGCTTTCGCATAGCGAATGAGATTTAAGGCTATGAAACTGAAAGATTTATTGAACGGCGCAGCGAAAGAGCTGTTCCCCGAAAATTACACCTGCGACTTATGCGGAAACGAAATTTTCGACGGAGGCAACCTCTGTGCGGATTGCAGAAGCAAAGTGATATTCAACGACGGAAACGTCTGCCCGCTGTGCGGCAGGCGCACGAGCGTAAACCAACTTTGCCTCGAATGTAAGGCGCAGGCTCCGCTATATAAAAAGGCGGTTTCCGCGATAGTTTACGAGGGCGGCGGCATTGCGTTGATACACAAATTCAAGCGCGGCGGCGCTTATCTCAAAGAGTTTTTCGCCGACCTCATAGCCCGGAAATGCGACTGCTTTTCCGACGCGGACGCGATATGCTATATACCTATGACGCGGAGAGCGGAACGCCGCAGGGGCTATAATCAGGCAGAACTTCTTGCCGAAGCCTTGTCGAAAAGGCTCGATCTGCCCGTTTGCGGCGGTGCGCTTACCAAATTGAAGGATACGCAAGAGCAGAAAACGCTCAATCTTAAACAGCGCGAAGCAAACCTTAAAGGCTGCTTCCGCGCGGACAGAAAGGCGGTCGAAGGAAAAACGATTATCCTCGTAGACGACGTTATGACTACGGGTGCAACCGCCGACGCGGCGACCGCTCAACTTTTAAAGCGGGGAGCGAAAGGCGTATATTTTGCGTGCGCCGCTTCCGTAGAATTTAAAAGACGGCTTTAAGCGTCGCCTTATGACTAAACAAAAGCGATTTTCCGTTTTTTTAATTTCGGATCATTTACGAATCGCGGACAGACAAACCAATTAAAACAAGCGGTTTTTTATACGGTTGTTTTAAATTTTAAAAGCAGACGACCCGTAACGTTACGGGTCGTCTGCTTTTATGCGGTTTAATAAAATTACTTATCTTCCTGAGGAACGTAGGATTTTATCGAATTTGAAATATTGTGCATATGGTCGCCTATACGCTCCATATTTATGGCGAGCTGTAAGTAGACCGAACCCGCTTCGGGCGAGCATCTGCCCTCGTTGGTGCGGCGTATGTGCGATTCTTTCATTCTCACGCACATTTCGTCGGTTTCGCGCTCGGCAAGCTCTATATTCTGTTCATAGCTCATATTGTGGGTTGAAAACGCCGTTTCCACGTTTTTGTACAGCTCGGTGAGATACAAATCCATCTCCCTTATCTCTTCCACGGCGTGCGGCGAAAATTGCGCGTTTGATTTTATCATTTCGTCCGCATATTCCACGATATTTTCGGCATAATCGCCTATGCGCTCTATGTCCGAGGTCACGTGATAGAAGGACGACACCTTCTTTTCGTCGATTTCCGAAATTTCCTGAGAGGAAAGCTTAACTAGGAATTGGGTTATATATCTGTTGAGCTCGTCTATCTGTTTTTCCGTTTCGGCGAACTCGCCTTTCTGCGAGACGTCGTAGCTTAAAAGCATTTCAAGCGAGCGCTTATAGTTGGTAAACGCAAGCTTGCTCATCTTTACTATTTCCTTGCGCGCCTGCCCCACGGCTATGGCGGGCGTCTTTAACAGACGAACGTCGAGGATTTCAGTGCTCTCTTCCGAAGGAGCTTTGTTTTTATCGGGAACTATCAGGCAGGCAAGCTTTACAAGATATTTGATGAACCACATCAGAATAGCCGTGGTTATCACGTTGAACATCATATGGAACACCGCTATCTGCCACTTGGTATTGGGAATGAAGCTCGACAGCCAGTCGGCGATATTTCCTCCCCATATGGCCACGGGGACGATGAAGATGATACAGCCTAAAATATTAAACAAAAGATGCACGCACGCCGCGCGCTTTGCGTTGGTGTTCGTGCCTATCGACGACAAAACCGACGTGAAACACGTACCTACGTTTGTGCCGAGCACCACGCACATAGCCATTTGCAGGCTCATAAGCCCCGACGACGCGAGGGTTATAACTATCGCGGTTATAGCCGCGGACGACTGCATTACCGCAGTAAGCACAAGTCCTATGAAGAACAGGACGAAAACTTCCCACGTGAGATTGGTCGAGCCGTTTCCGAGGCTTGTGAACATACCCTCTATGACCCCTCTGACCTCGCTGCCTTCCGCCGTGAGAGAACCGACCGCAGCGCTCATAACGTGAAGCCCGACGAATATCATACCCAGACCTGAGAGTATGTTGCCGAAGCGCTTTGTTTTGTCGTTCTTGCTTATCATATTCATCATAAGACCGGCAAAAGCGACGAGGGCGAACACCGCCGAAACTTCAAGCTCCGCCCCGCCCGAGGACAGCGCCATAATGAACGCCGAAACCGTCGTGCCTATGTTCGCGCCCATAATTATCGACGCCGCCTGCGAAAGGGTCATAAGCCCTACGTTTACGAAGCCGACTATCATAACGGTCGTCGCCGACGAACTGTTTACCAGAGCGGTAACCGCCGCGCCTGTGCCTATGCCGGTGAAGCGGTTTTTCGCCGCTTTGGACATAAGGCTGCGAATGTTCTTGCCTGCGGCCTTTTCCAGATTAGAGCCCATAAGCTCCATACCTATCATAAATACGGCTACGCCGCCCAAAACGTAGAACAGGCTGTTGATAATCTCCAACACCGTAGATATAGACATTACAATATTTTCTCCAAAGTAATTTCGTACATATAAATTTTATCAGTTTGAAGGCGCGTTTGTCAATTATTTGAAAATTAAATTTAAGCGCTTTATACCGCCGCCGCCAACTTGCTTGCAATTTATCCGCGAAAATAGTAAAATATACATAAACCCGAATAAGACGACGGAGAAAAAAACATTGTTCAATATTGTACTCGTAGAGCCCGAAATACCGCAGAACACCGGCAACATAGTGCGCACCTGCGCCGCTACCGGCTGTAAACTTCACCTCGTTAAGCCGCTCGGCTTCGAGGTAAGCGACAAGTATCTTAAACGTGCGGGGCTGGACTATTGGCATTTCGTGGACATAACCTATTGGAACAGCTTCGAGGAGCTGGAAAAAGCCTTCCCGCAAGGCAACTTCTACTTTTTTACCACGAAAGGCAGAAAGCGACATTCCGACGCGGAGTTCAAGGAAGGGGATTTCCTCGTTTTCGGCAAAGAGACGAAAGGTCTGCCCGAAGAACTGCTTATTTTACACCCCGATAAATGTCTGCGCATACCTATGATAGACGAAACCCGCTCTTTGAACCTTTCCAACTCGGTGGCGATAGCAGTATACGAAGGATTGAGGCAGAATTGTTTTAAAAATTTAAAGACGGAAGGCGAGCTTCACCGACTTAAATGGTAAGTTAATTTTCGGTTGCCCCTTTACTTTTCTTACTTTATGGTATATAATTGATTTATGAATCTCGATAAAATAGTCGTTGCAAGCGGCAACGCAAATAAAATACGCGAAATCAAAGAAATATTCAAGGACGTACGCGTTATTCCTATGACGGAAGCGGGCTTCGAAGGAGATATAGCGGAGAACGGAAAAAGTTTTAAGGAAAACGCGTATATAAAGGCTAAAACGGTTTGCGACAAGCTCGGCGTTCCCGCGCTCGCTGACGATTCGGGGCTGTGCGTAGACGTCCTCGGGGGCGCACCCGGAATTTATTCCGCGAGGTTTTCGGGAGAGGGCGACAAAGCCAACAGGGAACTTCTGCTTAAAAGATTGGACGATATATCCGACCGCAAGGCGCATTTCGAGTGCGCGGTGTGCTTATGTTTCCCCGACGGAAAGGCGGTTTTCGGCGAGGGGCGCACCTACGGCAGGATACTTTTTGAAGAGATAGGAGAAAACGGATTCGGCTACGACTGCCTGTTCTGTTCCGACGACCTTAAAAAGAGCTTCGGGCTCGCCTCCGACGAAGAGAAAAATTCGGTTTCGCACCGCTACCGCGCGCTTGCGGATTTAGCGAAAAAGCTATGAAAACCATAGTAGTAATATCCGACAGCCACGGCAACCGCGCCGCGCAGGAAAAGCTGTATCCGATTTTTGCGGAGAGCGACTATATAATTCACCTCGGCGACACTTCGGGGGACGGCAACGCGATAAAAAAAAGCTTTCCCGATAAGACCATAGTGCTCAACGGCAACTGCGATATAATGCCGGCGGGCGACAGGGAAGCGGAGTTGCAGGTGGAAAACATTAAAATTTTAGCCTGCCACGGCGACAGATACGGAGTAAAATCCACCCTCAGCCGCCTCGCTTACCGCGCGGAGGAGGTCGGGGCGCAGATAGCGCTTTACGGGCATACCCACATACCCAAAGCCGATACGGAAGGCGGCGTTACCCTTCTGAACCCCGGGACCCTGTCCCGCTATTCCGCCAACACCTATTTATATATTGTTATAAACGGAAACAAATTCACTTTCAAACACGTCGACCTGAGATAATTTTCGGTTTATGAGAGGAGATTATGAAATTCAAGCATACCTTTCACGTATTCGTGGATAATTTTTCAACCACTTACAAATTGCTGTTATACAGGCTTATAGTTTTTTTATGTTCGGCGTGTCTTTACGTTGCGGCGATTCTGCCCTTTATAATTAAAATTGTAGACACCTCTCAATTCGAAACGCTGCAAAACGCATTCGTTTTGATAGGAAAAGGGCTAAACGATTTAAGCCTTTCGACGGTGAGCGACGGCCTTTTGCAGATTAAACCCGGGTTTACAGAGCTTGTGCAGGTTATAACTTCACGTATGGGCGAATTTATCTGGGCTATAATTCTGGTTATCGCCGTATACTTCGTTCAGAGATGGTTTCAGGGCTTGGGCAACTACGCGACGGGTTGCGTAATAAACGACAAAATGGCTCTTCACGCAGAATCTCCGTTTTTCAGAACGCTGGTCAAAAATCTCGGCAACGCGGCATTGTATAACCTGATTTACGTTCCCCTGACCATTCTTTACGACATAATTTGCTTTATCGGCGTGTATGCTCTGTTCTTCCTTCTGCTGGATTTCCTGCCGTGGCTTGTGCAGATATTCCTGTTCGTCACCGTAATAATTGTGCTGGTTTCGGTTAAAATGACCTTTACGACCAACTGGCTGCCCTCGTTGATTTACGGAAAATCGACAAACCGCAAGGCTATTGCATACTCTTTTACGCGCAGCGGCAGAAATCTTCTGGAAGTATTCTCGAATATGCTCGTTCTCACTCTTGTTATCCTTGCGATAAACGTAGCGGCGATTACGTTCACTTTCGGGGCGGGATTCCTTATAACCCTCCCCGCAAGCTACCTTATGCTTATAGCTTTCGAGTTCGTCAATTACTGCGACGGAAACAATCTCAAATATTTCGTAGACAAGAACACGATTGTCAGACCGGAAAAGGATCGCGTTCCCTCCCGCGAGGATTTTTTCCGCGGAAACGACCTGTAATTCTTTGACAAACTTGACAAAAATTGAAAATTTATTTATAAAAAATATAAATATTTTATTATCCCCCCCTTTACAAGGCGGGGATTTTTTTGTATAATGTTATGGATATAAGGCGCGTTAAAAGCGCTAATAATAATTTTTTGGGGGCTATAAAGTAATGGACTATAAAGCGGCTTACGAAAGCTGGCTGAACGACACCAGACTTTGCGAAGAGGGCAAACGACAACTTTCCGCCATCAAGGATAACGCGGAAGAAATAGAATACAGCTTCGGCGCGGAACTTGAATTCGGAACGGCGGGTATGCGCGGAATTATCGGCTACGGCACCAACAAGATGAACGTTTACACGGTTAAACGCGCCACTCAGGGACTTTCCGAATTTATTAAAAGTCTCGGTCGCGAAGCTATGGACAGAGGCGTGGTAATCTCTTACGATACCCGACTTAAATCGGACGAATTTGCCAAAGCCGCGGCGGAAGTTTTAGCGGCAAACGACATCAAGGCGTATCTCTTTTCCGACGTTCACCCCGTGCCTATGCTTTCCTTCGCGGTTAGAGAGCTTAACACCAAAGCGGGCATTATGGTAACCGCTTCGCACAACCCCAAGCAGTACAACGGCTATAAGGTTTACGGCGAGGACGGAGCGCAGATGAGCCCCGACGACACAAAGATAGTAGTCGAAAGCATACAAAAAATCACCGACTATCTGGGCGCGCCCGAACCTACCGAAGAACAGGTTAAAAAGTATATAAAGCCCGTACCTTCTAAGGTAGACAAAAAGTATTATAAAGAGCTTAAAAAACTCACCCTTTCCAAAAAGGCGGTTAAAGCGTGCGGAAAGGATTTGAAGCTGGTTTACACCCCCGTTCACGGTTCGGGATACGTGCCGGTAACCACCATTCTCAAAAAGATTGGCATCAACGCCACTGTCGTAGAAGAGCAGATTAAAAAAGATACCGACTTTTCCACCGTTCAGGTGCCCAACCCCGAATTTAAAGAAACCCTTTCGATGGGTATCGCGCTCGCAAACAAAATAGGCGCAACCGTTGTATTCGGCACCGACCCCGATTCCGACAGATTAGGCGTTGCCGTCAAGAACGACAAGGGAGAATTCGAAGCGCTTTCCGGCAATCAGGTGGGCATACTCTTGCTCGATTACATACTTACCCGCTTAAAGGAGGACGGCGCTCTTCCCGCAAACGCGGCGGTTGTCAAGTCGTTCGTTACGACGGGTATGGCTAAGGCGATTTGCCAGAGCTTCGGCGTACAGCTGTTCGAAGTTCCCGTAGGTTTCAAATTTATCGGCGAAAAGATTAAGCTTTGGGAAAAAGATCACTCCCACACCTACGTGTTCGGCTTTGAAGAGAGCTGCGGATATCTGCGCGGCACTCACGCGAGAGATAAGGACGCGGTAGTCGCTTCTATGCTGTGCGCGGAGATGGTTTGCTATTATACCTATAAGGGTACGACGGTATTCGACAGACTGAACGAGATTTATAAGAAATACGGCTACGTGCTCGACTGCAACGTTTCCATTCAGTACAAGGGTCTGAACGCAATGAAGGAAATGAACGCCGTGGTAGACGCGCTTAAAGTAACGCCCGTTACCAAGTTCGACATTTACGAAGTTGCTTCCGTGCGCGACTATTCCAAGGATATAAAGACCGACGTGGCTACGGGAGAAACCTCCCCTATCGGCTCGCCCAAGACAAACTGCGTTTATTACGAATTAAAGACGGGCAGCTTTATCTGCGTGCGCCCCAGCGGCACCGAACCCAAGCTTAAAATTTACTATTCGGTAAAGGCTAACAACAAGGATGACGCGGAAGCGGCGCTTGCGAAAATGCAGACCGCGGTAGACGCTTTGCTTAAAAAAGTAGCCAAGTAAGCTTTGATAATTTAAATTTTATAAGTAGTTTTAACGCCGCCGCGCTAACATAGCGCGGCGGCGTTTCAATCGTTAAGATATTTAATTTCTAAACGCAATTTATCAGTCTGACGCTAAGACGCCCAACTTGAAGGCATATTGCGGTTGTTTTTAAACCATTCGGTTTCTTTAAGCTTTTTGGAATTGTTAGAGCAGTACAGTTTAAGCGATTTTTCAGTTTCCTCTTCGCCCTTGCCGTAATAGAACACAATATTTCCGTTCATCGGCACGAACTCTTTGGTGGAATAATCTTCGTTAAGCACACCCAAAGTTGTTATATACACGCAATCGGTATACTTTGCCATTCTTTCTATCGCCTCCTGCGTGGGGAACGTGTTTAAATGCGCCTGTTCGGGATTGCTTGAAGACGACGGCTTGGTTGCATATTCGTAAGTGCCTGCGCAGGTGCAGATTGCGATATTTTCGGGCGTTATTTTATTTAAAAGAACGTCGTTTGAAGAGGTACTGCTGCCGTGGTGTCCGCCTTTATAGAGAACGCAATGGGGCAGATTAGGGTTGCTTTCAACCAAAGACTGCTCTCCACTCTTTTCCAAGTCGCCGGTAAACAGGTAGTTGTTGCTCTTATCCTCGCCAAGATTCTGCGTTAAAAGCATACAAACCGAGTAATTGTTTTCGGTCGACGCGGTGTTTTCGTAATACTTCTGATACAGAATATTCATCGAAATAGTCTGCTCTTGGTCGAGGTATATAGGCGTGCCTACGCACTCTAACGCGCCGTATACGGCAGTGCCTTTTTCCGCGCAATAGTTTACCGCGGCGAGGTAATTATTATAAACTACCGAATTAGAGTTGGTCTTTGAAAACTGAATGATTGTGCCTATTTCGTAGCTATACAAAAAGCCCGTGCGAGTGCTACCGCTTTGCTGACCGACGAGACCTGCAATATGGTCTTCGTGGGCGTGAGTTGCTATTACGTATTCTATCTTACCGTCGGTACAATACGTATCGAAATAATCGAGCATAGCCTTCGTGGGAGCGGTGTTGCTCTTTGCGCCTGCGTCGATTAATACCTCCGTATCTCCCACCTTTATAAGCACGCAATCGCCGACGTTTGCAACGCCAAGTTCAAGAAAATGTATAGACAAATCCGCCGAGCTTATTTCGGTTACTTCACCTGCAACCACTTCCTGACCGGTTGTTCCGCCTTTACCGCCGTTGAAAAGATTTTTGAAAAAATCAGGCTTTAAAACGTAAACTACTATAATCGCCGCAACCAACAGCACTATAAAAGCTATTATCAACGCCGCCGCTGCCTTAGGGTGTTTTTTTGCGGCTTTTACCGCCTCTCTCTTAGCGCTGTTTACCGCGCGGGAAGTCGAAGAAGATTTCTTCTTACCGCCGTTACTCTTTTTCGTCGCCATTATTCACCTTTTATCATCTGGTCGTATGCGAAGAATCCGAAACCGAGGGATTTATAAAGCCTTACCGCCCCTTCGTTTTCTTTTTCCACTTCCAGACGGTAACGCTTTGCCGGATAATTTTTAAATATAAAGTCGAAATACGCCTTTCCGTAACCCTTGCCGCGGAAATTCTTTTTTATGAACAGCTCTTCCAACCATATGACCAAACCGCCCGCTTCCTGCGAAAAGGTCTTGGAAATCTGACCGTAGCCCACGGCTATGCCTCCGTCCTCCAATATGAAACATTCGGCGTAAACGTCCGAACGCAAATACTCTTCGAACGCGACGGAGATATTTTTCTCCCCGACGTCGTGCATAACCGCGGCGGAAGAATAAAACTCCCGCGCCATATTGAAGTATTCCGACCTGTCGGACGGCGTAATTTTACGTATCGTCATATTATAAATTATTGAGCTGAGCGAGTATTTTTTCGCGCATTTCCCTGTATTTATTAAGCTTTTCGCGCTCTTCGTCCACAAGTTTTTTGGGCGCTTTCGCGATAAAGCCCTGATTATTCAATTTACCGTCGGCGCGGCGTATTTCTGCCGTCACCTTATCGAGTTCGGTTTGCAGTCTTTCCCTTTCCTTATCCTCATCCACTAATTCGCCCATAGGAATATACAGCGTGCCTATCGAAAGTACGGCGGTCCTCGCCTTTTCTCCCGCCTCTTCGGGGGAGGAAACGAACTTAATATCCTCCGCTCCCGCAAGCTTCGATATGCTTTCCGCATTAGCGGAAATAAGTCGCTTGCTTTCGGTCATAATAAACAGATTTACCTTTTTGGACGGAGCGCAGCCCGTTTCGGTTTTGGCGTTTCTTACCGCTTTTATTATCTCCATTACTCCGGCAAACGCCGCGGCTTCCCTCTTGTACGCGAGTTTTGCGTTGTATCTGGGGAACTCTTTTACCATTATCGAACCTTCCGTTCCGGGAAGATTTCTGTAAATTTCGTCGGTTATGAAGGGTATGAACGGATGAAGAAGCTTCAACGCGTTTTCGAGTACGAAGTACAGAACCGAAACGGCGTTGTCCTTCTTCGCGTCGTCGTCCGACCAGAGCGCGGGTTTGGTAAGCTCTATATACCAGTCGCAGAAATCCGACCACATAAAATCGTACAGAATCTGGCAGGCGACGCCCAGCTCGAACTTGTTCAAAGTAAGGGTTACGTCGCGGATTACCGATTGAAGGCGGGATATTATCCACTTATCCGCAGACGTAAGCTTGATTTCGGATATAGGTTTGATATTCCTGCCCTCGCAGTTCATAATTACGTAACGGCTGGCATTCCATATCTTATTCATAAAGTTGCGGCAGGATTCCACCTTCGCGTCGGAATAGCGGGTGTCGTTTCCGGGCGCTACGCCCTGCAACAGCGAAAAGCGCAGGCTGTCCGCGCCGTACTTATCGATAACTATAAGCGGGTCTACGCCGTTGCCAAGCGATTTGGACATCTTTCTGCCCTGATCGTCGCGCACGATGCCGTGAATGAGTACGTCGCGGAAGGGCACTTTGCGCATATGTTCAATCCCCGAAAATATCATCCTCGCAACCCAGAAGAATATTATGTCGTAGCCGGTTACGAGAAGGTCGGTAGGATAGAAATAGTCGAGGTCGGGCGTATCGTCGGGATAGCCGAGGGTCGAGAACGGCCAGAGCGCGGAAGAGAACCAGGTATCGAGAACGTCCTCGTCCTGTTTAAGGTTTGTTCCTCCGCAGGAAGGGCATGATACGGGGTCTTGCTTAGAGCATATTTCCTTGCCGCAGTCGGGGCAGTACCAGACGGGTATTCTGTGTCCCCACCAGAGTTGACGGGAAATGCACCAATCCTTTACGTTTTCCATCCAGTTATAATATATTTTTGCGAATCTTTCGGGCACGAAAGTCGTCTTTTTGTACATTACCGCGTTGATTGCGGGGCGAGCTAGCGGCTGCATTTTTACGAACCATTGTTTTGAAACAATGGGCTCAACCGTATTGTGGCATCTGTAACAATGTCCTACGTTGTGCGCGTGAGGCTGTATTTTTACCAGATTGCCGAGCTGTTTAAGCTCTTCCACGAGCGCTTTGCGGCACTCGTACCTGTCCATTCCCTCGTATTTGCCCGCATAGGAATTCATAGAGCCGTCGTCGTTCATAACGCGCACTATTTCAAGATTATGGCGAAGCCCCACTTCGAAGTCGTTGGGGTCGTGCGCGGGCGTGATCTTAACGCAACCCGTGCCGAAAGTCATATCCGCGTGTTCGTCGCCGACTACGGGTATAGGCTTGTTTACAACGGGCAGAATTACGTTTTTGCCGATAAGGTGTTTATATCTTTCGTCCTCGGGATTTACCGCGACGGCGGTGTCGCCGAACATAGTTTCGGGACGGGTGGTGGCGACTACCAGATATTCGCCGTCGCCCCCCTCCACAAAGTATTTCAAGTGCCAGAAGAAAGAATCTTCTTCCGCGTATTCGACTTCCGCGTCCGAAAGGGCGGTTTTGCAGCAGGGGCACCAATTTATTATGCGCGATCCGCGGTAAATCAAACCCTTGTTATAGAGGTTTACGAAAACCTCCCTTACCGCCTTGGAGCACTTTTCGTCCATAGTGAAAGAAAGGCGCGACCAATCGCAGGAAGAGCCCATCTTTTTAAGCTGTTCTACTATTCTTCCGCCGTACTTTTCTTTCCACGCCCAGGCGCGTTCGAGGAACTGTTCGCGCGTCAAATCTTCCTTTTTTATACCTTCCTTAGCCATCTGTTCGACGATTTTGACCTCGGTTGCGATAGACGCGTGGTCGGTGCCGGGAAGCCAGAGCGCGCAATAACCCTGCATACGCTTGAAGCGCGTTATAGTGTCCTGCAAAGTATTGTCGAGCGCGTGCCCCATATGAAGCTGACCCGTGATGTTGGGAGGGGGCATCATAATGGTAAAGGGCACTTTATTTTCGTCTATTTCCGCGCGGAAATAGCCCTTTTCTTCCCATTCTTTATATAATCTGTCTTCAAATTCCTTGGGATTGTAAGTTTTTTCCATAAATAGTTCCTTGAACCTGCCGTTGCAAATACAACGCGGCCGCATTATACGGCGGTTGAGCACGAAGTTTTTTTTGATATACGACTTTATTATAAGATAAATATTACCCCGTTGTCAAACGTAAACGGGGTTGCATAATATGTAATATTCAATTATTTTTGCAGAATTTTCTGCGGTTTTTGTTGACGAATATCCCGACTTTGCGCCCTGAATTCCGCGCGGCGGGAAAAGCAACAATAAAGGAGACAAATTTGAAAAAGACTATTTTTTCGATTCTGGCGGCAGTCGTGATGCTCGCGGCGCTGCCGTTCGCCGTAGCGGGGTGTAAAAAGGACGACGGCGTACTCAAAATCAACGAGGTAACGCACTCGGTATTCTACGCACCTTTGTACTTAGCCGACTCTCTCGGATATTTTGAAGACGAGGGATTCAAAATAGAGCTTACCAACGGCGGCGGCGCGGACTCAACTATGGCGGCGGTGCTTTCAGGAGCGGCGGACGTGGGCTTCTGCGGTCCCGAAGCGGCGATTTACGTAGCGATAGGCGGCTCTTCCGACGCTCCTAAGGTGTTCGGTCAGCTGACTAAGCGCGATGGAAGCTTTCTCGTAAGCAGAAAACAAGAACCCGATTTCGACTGGAACAGCCTCGAAGGCAAGGAAATATTAGCAGGAAGAAAGGGCGGCGTGCCCGCTATGACCTTTGAATATACCTTGAAGAGCCTTTCGGTTACGGCAAATCTGAACTACGACGTGGCTTTCAATATGATGACTTCCGCATTCGAGAGCGGCATAGCCGACTACTGCACGATGTTCGAGCCCACGGCGAGCGAATATCAGGCGGCAGGCAAGGGATATATAGTAGCCTCGGTAGGTCAGCAGGCGGGAGAAGTGCCCTACACCTGCTTTATGGCTAAACAGAGCTATATCAACAAAAATTCAGGCAAAATAGAGGGGCTTCTGCGCGGCATAACGAAGGCGGTAAAGTATATCAACGAAACCGACGGAAAAACTGTCGCGGAAAAACTCGCCCCCTACTTCGACGGCACGTCGCTTTCCTCTATCGAAACTTCGGTGGAGAGCTATAAAGCCATCGACGCCTGGGTAACCGATATGGCTATGAAAGAGAGCGCGTTCACGCGGTTGCAGGACATTATAGAGAGCGCCGGCGAGCTTTCAAAGAGAGTGAATTTCTCTGACCTAGTCCTTACCGAAACGGCGCACAAGGTATATCTGGAAGTTTTCGCATGATTCTCTCTTTCAGGAACGTAGACTATACCTATCACACGTTAAGCGGCGAAACGCAGGCGATAAAAGGGCTTAGTTTCGACGTTGCGCGGGGGCAATTCGTTTCGGTAATAGGTCCGTCGGGGTGCGGAAAGACGACTATCTTATCGCTTGCGGCGGGGCTGATAAAGCCGTCGGGCGGCGAGATAGTAAAGGGAAAGTGCGATTTCGGATATATGTTGCAGCGCGACGCGCTGTTCCCGTGGCGTACGGTGGAGGAAAATATTCGCCTGCCCCTGGAAGTAAAGAAAAAGAACACGCCCGAAACGCGCGAAAACGCTTTGCGCCTAGCCGAAAAATACGGACTGGCGGACTTTTTGAAAAAAAAGCCCGCCGAGCTTTCGGGAGGTATGCGGCAGAGGGTGGCGCTTATAAGGACCATTGCCGCGGGACCCGAAATACTACTGCTTGACGAACCCTTTTCCGCGCTGGATTACCAGACGAGGCTCAAAGTCTGCGACGACGTTCAGGCTATCATAAAGGGCGAAAAAAAGACGGCGTTGCTGGTTACTCACGACATATCCGAGGCGATAGCGCTCTCCGATAAGGTTATCGTGCTTTCCTCCCGCCCCGCCTGCGTAATAGCCGAACACGAGATAAACTTCGGCTGCAACAACCCGAAGTCGCGCAGAGAAAGTCCCGAATTCGCATACACGTTCGAACTGCTGAGGAGCGAGCTGGGACTTTGAGACGCGCCGCGCGCACCGAGCTTACGGCACGCCGCGGAGAAACAAAAAAATCAACGATATACGACATATGAAAAACAAAATTTACTCGCCCGAACATTCGGCGTTTTTAAAGCGCAACAGACGAAAAAAAATACTGATAAACGTTGCGAGATTCGGTCTGCTTTTCGCCCTGCTGGGGCTGTGGGAAATACTTGCCCGTACTAAGATAATAGACCCGTTTATAACCAGCTCGCCTTCACGCGTGGCGCAGACTATTGCCGACCTTTACCGCGGCGGCAAACTGTTTTACCATATCGGAGTTACCCTTGCCGAAACGCTGATAGGCTTCTCTATCGCGGTAATCCTCGGCTATGGCATAGCCGTTCTTCTCTGGTCGGGCGATAGTCTGCAAAAAATATTCGAGCCGTATATAGTGGTGCTGAATTCGTTGCCGAAAATCGCCTTGGGTCCGCTTATCATAATCTGGATAGGCACGGGGTACGAAGCCATTGTTTTTATGACCGTGCTGGTTTCGATTATCGTCTGCATAATGAACACCCTTACGGGCTTTTTGCAGGTTGATAAAACTATGCTTACCCTTATGCGCTCTATGGGCGCAAGCAAGAAAGATACCCTGATAAAGCTTGTTATCCCCGCCTCGCTTCCGCAGCTTATGAATACCTTGAAGGTTGCCGTAGGGCTGTCGTGGATAGGTTCTATTATGGGCGAATATATAGTTTCGCGCGCAGGGTTGGGCTATCTCATCGTCTACGGCGGTCAGGTTTTCAAACTCGACCTGGTAATGACCTCCACGATAATTCTGTGCGTGCTTGCAGGCGGAATGTACGCAATTGTTGCGCTTATAGAAAAACTTGTTACAAGATAAACAGAGGCTGCGCCGAAATACTCGGCGCAGCCTCACCAAAGATTGCGTTCCGAGGTTATTTACCGCGGAACGCTATATTTTTTGCTTTTTATAACGAGTTTATAACGTGCCGATTAAACGAGCGCCCTCTCCCCGCGCTTTACGGAAAATACGCCCGCTCTTTCGGCTTTATTCAGTCCTTTAAGTTTGTCCAGCTCAGAAAACAGTTCTTCAACGCAACGCAAAGGCGTGGAGCTGTCGCCGCAGATTAAAAAGGTATCTCCCGTATGTCTTGCCCGTATCAACGATTTTTGTCTTTGAATATATGCAGTAAAGGTCATAAATTTCACCTCCGTTTGTATTTACGAGTATATTATAATACTAATACTTGACAGATATTGTCATATATGATAAAATATTTTTAATAAATTTTTAAAAAATTTTTTATAATCTGCGGTTTATAGGCGTAACCGAGGTTATCATATTATACGGAGGATATGCCCGTGAAATACCAGATAATGGTCAAAATTTTAATGCAGCTTTTGTCGAGGCGCAGAGTTACGGCAAATGAGCTTGCGGACAGGTACGAAATATCCGTAAGGAGCGTATACCGCTACGTTGAAGAGCTTGCCGTATCCGGCATACCAATAAACGTAGCGAGGGGCAGATACGGCGGAATTACCATAGCAGACACGTTTAAACTGCCCGCGGGCTATTTTACAAAGGACGAATACGCTTCCGCGGTGCACGCATTGACGGCGTGGACGGATCAGGTAAACGACATGGCGGCGGTTTCCGCTCTCGAAAAATTGCAGAGGCGGCAAAAGAGCGATTCGCACGATTCTTCCGTAAGCGGCAATATCATAATAGACGGCGGGGCCTGGGGCGACGCGGGTAAATTCAGCGACAAGATGAAAGTAGTCGAACAGTCCGTAAACGAAAACTGCGTGCTGGAAATAGACTACATCTCGCGCGGGGGCGAACACAGCAGAAGAGTTATCGACCCGCACGTGCTTATTTTAAAACGGAACGTGTGGTACGTTTACGCGTTCTGCCATACCAAACAGGATTTCAGAACCTTTAAGATAGGCAGGATTAAAAAGGCGTGGTTTACGGGCGAAACCTTTAAAAGGAAAGAGATAGACAAAAAGGATATTCCGCTTAATTTCTATTATTCAAACGAACAGCTTACCGAAGTGACGCTTGAAATAAGCAAGGACGCGCTCGCCGACGCTGAAGAGTGGCTGGGCGTAGACAATATCGAACCGCGCGGCAACGCCCTTATAGCTTCGTTGCGGCTGCCGGACGACGGAACGTTGGTAAATAAAATTTTATCATTCGGCGGAGGCGTAAGGGTGTTGACGCCGCAAAAGCTTAAAGACGCGGTGAAAGACGCCGCTATGCGAATCTGCGAGGAATACAATTTTAACGAATGAAAAGAGTTGATTAACCGTAAAAATACTAAACTATCCCTCTATATTTTAATTATTTAAAGAGCGCATAAGACAAAATACGTAAGATATAAGAACGTAAGAAATATGAGCGCGCCGCGCGGAGTTATCCGCGCGGCGCGCTCATATTATACCGTTTTCAGACAAATATTTATTCTTTGCTTATACTCAACGTGTAAGAAAATACCGAGCCTAAACCCGTATCGAAATTGATATACGGTTTAAGCGACAGCTCGCGCGGGGCGGAGGCAAAATCGTTTATGCCCCACCAAGGCTCGACGCATATATAATCTCCGCCGTCCTCGTTTGACCAAAACGCGAGAAGAGGGCAATCGGAATTGTACTCGTAAACGTATCCGTCTAACGTGCGCGCGAATACCGCGCCGCCCGAAAGCGAGCCGAGCTGCAAGGTCTTACATTCCTTAAAAAACTGTTTGTTTGCGATAAACCTCTTCAATTTTTGTATTTTTACAGCCCCGTCCGAGCCCACGGGATAATTCACGGGGCTTTCTTCGTTGGCAAACTCTATTTCAGCCTCACCTTTCGGCGCGACCATTCCCGGGTGTCCGCCGACGTAAAAGGGCATTCTTCCGCCCTTGGACTGAACGAAATATACCACCTTTATCGCGTTATCCTTTACTTCATAACGTATCTTGAACAGGAAGTCGTACGGATAATTTTCCTTCGTATGCTCGTCGGAAACGAGATAAAGAGTTATTGAATTTTCCGAAATGCACTCTACCGACAGCTTGGAATAGCGCACTATTCCGTGCGATTTAAGAGCGTACTGTTCGCCGTTTACGCAGAAAGCGTCTGCGTGCCCGATTACGGGAAATATTACCACGTCGCGGCTGCCCCACTCCTTGCCGCCCTGCCACAATCTCTCTTCGCCCGTTGGAAGATAAATTACGGAACGCATACTACCGCCCTCGTCGGTTACCGTAAGCTGTATATCCCTGCTTTTTATAGTATAATCCATATCAATTACCCCCGAAATATGTGCCTTTCAACTCGTTTTTACCAGGGCAGATCTTCGCCGCCTAGGATATGGATATGCAGATGAAACACGGTCTGTCCCGCGTCGTCGCCCTGATTTATTACCAGGCGATAGCCGTTTTCGCAGCCGTTATCCTTTGCTATCTGCGGGATTTTCTCCAACATATATTTAAGCGTTTCCGCGCGCTCTTCGTCCATTTCGGAAAGGAGCTTGAAATGGTCCTTGGGAATAGCGAGCAGGTGTACCTTTGCCTTGGGCTCTACGTCCTTAAAAACGCACATCTTTTCGTCCTCGTAAACCTTTGACGAGGGAATCTCGCCCCGTAAAATTTTACAGAATACACAATCATTTGTCAGCATATTTTTTTACTCTCCTTGCTTTAATATTGAATATTACGAACGCCGTAACCGAACAGCCGCCGATAGCGGCGAACGTGTAAAACAGCGCTGTATATTGCGGTTGCGATAAATCGCGCTTGAAGCTCGCGTCGTAAACGACGGCAACCACGTCCCCTTTTTCGGTGAAATAGAAGCCCGTCACGTCGTTTTTTACTCTGAAAAACGAAGCGTAAAGCTCGCCCGCGTTAAACAGCTTTTCGCGCATAACCGTATACGTCAATCCGCCCCGCGTCAACTCCACGGCTATATTATCCGTAAGGTAATATTGCCCGCCGAACGGGTTACAGTTATAAGTGTAATAAAAGTCGTACCCGCCGTAGTTTACTTTCTGAACGACGGAAACGAGCTCTCCGTCAACGCGCTCTTCGCTGTAATTGCCGAGGTCTGCGTCGTAGGGGCGGTTTTCTAAAACCGGCAGTTCCAACCCCTCCTGAACGTACTCGACAAAGCTTTGGCTGTCGCCGAACGCCTGCATATAAACGCTTTCGCGGAAGGGCACGGAACAATATATTACGGCCACCACCGCCATAAGAAACGCGCCTACCGCAAGACTTAAACTGCCGCGGTGCACGTAGGTGAGAGGGTCAGATTTATCCAGCGAGCGTTCGTCTGCGACGAAATAGCACTCTTTCTGTTCCCCGTCCCGAACGTCCTCCAAAAGCTTCGCTCTGCTTTTGGAAACTATCAGTATACCTTCCGCCGCGGCGAGAACGGAGCACGCCGCGATGTCGGCAACGTACGCGAAACCATCGAGAGGCAAATCCCAGAACACGTGCAGCGCCACGTTGAAAAGAAGCACAGCGTAAAAGCACAGATTTGCAAGATGTCTTTTAAAATAGCAGTATGCCCAGCCTATCGCGCCCGACCAGACCGTATGGGTGCAGAATGAAGAAAATCCGCGCATGATAAACAGCTGAACGGTAGTAGAAATGTTGGTCGCGGGCAATTCTGAGGAATACACGAAGATATAGCCGAGGTCTTCCACTATCGAAAAGCCGCAGCCGACCGCCGCGCCGAACAAAAATCCCACGAACGGATTTTTCGCCTTACAGATAACAATGGCGGCAATTAGCGCGAAAGCTTTGGGAAGCTCTTCAAAAAATCCCGTAAGCAGAGCGGAAATCCAACCTTCCCCCGAAGGGAACAGCGAATACAGTATCTGGGTAAGCACGTTCGCCAACGCTCCGCCGATGAGCAGAGCTCCCAGAAGCGGCATAAACCCGAGGTCGTTTTTGGGGTATAGCTCGTACAAAAGCACGAAAAACGGCAGATTAAAAACCAGCGAAGCCAACAGCATAGCCGTAGGCGTGAACAGTTCGTTTTCGGCAAAGCGCAGAATCAGAAGATAAACCGCGAACAGCACGAAAGTTACCGCAAAAAGCCTCACGTACACCCAGGGATATTGCCTGTTGAACCTATTGCCGTCCTCGCGTATGCCGCGGGTAAGAAATTCCGAATACTCCTTTCCCGTACGTCTGCGGAAGGTCTGCACGAAAAATCTTTTTATATTGAATTTTATCTTTTGCGGAAAAGAAAGACAATTTTCCATAAGCACCCGATTTTGACCCGTAATAGACCTGTATAAGTAATTGACCCGTATATATTAAGCGATTAATTGATTTTTATCCGACGATAAGCGCAGCGTGACGGCTTTAAAAAGCGGATTATTCGGTCAGCTCCGCTTCCGCGCCGTCGCGGAACAGGCGTTTAAGCGTCACGCCGCTTTTGCCCGTATGTTCGCCTTTAACGTAAACTTTAATATATTCTTCCGTATATCCGCCCGTATATTCGCCGTCGAAATCCTCGAATATTACCCCTCTTCGCGCGCCTATTCTTTCGGATATAAACTTTTCTTCCGCCTCGCGCCCCGCGGCGAGCAGGGAATGGAGCCTTTGACTTTTAACAGGGGCGGGAATATCCTTCATCGAATAGGCTTTCGTGCCCTCTCTCGGGGAAAACGCGAACGCGTGCACCCGCGCTAAGCCCGCCCGCTCTATAACGTCCAGACTGTCTTTGAAGTCCTCTTCCGTTTCGCCGCAGAAACCCGCTATAATATCGGTCGTTATCGCCGCCAAAGGGAAATACGAATATATCAGCGAGCACTTTTCAAGATATTCCGCGCGGGTATATCGCCTGTTCATAGCCCTTAAAACCGCGTCAGAACCGCTCTGCAAAGACAGATGGAACTGAGGCGCGAAATCGCGCAAACCCTTGCAAGCGGTGAGAAAATTTTCGTCGATTACGTTACATTCAAGCGAACCGAGGCGCACTCTTTTATCCGTAAACGCAAGCGCGTTTATAAGAGCGGCAAGACTTTCGCCCGTATCCTGACCGAACGCCGAAATATTTATGCCCGTAAGCACTATTTCCGAAGAATTAGTAGCTTCGACCTCCCGCACCACGTCAGCTATCGTGCGCGAACGTATTCTGCCCCGCAGATAGGGGATAATGCAATAGGAACAAAAATTGTTGCAGCCGTCCTGTATTTTGATAAAAGCCCTCGTTTTGACCTGTTTAGGATAGGCTTGCTCGGCGCAGGGGGGCGCGGAGCGTTCGCAATCGCGCGCTATCGCGGCGATAACCTTCCCCTTTTCCCTAGCCCCTCCGACAAAGCGCACGTCCTTTTCCGTAAACTGAGACTCGTCTTTCTGAGAAGCGCAACCGCACACGTAAATTTGCGCATTAGCGTTGAATCTGCGGACGCGTGCGATAAGCTGGCGGCTCTTTTTTTCCGCCTCGCGGGTGACGGCGCAGGTATTTAAAACGTATATATCAGCAGGGCAAAGCTTGTCGCAAACTTCGAAACCGAGCTTCTCGAGCTCCGCCATAAGCGAAGCGCTTTCCACCTCGTTCACCTTACAGCCGAGGGTAAAAACTACCGCCTTCATTTAAGCTCCCCCAGACAGAACGCGGCTATCGCGCACATCGAAATCGCCGCCGTTTCGGCGCGGAGTATGCGCTTGCCGAGAGTAATGCCCGAAAAGCCGTAGTCCGCCTTTGCGAGCGCGAATTCCTCTTCCGAGAAGCCGCCCTCGCTGCCGACGACTAACGCGGCAGAACCGCTTAAAACGGACATATCCGCGTCGCTTTTTTCGGCAAATTCGCACGCGAACAGTTTATTATCGTAGTCCTTTGCGGAAGCGAGCGCGTCTGAAAATTTATCGAAGTAAACCACTTCGGGCGCGACCGAACGCAGACATTGTTTGGCGGCTTCCTTAGCCACCTTATTCAGCCGCTCCAATTTATTCGGATTGATAAACGCGGAACAGTAACGGGAGGAGAATACGCCTATTTTATTTACGCCGAGTTCGACGGCTTTCTGAACGACGAGCTCGGTCTTATCCCCTTTCAGAGCGCCGCAAAGCAGGTAAATTTGAGCGGAGGGCTCTCTATCCCCCCTGTTTACCCCCGTAATATGCGCCGACAAACTGCGTTTTTCTATTTTAGTGACTATTGCGGAGTATTCGTTGCCCGCGTTGTCGAGCAGGGTTATTTCGCTGCCCTCCTCCACTCGGAGCACGGTTTTTGCGTGAATAAATTCGTCGCCGTCAAGCGTAGCCGTAGAATTCTCGGGATAATTTATTCCGTCCGTAAAGAATCTGCGCGGAGTGCTCATAAATTTCTGAACGCAAGCGCGTTCCACTCTCCCTTTTTAACTTTCTTGTCGAGGGTAAGCCCCTGCGCGGCGTACACCTCTATAACGCGGTCGAGCTTGCAATCTATTATGCCGCTTAAAATCAGCGTTCCGCCCTTTTTGAGATTTTTGGGTATGGACGGCGCGAGATTTTCGAGAATATCAGCCGTTATGTTCGCGAGCATTATATCGCCCTTCAAATCGGCGTTATCCAGAAGATTGCTGTGCGCTACGACCGCCCTGTCGCTTACGCCGTTCAACTGCGCGTTGTGAGTCGCGCTTTTAACGGCTACGTAATCTATATCGGTGAGATAAGCTAGCTTTGCGCCCAGCTTTATCGCGGAAATTCCGAGTATTCCGCTTCCGCAACCCACGTCTATGCAAACGCTGTCGGGCGCGATATAATCCTGCAAAAGCTCCACGCACATAGAAGTGGTTTCGTGCTCGCCCGTGCCGAAAGCCATATTGTTATCCAGCTTTACTATTTCCTCGCCGTCGGCTTTGGCATATTCTATCCATTCGGGCACTACGACGATGCGTTTGCCTATGCGGATGGGGCGGAAATGTTTGCGCCAGATTTCTATCCAGTCGTCCCCCTCTATTTCGCGCTTTGTCGTTTCGAGAGAGCCGAGAGCGAGAGCACCTCCGCAATTATTCTTCATCTCTTCTATATCCGCGCAAATAGCAGGCACGGTCTTTTCCGCCTCTTCGGAGGCTACGAACGCCTTAACCAGCACGTCGCCGCCGTTGTCGGCGACAAGCTCTTCGTCTATATAGTCCCAATACATAACCTTGTCGTTCTGCAAAGCGATTACGTCCTTCACGTCGGAAATAGCCACGCCGTAGGAGGTGTAGCGCCACATTATATCGGCGACGAGTTCGCTGCCCTCGGTTGAAGTGTGAACGGTAAGCTCGATAAATTTCATAGAAAATATCCTTGATAATAACTTATTTAAATTATTTTAACATCGCAGGCGCGATTTTGCAAGCATATTATTTTCGCCGCAGGGCTTATTCGCTAAGCCCTGCGGCGAACGTCTGCACTCTATTTCTTTCGCGCCGCAATCACTGCATTTTGGTAAGTCTTTCGGCGTATTCCAACCATTCCTCTTCGGGCACCTGCTTTTCGCTGCCTGACGAGAACGTTTCAACCAGAAGTTTCGCCTTTTCGGGAGGTATTATAGTACCGACGCCCGCCACGCAGCCGCCGGGACAGCCCATACCCTCTATAAGGCAGCCTTTAATCTTGCCCGCCTTGGCGAGAGTGAGCATCTTCTTGCAATCCGCAAGTCCCTCCGCGTGATGAACGATGACATCAACGTCGGGATAATATTCCTTAACCGTGCGCTCTATCGCCGCGGCGACGCCGCCCGAAACGGCGTATCCTCTGCCTGCGCCCGTAGTATGCGTAATGCGGAGAGGCGTTTCTTCAAGCTCGGCAACGTTTATATCCTTTGCGGCGAACATACCCGAAAGCTCTTCAAACGTGAGAACGAAGTCTACGAAGCTCCTTATGGTGCGCCTCGAAGCTTCCTGCTTCTTCGCCGCACAAGGTCCTATGAACACCACGCGAGCGTCGGGTTCTTTTTCCTTGATTTTACGCGCGGTAGCCACCATAGGAGTAAGCTCCTGCGAAACTTCCGCAACGAGGTCGGGGAACTGCTTCTTTGCGAGAACCGCCCACGCGGGGCAACAGCTTGTAAGAAGGAAGGGGAGTTTTCCCGTCGCCACCTCGTTTACGTAGTGATGCGCCTCCGCGATACATCCTAGGTCGGCGCCCTCCGCCACTTCGTACATATCGGCAAAGCCCAGCTTTACGAGGGCGGTTTTTATCTGCCCGAGCGTGGTTTTAGGTCCGTACTGACCAGCTATCGCCGGAGCAACCGCCGCTATTATCTTGTCGCCCTTTTTAATTGCCTGAATAAGCTGGAATATCTGCGATTTATCCGCTATCGCGCCGAACGGGCAGGCGGACATACACTGACCGCACGCCACGCACTTATCGTTATCTATATGCGCCCTGCCGTACTTGTCGGAGGAAATGGCTTTAATGCCGCACGCGCTCGCGCAAGGGCGCACCTTATGCGAAATGGCGTCGTAAGGGCAGGCGGCTTTGCATCTTCCGCACTTAATGCACTTGCTCTGGTCTATGAAAGACTTTCCGTCCACTATGGAAATAGCGCCCTTGGGGCAGTTTTTGATGCAATGGTGAGCCACGCAGTTGCGGCACATATTGGTTACCTCGTACTCGTTGTCGGGACACTTGTCGCACGCGGACGGGATTACCTGCATCAGGGGCGGTTCGTAATATTTATCGGATATATTGCTTTGGCTTACGCCCGAAGTTACGTGAACGGGCTTATCGGCAGGACGGAGCGAAAGCCCCATAGCCAGCCTTACGCGCTCCGCGGCTATCTGCCTTTCGCGGTAAATGCTCTCCCTGTACTTAGGTTCTTCGTCGGGGGTTATGGTGTAGGGAATAGCCTCTATGTCGTTGGCGATATCGGTGGATTCGTAAGCGACCTTGGCAACCTCTTTAAAGACCTGTTTTCTCAAATCGGTAACAACGCTTTGACTTTTCATATAATCACCTTAGTTAAATAATTAATTCCGTTATGATTATATCATATAAATTGACCGCTTGCAACAGGCTTTCGGATAATTTTAATCGTCAGCCGAATATTTTTTACATTTTTTTTACACGCTTATTACCGCAGTATTACGGTTGTAACTTGTAAAATTTTTCGAGGCGTGATAAAATAAAACCAGAGGGGCGCAAACGCGCCCGAACACGGCGGTATTATTTATGAAAAACACGGTTTATATGTTGGAGGACGACGCAAGCATCTGCGGTCTTATAAAGGTTTCGTTGGAGATGAACGGCATAGAGTTTAAGGGATTTCCCTGTTGCAAGGACTTTTACTCCGCCATGTCGGAAAGTCAGCCGGACGTTGCGCTTCTCGACGTTATGCTGCCCGACGGCAACGGATTCGACGTTCTTAAATGGGTAAAGGCGAAGTATCCGTCGGTTTCCTGCATTATGCTTTCCGCTCTCGGCAAGGAAGAAAATAAGGTAAACGGACTTAATCTCGGCGCGGACGACTACGTTTCAAAACCCTTCTCCGTCCTCGAACTGACGGCGCGCATAAACGCCGCGTTAAGGCGCAAGGCAAAACCCGTAAATCTCGTCAGGGGAAACCTCTGTTTAGACTACGAAACCATGACCGTAACGCTGGACGGGCGCAAGCTGGATTTGAACAGAAAAGAATTCGAACTTCTTAAATTTTTTATGGAAAATGCCGGCAAGGTACTTACGCGCGAAACCCTTCTAACCGAAATATGGGGCTACGAAGCGGGAGAAACACGCACGCTCGACAATCACGTGGCGAGATTGAGAAAGGCGGGCGTTTCCAACCTCGAAACGGTTTTCGGAGTAGGATATAAGCTGACTGTGTAAGCGCAAAACCGCGTTGAACGCGGTATATTACGGGTGCGACCGCCTTAACGAATACAGGAGAAGTTATGAGAGCGAGAATACTTTGGGTATCCCTTTTGATAACGTTTATAGGAATAATTATATTTTCGTTTGCGTCCACGCAGGTATATTACAACTCTTCGGTAGAGTATGCGAAAGAGGGGCTGAAAATTTATATGAACGCATTCGACGCGGAATATTTTCCGATAGCCCCTTCCGACGCGCAGACTACTTCTTCCTCCGCACGGGCGTTTTCCGAACGGCTTAACGGAGCGAGAGTAACCATTATGGACTCCGACGGTCAGGTAATAGGCGAAAGCCAGGCGGACGGCATAGAAGCAGACCATTCCGACCGCGAGGAAGTCAGGCAGGCGCTATCTTCGGCGAGCGGAGAGGGCTACGCTGTGCGTTCGAGCCAAACGGTTGGCAAGAATATGATATACTACTGCCGCCTTATTAATATCGAAGGAACAGAACAGAGCTTTCTCGTAAGAATAGCCACTCCAACCGATTCCGAATGGGCTATGTTCGCTCAGGCCCTGCCCACCGTGGCCGTTTATCTTATTTTGGATATACTCGGCTGTCTGCTGTTCACGTTCATTGCAAGCTACTTTATGCTCAGCCCCATAGAAAAGCTGACGCGCGAGGCGACTCTGGGCGGAGAGGTCAGAACTAAATACGCCGAATTTACCACTATTGCAAACGTCCTCAACGAGAGAAACCGCAATATAGAATGGCAGATGCAGGAGATAAAGGAAGAAAAACAGCTTGTCGAAAAGGCGCAAAATTCAAAAAACGAATTTATAGCCAACGTTACTCACGAAATGAATACGCCGTTGACTTCAATAAAGGGATACGCCGAACTGTTATCTTCCGGAATGTTGAACGAAGAGCAGAAACAGCTTGCCTATAAAACTATTTTATCGCAGAGCGAACGTATGACCAATCTTATCGCCTGCATAATCAACTATAACGAGATAGATAGCGACGATTTGCCCGCTTACGAGGTGAACCTGACTAAACTCGTAAGGGAGATGATTTCGGTGGTAAAGCCCGAAGCCGACAAACGCGGCATAACCATAATAGAAGAGATAAACGACAACGTAACCGTGCAGAGCCGTCACGAGCTTATGACCCAGCTTACGGGCAATCTGCTGCGCAACGCTATTAGATACAACAAAGACAACGGAAGGATAACCGTAAAGCTCGATTTCAGGCAATTTTCCGTCGAGGACACCGGCATAGGCATTGCACCCGAAAATATGGGAAAAGTATTTTCGCGGTTCTTCACGGTAGATAAATCACACGGCGGCAAAAACGGCGGATTCGGGCTGGGACTTGCGGTATGTAAGAAGATTTGCAACCGCGCGGGTTGGAGAATTTCGGTGGAGAGCGAGCAAGGCAAGGGCAGTAAATTCACCGTGAATTTCGCACTAAGATAACCGATACGGCGAGTGACGACAATTAGTTTTTTAGCGGCGGCAACGGGCGTAAAGCCCGATGCCGCCGCTTTGCTTTACTTTTTCTTCCCAAGCTTATACTTCCCGAATTTTTATTTTTCATTTACATAGAGCTCATTATACAATTTTATTACAACTTTGTGTAAGGATTTATTACAAACGCTTTGTATCATAAAGTCAGTAAAACGAAAAAAGATAATAAGTTTTTTAAGGAGAAAATTATTATGAAAAAACTGACTAAGGTAATTATGAGCGGA
Source organism: uncultured Clostridia bacterium (assembly GCA_964509935.1). Taxonomy (GTDB): domain Bacteria; phylum Bacillota; class Clostridia; order Christensenellales; family Borkfalkiaceae; genus Coproplasma. The sequence continues at coordinate 68,003 of CAZDZH010000001.1, forward strand.
GCAGCCGTCGCGGCGCTCGGCTGCACCATGGCGGCAAGCCTAACAGGTTGCGGCAACGACAAAAGCACTATCAACATTACGGGGTCGTCCTCCGTATCCCCCCTTATGAGCGTCCTTGCGGACGAATATATGGACGCTCATTCAAACGTCAATATACTCGTTCAGACTTCCGACTCTACAAGCGGCGTAACCGATACCCAGAGCGGAAAGAACAATCTCGGTATGGCTTCGAGAGCTCTTAAAGACGAAGAAACGGGCGTAACTTCCGTTAAAATCTGCGACGACGGCGTAGCTCTCATCGTTAACCCCAACTGTACGGTAACGTCGGTAACGTCGGCGGAAGTTTACGAACTTTACGCAAACGGCACGGCGATTCAGGGTACTCTTACCAACGCGATAACGCGCGAGGACGGAAGTGGCACTCGCGACGCATTCGACGGACTTATTAAGAACGTTGCCGGAAATAAATTGAGCGCCCTCACCTCTTTCGCAGACTGCGTTGAAGAGTCGAACGGCACCGGCGCGGTAAAGTCTGATATCGCCGCTAACAGCAACGGCAATAAGGTAGGATATATCTCTATGGGCGCGCTCAACAATACCGTAAAGGCGCTCGTCTACGAAGGCGTTGAAGCTACCGCGGCAAACGTTAAGAGCGGCGACTATAAACTTGCAAGACCGTTCAACGTTTTGTACAACACCGAAAAAGGTCTTTCCGGCGCTACCAAAGAATTCCTCGACTGGATTTTAAGCGCGGAAGGTCAGCAAATAGTCGAATCCGAGGGTTACGTAACAATTCTTTAATCAAGGTGAAATATGGCAAAAGCAAAAGCTAAAAATAAAGAGTTTAAACCTCTTATAAAAGACAGTTTTGCTACTGCCTTCACTAAGGAAAATATCGCAAAGGTAATATTTATCGCCTTTGCGGCATTTTCTATTCTGGCAGTTTTCGGAATAGTCTTTTATATACTGTACGCAAGCATACCCGCTTTTAAGGAGATAGGTTTTTTCCACTTCATATTCGGAAGCGAATGGTCTGCTTCACACGGGATTTTCGGAATTCTTCCTATGATAGTAACCAGCCTTGTGCTGACGCTGCTTTCAGTAATCATAGGTTGCGTTCTGGCGATATTTACGGCGGTCTTTATAGTATACTACTGCCCCAAAGCGCTTAAAAAAATTTACGTTCAGATAATAAATCTGCTTGCGGGCATACCGTCGCTGATTTACGGCTATTTCGGTATGATACTGTTAAAGCCGAACCTGGAAAACGCCTTCGGCGTCGGTTCCGGCTCAGGTCTGTTGCTTAGCACGATAGTGCTATCGATAATGATTCTTCCCACGGTTACTTCGCTGGTGCGCAACAGTTTGGAATCTGTTCCCCAACACTACTACGAGGGCGCGCTCGCCCTCGGCTGCACCAAAAACCAAGCCGTATTCAGAGTGCTTCTGCCCGCCGCCAGAAACGGTATTATAGCCGCCGTGATTCTCGGCATAGGCAGGGCGGTTGGCGAAACCATGGCGGTTCAGCTTCTTCTGGGCAACTCCGTAAACTACCCCACGGGATTTTTTCTGCCTATACGCTCGCTCACCTCTAACATAGTGCTCGAATTCGGCTATTCTCAGGGCTTGCACAGACAGGCTCTGATTGCGACGGGCTTCATACTCCTTCTGTTTATTTTAATAATAAACCTCTGCCTGTGGGCGGTAAAAAAGAACGACGCGGTGGCGGGCAACAGCTTTTTTACGCGCAAATTCAGGGAAGGCCAGGACGTTTCCAAACAGTTCGAATACAGGAAGAGCGGCAGCATACAGGACGTTTTGTGGATTACGTCTTACGTAGTAGCCGCAGCAGTAGCCGTAGTTTTGATAGCCATAGTAGCTTTCGTATTCATAAAAGGCGTGCCCCATCTTACGCCAGACCTGCTATTCGGCAAATCGCGCAATTCCAACTGGACGCTTGGTCCCGCTTTCGCCACCACGGGTATGTTAATCATAATGGCTTTGCTGTTTGCCCTGCCTTTTGGAATCGGCGCGGCAATATACCTCAACGAATACGCGAAAAAGGGCAACATACTCGTAAAAGTAATCAGGCTTTTCATAGATACTCTTGCAGGTATTCCCTCCATCATATTCGGACTTTTCGGGGCGATATTCTTCGGCGAAATACTCGGAATGAATTACAGCATAATGAACGGCTCTCTGACGCTTGCGCTGATTATATTGCCTACCGTTATCCGAAGCACCGAACAGAGCCTTTCGGAAGTGCCCGACAGTATGCGCGAAGCGAGCTACGCCCTAGGCGCGGGCAAACTGCGCACTATATTCCTCGTCGTTCTGCCACAGGCGACGCAGGGCATCATAACCTCGATAATTCTGTCTATCGGCAGAATAGTAGGCGAATCGGCGGCTTTGATTTACACGGCGGGTATGATAGGGCTTATGCCGACGGGCTATTCCTCAATGGGTTCGAGCTTTGCGGTTATGATGTACAAATTTATGAGCGAAGGTCTGGAAATGGAAAAGGCGTACGCTACGGGCGCGGTACTGATGATTTTCGTCATTATCCTGAACGTGCTTGTCACTCTTACCGAAAGACTTTTCGCCAGGGACGGAAAGAAGGGCGGATTCAAGAGATTTATAAAGAAAATTTTTAAAAGAGAGGCTAAGGATGAAAAAGATAGAGAAGTTCAACATTGAGGGCGATACGGCAATATCCGTAAAGGAAATGAACCTGTTTTACGGAAGTTTCCACGCCTTGAAGAGCATATATATGGATTTCCCCGTAAACAAGCTTACCGCGATGATAGGTCCTTCCGGCTGCGGCAAATCGACGCTTATCAAGTCGCTGAACAGAATGAACGATTTGGTGGAGGGCTGTAAAATAACGGGAGAAATAAAGGTGGGCGACACCAACATTTACGACAAAGCCACAAACCTTGCGAGGCTTAGAAAAAACGTGGGAATGGTGTTTCAGCGCCCCAATCCGCTTGCTATGAGCGTTTACGACAACATATCCTACGGTCCGCGCACCTTCGGCATACGCGCCAAGAGCGATTTGGACGGGATAGTCGAAAAATCCCTGCGCGGCGCGGCGATGTGGGACGAAGTGAAAGACAGGCTGAATAAGTCCGCTTTGGGTCTTTCGGGCGGTCAGCAACAGAGGCTTTGCATAGCGCGCTCGCTTGCGGTAGAACCGCAGATACTGTTAATGGACGAGCCGACTTCCGCCCTCGACCCCATTTCTACGGGGAAGATAGAAGAGCTGTGTATGGAGCTCAAACAGCATATGACGATAATTATGGTTACGCACAATATGCAGCAGGCGTTCAGAATCGCAGATAAAACCGCTTACTTCCTGCTGGGAGAAATGATAGAAATGGACGACACGAAAACCATATTCTCCCACCCCAAAAACAAGAAAACGGACGACTATATTAACGGAAGATTCGGTTGACGTTCAGCGTATAAGGGCGTTTATTTTACTTTCTTGGTTTGTTTTGATTTGATTTAAATACGAGGGCGCGCCGCGACCTAAAAAGGTTGCGGCGCGCCTTAATCTTTTAAATAAAATTTCGCTAAACGGCGCATAGTTCGCGCTCAATTACAAATTTATTCTATAATTTGCTCGATTTCGCGCGTGCGGTTAACGGGGAACGGAGCGGTCTGTTTGGTAACCTTATCTACCCTTTCCACCACGCCGCAGACGCTTTGTGTATTACCTGCAAAGCCGCACTGCACTTTCACTCTGTCGCCCTGCTTAATTTTAGGATAAGGGCTGATATACCACCTCTTTGTACCCTTTTCCGTGCCTTCGCAAATTTCCACCTTACAATATAAAAGCACGTCGTTATCCGCAATAATTCCGCCGCTTAAAGAATGTATCATTTTGATTTACCTCCCCGCTATGATAGCGAAAATCGGTTTCACGCCGAGCCGACTCTCTTCTGCACGCCCGCAAGCGCAGGCACAAGCTCCTTTGTCTGCTCCGCGGTAAGCATTACCGATACTCTACTGCACTCATCAGTGCCGTCGTAATAGAACGCTGAGGAATCGGTATCGAAAGTCTTATTGAAAATATTATCGTTGGAAACCGTTGCCGTTCTGTCGGTTACTACGATAACGTTATACGAAGATGCATCAAGCGCCTTTCCGCTGAAAATACAGTTATAAATCTTGGCTACGCCCTTCTTTGAATCGCCGTCCTGAGTGGTTACGGGGTTGTCGGCATTCTCGAAATAGCAATTTTCTATAAACGCGTATCCACCCGCTTGAATAGACATATTAGTACCCGTAGAGCCGTAATAGTAGTTGTTGTACATATGCATATTCGCCTGTCTTGCAAGGGTAAGACGGCTAGTACAATTTTCGTAGTAGTTGTGGTGGAAGGTCACGCACGCGGTAGTCTGACCGTCGCTTCCGCCTATCAAACCGGTTTTATGATTTTTGTAATAATGATTGTATGCGATAGTGATATACGCGGCTTTTTTGAAGTCGGTCGCTCCGTCGCCCTCGTGTTTGTCCTGTTCGGGGCATACGTCCCAATAATTTTTACCCTCGTTAAATGTGTTATCGTGAACCCATATATTGTTGCTGTCGAAGCCGTCGAAAGTAGTTGAGTTTTCGCCGCCTTCAAAGCTGCATGCGTCCTCGGTATAGTCGTCGAAAATAATGTTCCTGACCTCGACTGAATTGCAATTAATCCAAGTCATACCCCACTGGAATATTTCCGCGTCCTCGCCTATTCCCTCCACGGTTACGTTAGTTGCGCCCGAAACAGAGCAGTTATTCCAGCACGAATCGAGCTCTCCCGACGAGTAAACGATTTTACTGCTCAATCCTTTAAGCTCTGAATAAACGCTCGTATTCAGGCTGTTGAATCCCGCTTTTATCAATCCCGCCTGCGTAAGGTCGCCGCCGTTTTTCGCATACGTAAACAGGCTTTCGCCGTTTGCGCCTATCACGTCAGCCATATCCAATTTATTATCGACGTTGTATACGCCCGAAGCGTTATAATCTATTTTATTCCAGGTTGCCGCAGAAATACTGCCTATTATCCGTATTGCTACCGGAACGGAACTCTTTGAAAGCCCTTCCATTATGCTTACTATTCCCGTATAAACGGTGCTGCCCAGCTTTGCCGTTACCGTATTTTTGGTTTCTTCGGTGACGTAAACGACCTGCGCGTCGCTCTTCAACGTTCCGTCGTCGTTATAAGCGCCGACGCCAGACGTATAATTGAAATGAGCGTACCCCGAACGGTCGTAAGCTGAAACCTCAACGGAAGAAACGATAGCCGTAACGCTATCTCCCGACGCTATTTTTATATCGTACGTCTGTCCGCCCTTTAAACCGACTATATCCGCCCTCGCCGTTGAAGAATCGGTTTGACGGATAAGCTGCGAATCTATCTGAATATACGAAGAGTCTGCCACAGACGAAAGTTTATAGTAAACTTTTGCGGAAGAAGCCGAAGAATCCTCCCACTCCACCGCTGCGCACTCGCTTCCGCCGTAGATATAGCTTACAATGGAAGTTCCGTCAGGGTCGGAGGGTGAAGTCGCATTTATCGTAAGAGTAGCCTGCTTGTCATCGGGCTTTAAGTGGTTGGCGTCGACGCTGAAAGAGGCTATTATATCGTACGCGCCGACTTCGGTAAAGGTATTGCCCTCTACCCCGTTGCAGGAATAGGTAACGCCCGTAATCCCGTCCGGCAGAGTATCGGCATCTACCTCTATGCTGTGCGGATTGCCGTCGCACGTAACAGTATCGCCAGAAAAAACCACCGCCGAAACGTCAATTTCGGCTTTTTCTATTACGAGAGTAGCCGTCATATCGCCGAGAGCTTTGTAGACCGTTTCGTATTCCGCGTCCAACGTGAAAATTGCGGTTACAGAATAAACGCCAGCGTTTACCCGATTATTGCCCGAATAGCTTACAGAAACGCCCTGCGGAAGATTACCGGAAATTTCAAGCGAATGAGTTTGTCCGTCATAAGTTACGGAGTCGTCCGAAAAGGTAATTCCCGTAATTTCGATGAGGTTGTCCCCTCTATCGCCGCCGTCGGGGTCTGTGTTCCCGCCGTTGGAAGTCTGCTCTTTCCCGTCACTTAGGAAACAGCCGCTTAACGCGACGGACCCGCCTACCAGACAAGAAGAACTGATAATCAGCGCGATTAAAGCGGTCAATAATTTTTTATTCTTCATTTTCCCACCGCCGTTTACGTAATTTACCGAAATCCTATAACTTTATCTTAACACGCGTTTGTAAAATTTGCAAGGATAATAATTTATATTACTATCTAAATACCAATTAAAACAAATACTGTTGCGCGATTCAAGTTCGGTTTAAGCAAATACTGAATCGCTAAAATAATTTTCCCTAACATTGTCCTGCAAAAGCAGAAAAAGGCGCGACAGAACGTTAATAATAAACCGTTCTGCCGCACCTTATGCCTCTGGTGCCGCCGACAGGGGTTGAACCTGCACGGTCGCCCACAGGATTCTAAGTCCTGCGCGTCTGCCAATTCCGCCACGGCGGCGTTTCTGTCGCTTGCGTATCAAAGCAAGATTTTAGTGCCTTTTTATTTTAAATTAAAGACGGAAAAAAGTCAACCGTAAGCGTGAGATTGTGAAAATCAATCGTTGACAAATTTATATCCGCCTACTCTTTGCTCGTAAAAAAATTGTTGTCGTTCAGCTTTTTTGCGGTCATGCGAAACGTAACGCACCCGTCGGGGCAGACTATATCCTTGCAGTACCTGCCGCCGCCCCCGATATTTTCAAGATTTCCTCCGCTTCTTACCGCCTCCATAACGGGGAACATAACCGTCATGACCTTAGAGCATATACCCTGACCGTCTGCGTTTACCGGACAGCCGTACGTGCAGGTATATACGTCCCCTATTTCCTCCCCGTTGCGGCAATATCCCTCGGTTTTATCTCCTCGAAGAAATCCCGTAACTTCTATTTTCCATTCAAACTCTTCGTCGTACCACTTTTTCATAATTCATTCCTCCGCCGTTACCGCCTTGACGGCGAGATCAGAATCGTCTATATCGAGTATATAGCAGGGTTTTGCCCCCTCGTAAGGATAACCGACTTGCGCGTCTCCGAGAAGTTCGGCAAGCTCGGGCAACATTTTGACGTAAACGGTATTGTCGCAAACGGACAACACCTGCTTGCCGTTAAGATAGACAAGATATTCCCCGAACATTTTTCTGTAAGAGAACTCCCCCGCTCCGCTTAACTGACCCAGCACGTAGCAAAGATATTCTTCGGAAGTAGCCACACACCGCTCCCGTCAGTTACAGTTGCCGGCGTCAGAGCCGCCATTCTGCGCGCCACCGCGGCTGTTAGAATTAAACTGTTCTTCGCGCTCAGCGCCGTATCTGAAAATAACCGAAATAACTAAAAACATAATGCCTATGGCAACCGACGAACCGTCGGAGTAGTCCAAACTACCCACGCCTGAAAGACAGCCTTTGAATATAGCGACCACGATAGCCGCCGTTATGCTGGCGCCGACCGATACCGAAACGGTGATTATGCCGAGGCGCATAAGCTCTTTCGCGCCTGAAAAGGTAAAGGGCGTGCCGTCTTTAAGTTCGTTGCCGAAATAAATTTCGGCAAACCTTGCAATAACTATTTCCGCCGCGCAGAATACTAAACCTACCGAAATCGCCGCATACATATGATTTATAGTCATTCCCGATTCCCTTGCGATTATCTGGGAAAGGGTAGCCCCGTCGTAAAGCGTTCCGCTTGCCCCGACGATGGCGAGCGATATAATGCCGACTATACAGCCGACAGCGCCGATGATACAGCAAATAAACACTATCTTGCTGAGTATCTTTGCGATTTTGAAAAGGACCTGAATGGTTTTTAAAGATTTGCTCATAAATACTCTCCTATATTAATCAGCCGAACGCTTGCGCATTGCGGCGTTTATACAGCTTATCAAAATATGACAGGGCGCGAATATCGCCGCCGCGCCGATAAGCGGAAAATTCGCGAGCGCGATTCCGCTGAACAGAAATATAACCGACGGCAAGACGGAAAGCGCCGCCGCGCGGAATACGCTGTTTTTGTCAAATAAAATTATCCAGATAAGCAGATATGCGGCGACGAGCGCGGCGTTTACCGCTACGTACCACCACAACCCGTTGTTAAACCACACGCCGAGGTAAGCGTACGGGATATTGAATATCATTAGCGCGAAACACGAATACCTGCCTATCTGTTCAAGCGTTTCTATCATTTTGCATTGCCACAGATTTACGAAGCCGTCCCTGCATTTTACAGCATAGACGACGTTGGGTATCATAATAACCGCCACTATTATAAGTCCTATATAGTTAAACCAGCCCATACGAACAGCGTTCCGCCTTTTTAAAATTCCCTGACAGCAAGCCGCGCCTTTATAAAAGAGCGTATAGAATAAAGGGGACGTCATACGCGCGCAGCTTTAAGCTTACTTAGTTGAATTGCATAACGCGCGCACAGAATCGTCGGAATTAATATACACTATAACCGCAAATTCTGTCAAGCGCATTACAGATTTCCGTAACGCAATGCCGCATACGATAACATAAGAAAAAGGCGCGCCGCAGTAATCCTGCGGCGCGCCCCGATATGGAGAGAAAATATTGAAAACTCTTTATGAGTGTGTGGGTTGTTTATACTTCTCCGCGGTTCTCCCCGACGGAGCAAGCCTGTTTCGTAAACTCATTTACTTTTGTTTACAGTAATAATATAACCTATAATTGTAAAAACTAAACCTGTATTTTGTGAAAAATACGTAAAATTATTTTAATTTTTCAAGCCGAAGTATTTATCACACGGCTACAAAAATCAGTTAAACTCCTTTATTTTAATTATAGCGGCGCTTCGGTTTTCCACGCCCAGCTTTAAATAAATCGAGCTTATATAGTTTCTTGCAGTGCCGTCGGAAAGTTTCAAAGCCGAAGCAATCTGTCTGTTGGTAAACCCGTCCGCCAGCATAAGGGCGATTTCGACCTCTCTTTCCGACATACCGAACGCCTTTTTGAGCTTTAACTGCTTGTCGGAAGATACGAGCATAGCGGCGTCGGTTATCTTTTTTGCTATTTTAGAGGGCAGAATGGTATCGCCGGCGTAAGCGTTTTTAACCGCGTCTATCAGCGCGCCCGCGCCTATATCCTTTAACAGATAGCCGCTTGCGCCGTTGTTTATCGCGCTTAAAATATAGTCGCTGTCGTCGAAAGTGGTGAGTATTATTATCTTAATATTTTCGTTTATTTCCTTGATGCGCTTGGTAGCCGCGACGCCGTTCATATTCGGCATCCGTATATCCATAAGCACCACGTCGGGCTTAGCGCTTTTTACAAGATTGACCGCCTCTTCGCCGTCCGCCGCCATAGCGCATACGGTTATATCCCCGCACGTTTCGAGCACGCTTTTCAATCCTTCCGCCAGAATTATCTGGTCGTCAACGAGCATCACTTTTATCATCAGTCAATCTCCTTTTTCAAAGGTAACCTAAGGCATACCTCCGTGCCTTCGTTCCTTTCGCTTTCGTATATTATCGAGCCGCCGAACGCCGCCGCCTTTTCGCGCATACCGCGTATGCCGTAACCTTCCTTGAAATCTTCCGGCAGACCGACTCCGTTATCCGATACTATCAACACCGCTTCGTCGCCGTCTTTCTTTATTTCTACGTAAAAGGCGGTAGCCCTGCCGTGCCGCACTCCGTTGGCTAAACATTCTTTGAGACAGCCGGTTAAAAATCTGCGCTTGCGCACGTCGAGTTCGATTTCCTCCACGTCGCTCCTTATTTTCAGGTCGGTGCCGTCCATAGATTGTGCGATTATCTCTTCCGCCTCGACCTTCAAGGACGCCGTCGCTCCCCTGCCCGCCAGAAGGTGCACGCTTTCGCGCATCTGTTCGAGCGCGTTCTTCGCCTGAATATTAGCAGATATTATTCGGGCTTTGGCTTCCTGCGGGTCCGAATCCATCAGAACCTTCGCCGCCTCCGTCTGCATAATTACAGCGGTCATAGAGTGCCCCGCGTTGTCGTGTATTTCGCGAGCGATTCGGTTGCGCTCTTCATATACGGCGGTTTCGGAAAGCTGTTCGTAAGCCTCTTTAAGGCGCGCCTTGCTCTCGTCCGCTTCCTTCAAAGCCTGCGTAAGGCGCATTATGGTATTGTAGTACTGAATGAGAAATGTGGCTACGACGAAGTGCGCCGATATGATTATCACGCCGAGTATGCAGCCGGAAAGTATTTCTATCGCCGCTTCGCTCGCGGGGACGCCCGCGTGATTTATAACCCAGCCTATAACGAACGAAGCCACGAAAGCTACGACGCCCGTTATGAACGCGGCAAGCTTGGATTTGAAATTATCCACGTTTACGTAAAGCTGAGTAAGAATTACGCAATACATTGCGGAAAGGTACGAATTGCCCGAAATAGTGCTTATCGCAAGCAGCATTAAAAAGGCGAATCCGTACATAACTATGCGCGTTTTAAATGTTTTTACGGCGTGCATTTCCACCGCGCAGAACACGTCCAGCAATATACAACAGAAAATAAGCGAAAGCGACAGCCAGAAGTTGCGGCTTACGTTGATATACTGCGCGCAAATGATTATTTCAAATACTAGCAGAACCACGCTTACGGTTATGCCTACGAATCTCGGCACGTTTTTAAGGTCGGTAAAAAATTTCAATTTATGCGTTCCTTATAATTGCGTTCAGGTTGAAATCGTTCTTTATTTTATCTATTCTGCCTGCGGAGAAATAACTGAAAATGCCGAAAGAGTCGGTATATATGCAATGGTCGTAAAAAGCGGTGTTTGTCATAGAACAGATAAGCTGAATCTGCTTGGTGAGCGCGTCGTCCGAATCCGACGGCTGCGCGGGAGAAGTTACGTGATTATGCGCGACGAACAGACCGTACGGATTTGAGACGGATATGATTTTCAGGATTTCGTCCGGCTCTATCTCCACCTTGCGCGTATCTCCCGAAGTGTAGCGGCAGATGCGCTTTACCCTGCCCGTTTTATCCAGAAGATAAAATTCAAGAAATTCAGTAGCCATTCCCTTAAAACGCGAAGTTATAAACTGTTTGAACTGCTCGACGTTTTTAACAACCGCAAAGCTTTCGCACCCGTTGCTCTTTTCAAGGCACCTGCCTATGCATTTAAGATACAGCGCGACGTTTTCGCCTACTCCCTCGACCTGCATAAGCTCTTCGGTATCCGCGGAGAGCACGGCTTTTATGCTTGCAAAGCGCGTCAACAGCGCGTGCGCCACGGGATTTACGTTTTTGCGCGGATAAGCGTTGAACAACAGAATTTCAAGCAATTCGTGTTCGTACAAATTTTCGCCTGCGCTCAGCTTGCTTAAAAGGCGTTGACGGTGCCCTTCGTGCATATTTCCCTCCACCGTGAAATATTTTTTATAATCTGTTTAAATTATTTTACCATAAAAATAAAAAAGTGTATAATGATTTTAAGTTAAAAAAAATACGTAACGTAAAAGGTAACGAGGTAAAAATATGACTGAGTTCTTCGAAAGCATTGTTTCTGACGTTTCAAACATAATAAAATTCGATTCTTCTCAGGCGGAAGCCCGCGAGGGTATGCCTTTCGGCGAAGAGAACGCAAAGTGCCTTGAATATTTCCTTGCGCTCGCCTCCTCCTTCGGTTTTGAAACCAAAAATTACGACAATTACGCAGGCGAAGTTATTTGGGGCGACGGCGAAGATTTTGCGATACTAGCGCACCTCGACGTAGTGCCCGCGGGCAGCGGCTGGTCGCACGCGCCTTTCGGAGGAGAGATAGACAGAATAAACCGCCGCGTCTGGGGCAGAGGCGCGATGGACGACAAAGGTCCTGCGGTTATTACGCTGTACGCGCTTAAAGCTTTGAAGGACCAAGGCTTTAAACCGCGCAAAACCATAAAATTTATTTTAGGCTGTAACGAGGAAACGGGTTGGGCTTGCATAGACCACTATAATAAAGTTGCAAAAATGCCGGAAACGGGCATATCCCCCGACGCGGACTTCCCCGTGATTTATGCAGAAAAGGGAATTTTACACCTTAAATTCGCTTTTAAGGTAAGCTCGCCCGCATTTTCGGGGCTTAAAGGCGGAAACCTTTCAAATATGGTTTGCGACTATTGCGAAGTATGCGCGGATAAAGTAAGCGAAGATTTGGAAAGGCTTGGGCTTTCCTACGACGACGGAAAGATTATTTCGCGCGGAAAGAGCGCGCACGGCTCTACGCCCGAAAAGGGTATAAACGCAATACCCGCAATGCTTTCCTATCTCGGTCTGGACGACGTGCGCAGACAGCTTTTCGAAAACAAATTCGGGGTGGGGAATCTTAGCGACGAAACGGGCGTTCTTACCCTTTCGCCCAACCTGATTGAACAGCGGGGCGAAATTATTTACGTTACCTGCGACGTACGCTACCCCGCCACTCTTTCCCGCGATTTCGTCTTAGGAAAAATAGACGAATGCGGCGTGCCTTACGAAATTATGCACGACCAGAATCCCCTGTTCAACGACAAGAACGGAAAGTTAATACAGACTCTGCTGAACGTCTATAACGAGGTCACGGGAAAGAGCGCTCAACCGATAGCCATAGGCGGCGGGACATACGCGCGTGCGTTGAAGTACGGCGCGGCGTTCGGTCCGGAAGAAGAAGGAGAAGAAAATACCATTCATCAGGCGAACGAATATATAACTTTTGAAAAGATTGAAAAATGCTTTAAAATCTATAAAATGGCGATAGAGAGACTGTGCCGTTGAGCGGTCAACCGTAATTCAACCGCAAATATTCTGTTTATTGCTACCGATTATGTGTTTCGGCAAATTAAAAAATGCGACTGTGTTTTTATGCGGAGAATATGTAAAACTGCGATTAATATTATGCGGCGGTTAATTTAATGCGGCGGAGAGCGTCAACGCTCTCCGCCGCAAAAATTTAAGTTTACATAAGATGTTTTCTTATTGCCTTTATGGCTGTGTTGGCTATAAGGTTAGAGCCCTTGAACGTGGGGTGAACGCCGTCCTCCGAATAATCGGTGTAAGGGCGCGTTACGCAAAGCCCGTTGAACATTTCGTCGTAAGCGACGAATTCGTCGCACGACTCAACGCATACGCGGTGGATTATTTCAAGCTCTTTATCGAAAAGCGGACGCATACGCATTTTATCGGGCGCGGGCAAAAGAAAAGGTTCAAGGAAAATAACTACTATTCCCGCCTCTTTGAGCATTGTTATAAGAGCAACGAGATCCCTCTCGAATTGCTTCAAATTCAGCTCTTTGCCGTATTTGAACTGATGAATTACGTTGTTGATACCAATCATTATAACCACGGCGTCGGGCTGGTAATCGATTACGTCGTGCCTTGCGCGCGCAAGTAAGTCGCACACCTCGTTTCCCGATACGCCCTTATTGATAAGCTCTATGTCCATATCGGGATATATAGGGCGCAATTTGTCAGCCAGAACCTTAACGTAACCGTTCCCCAGCGATTTTTCGTCGTTTCTGTCCCTGTCGCAATCGGTAATAGAATCACCGAAAAAAACTATTTTCATATTTCTCCCTCGATTGTTATTATAAGTATTTTATCATATTACCGTCCAATATACAAGTGCAGACGGAAAATTTTAATATTTTATTTTAAAAACAAACAGATAAAGTTTTGACAAACGTATAAAATTGTGATATATTATTGCAGAGTTTGATATGCGTAAATAATTTGCGCAGGTATGCGGACGTACCCAAGTGGCTCAAGGGGCTCCCCTGCTAAGGGAGTAGTACGGGAAACCGTAGCGAGGGTTCAAATCCCTCCGTCCGCGCCACGTTTTTACGCGAAACCTCAACCGCCCGACGTATTACCGTCGGGCGGTTATTTTTTTACTTTGCCGCACATTTTACCGCTGATTCGACGCTTAAAATCAGCCCTTTTGCCGCTTAAACGCCGACCGTCGGAATTATTCGTTTGACTTTACCATAAACATTATATATAATGACGGTGTGCCCGTTTTTTATACGCGTTATCGTTTTCGGCGCAATCTGCGGCTAATTTATGCGAAAACGCATATCGGCACGAAATCTGAATTAATATATACCAAACATAGAAAGGACCACTGCGTTGAAAGTCAAAGATTTTTTTATTAACGCGCTTAAAGGCGGAGCGATTGGCGCGGCGGTGATTATCCCCGGAGTGTCGGGCGGTACGTTAGCCGTTATTTTGAATATTTACGACAAGATGATAGACGCGATAAGCAATTTGGGCAAGGACTTTAAAAAGAGCATTATGTTTCTTCTGCCCATTTTAGCAGGAGCGGTAGCGGCGTTCGCCGCGCTGTATTTTCCCCTGCAATTTGCTTTACAATACGCCAAACTGCCCACCGTATTGCTATTTGCGGGTCTTATGATAGGCAGTTGCCCGGGGATTATCAAGACGGCGCGGGCGGACGGATTTAAGAAATTCGATTTGATAAATATAATCGTTCCATTCGCGCTGGTTATAGGCATCTGCTTCATCCCCGGTCTCGGCGAAGCGGAACTCGGAGAGGGTATGCCCGCATATATGTACGTTTTACTCGTAGTTATGGGCGTAGTCGCCTCCTGCGCGCTGGTAGTACCCGGCGTAAGCGGCAGCATGCTCTTGATGATTTTCGGTTTTTACGAGCCGATACTCGCCACTATAAAACTCGTATTCTCTTCTCCCTTGCACAGTATAGCAGTGCTCGGACTGTTCGCACTCGGGCTCGTGGTAGGATTTTTTACCATAGCCAAGCTTATGCAATTTTTGCTTAACAGATACACCCGCGCGACGCACTGGGCGATAGTAGGGTTTGTGCTCGGTTCTATCCCCGCGATACTGCTCGTAATAGACTATGCGACGGTGGATACAAGCGCGTTGCAGATAGTTTTGGGGTGCGTGCTTTGCGCGGCGGGCGCGGCGGCTACCTTTATACTTACCCGCTATGCGGAAAACAAGGCAAATGCGACGGCGCAAGCTGATAGTTGCGAAAAAAGCGACGTTGCGGAAAATGGCAAGCAATGATTTTTATAAGGGCGAATAAAATTTTTAAAAAGCCTATAAGAATTTAAAGAGGCGCGACCCGAAATTTTTTCGGGTCGCGCCTCTTCTTGCTTCCGCTTAAAAAAGTTTATTAGTTTATAAAATCGTATAACTCGGTTCAATCCGCGCCTTTGCTTTTCAAGCTCTCGCAAATCAGGCGACAACATTTGAGCATTATCTGCAAACATTCAAACAACAGCTCGTTGCCCTCCTTGTCAAGCGATTTTTTCTTCATCGCGTCGTTGATTATCACCGCGGCGTAGTTAAAGGAAGAAAACAGATTTTTAAGATACTCTTCAACCGCCTTGAAATCGCTCCCGGCCGCTACGTAGAAATCGTATATATTCTGCAACAGACCGCTCGCTCCCGTAAAACCCGACAGATTCCCGGTTTCGTGCACGACGGAAATAGCCGCTTCGAATTTTTCCACGAGGTCTATCATTCTCAAATCTTCAAAATCCATTGCAATTTCTCCGTTTTATATTTTGCGGCGGCACTGCCGAAAGCTGTGCCGCCGCATTGCTCTTTACATAAACCCATTCGCCGAAAGAACTTTATTTTTCTTCGGTTTCGGTCACTACGCTGTTAAAACCGGGATTTATAACGGGGGACATATTCTTATATTCCTTTACGCCCGTACCGGCGGGAATAAGCTTACCGATAATAACGTTTTCTTTAAGTCCCATAAGAGGGTCAACCTTGTTCTTGATAGCCGCGTCGGTAAGAACCCTTGCGGTTTCCTGGAAGGACGCCGCGGAAAGGAAGGAATCGGTGGAGAGCGCCGCCTTGGTTATGCCGAGGAGCACGCGCTTCTGCAATGCGGGAGTACCGCCGTTTTCGATTGCTTTCTGGTTTTCCGCTTCTACCGTGAACATATCCACCGTTTCGCCGGGAAGAAGGTCGGTAGAGCCTGCCGATTCGATTCTTACCTTCCTAAGCATCTGGCGAACGATGATTTCGACGTGCTTGTCGTTGATGTCAACGCCCTGCGAACGGTAAACCGACTGAACCTGTTCGAGGATATAGTCCTGAACGCCCTTTACGCCCTGTACTCTTAAAATATCCTGAGGATATACCGAGCCTGCGTTGAGCACTGTTCCGGGAACTACGCTGTCGCCTTCGCGCACTTTGAGTTCGGCGTTGAAGGGAAGCTGATAATCCTTCTTGACCTCCTTCGTGTCGGGGTCTTTTACTATTACGTGTTTCAGATTGTCGCTGTCGTCGATTGTAACCACGCCTGAAACTTCGCAGAGAGTCGCGCAGCCCTTAGGTTTACGCGCTTCGAAGAGCTCTTCGACTCTGGGAAGACCCTGCGTAATATCGCCGGTTGCCGCGATACCGCCCGTATGGAAGGTACGCATAGTAAGCTGAGTACCGGGCTCGCCTATGGACTGAGCCGCGATTACGCCGACCGCTTCGCCGGGCATAACGGGAGTATTGGTTGCCATATTCTTGCCGTAGCACTTCGCGCATACGCCGTAGCGGGAATTGCAGGTGAATACCGAACGGATTGAAACCTGCTCTATACCGGCGGCTACTACCTTTTTGGCGAGCTCGTCGGTGACGAATTGGTTCTGAGCCACGATAACTTCGCCCGTGACGGGGTGTTTTACGTCCTCTGAAACGAAACGTCCCTGAATTCTGTCTTCAAGCCCTTCGATAACTTCGCCGTTAGGTCCTATTATCGCCTTGACTATCATGCCGCGGGGTTTCTTGCTGCCAGCCATACAGTCCTCTTCCCTTACGATAACGTCCTGCGATACGTCTACAAGACGGCGGGTAAGATAACCTGAGTCGGCGGTCTTTAACGCGGTGTCGGCAAGACCTTTACGTCCGCCGTGCGACGAAATGAAATATTCGAGAACCGAAAGACCCTGTCTGAAACAGGACTTAACGGGTACTTCTATCTTTTTACCCTGAGGGTTAACCATCAGTCCGCGCATACCGGAAAGCTGTTTCATCTGGTCGATAGAGCCGCGGGCGCCCGAATTAGCCATCATCCATATGGGGTTGAACTTGTCGAGCGAGCGTTTAAGCTCGTCGGTAACGGCGTCGGTAGCGTCGTCCCAAGCCTTGATAACCGCGTTGTAGCGTTCTTCTTCGCGGAGAAGTCCCCTCTGGTACTTTCTCTCTATCTGCAACACCTTGTTTTCGGTTTCCGCTACTATCGCCTGCTTCGCCACAGGTATGTGCATATCGAATACGGACGTGGTTATAGCGCCTACGGTAGAGTATTTATAACCGAGCGTCTTGATTTTGTCGAGAACGTCCGCCGCTCTGGGCGCGCCGCCCGTCTTGAAGCATCTTTCTACTATTTTGCCCAACTGCTTTTTGCCTACCGCTACGTTCGAGCCGAGGAATTCGTAGGAAATTTCGTACTTTAAGTAATCTTCCTTGTTCTCTCTCTTAACGAAGCCGAGGTCCTGAGGCATCTGGTTGTTGAAGATTATTCTGCCGACGGTGGTCTTTACAATGCCCTGCACGGTTTCGCCGTTGTAGGGGGATTTTTCGTCGTCAATGGTTACGGTACGGCGTACGAACACTTCGTCCTGCATATGGATATACTTGGTCTGGTACGCCATCATTACTTCGTCCTCGGAAATATACGCGCCGGGAACATACTTTTCAGCTCCCTCGTCGCCTTCCGCGCACTCGTAATATCTGTCGCCGCCCCAACGGTAGTACTTGCCCTCTTCCCTCCTGATTATGGTGAGGTAGTACGCGCCCATAACCATATCCTGCGAGGGCTGCATTACGGGTTTACCGTCGGAAAGCTTTAATATATTATTGGAGGAAAGCATCAAAAATCTCGCTTCCGCCTGAGCTTCTATCGAGAGGGGAACGTGAACGGCCATCTGGTCGCCGTCGAAGTCGGCGTTGAACGCCGTACATACGAGGGGATGGATTTTGATGGCTCTGCCCTCTATCAATACGGGCTCGAACGCCTGAATGGAAAGACGGTGGAGCGTGGGAGCGCGGTTGAGGAGAACGGGGTGTTCCTTTATGACGTCTTCGAGAACGTCCCAAACGAAAGGTTTAGCCTTTTCTACCGTGCGCTTAGCGCTCTTGATATTGTGGCACTGACCGCTTTCCACAAGCTTTTTCATAACGAACGGCTTGAAGAGTTCTATAGCCATTTCCTTGGGCAGACCGCATTGATACAGTTTGAGTTCGGGACCGACTACGATAACCGAACGTCCGGAATAGTCTACGCGCTTGCCGAGAAGGTTCTGACGGAAACGACCCTGCTTGCCGCGGAGCATACCGGAGAGAGATTTAAGCTCTCTGTTGGAAGGACCTGCGAGAGGTCTGCCGCGGCGGCCGTTGTCTATAAGCGCGTCTACGGCTTCCTGCAACATTCTCTTTTCGTTTTTGACAATCATATCGGGAGCGCCGAGCTCCATCATTCTTTTAAGACGGTTATTTCTGTTGATTACCCTGCGATAAAGGTCGTTCAGGTCTGAGGACGCGAATCTGCCGCCGTCGAGCTGTACCATAGGGCGCAATTCGGGAGGAAGCACGGGAAGAACGGTTAAAATCATCCATTCGGGACGGTTGCCGCTCTTTCTGAAAGCTTCGAGAATTTCGATACGCTTTACGGCTTTTACCCTCTTCTGGCTAGCCTGATTCTTTTCTATGACAGCTTTGGTTTCCTCACATTCCTTGTCGAGGTCTACCGCCATAAGCAGTTCGCGAATGGATTCCGCGCCCATACCTACTTTGAGACCGGTTACCGAGCTGTCGCCGTATTTCTCTTCTATCTCGCGCAGTTCTTTATCGTTGATAACCTGCTTATATTCGAGCACGGGCACGTTGCCGGGGTCGAGAACGACGTACGAGGCGAAATAGATGACCTGCTCCAACGCCTTGGGCGACATATCGAGGATAAGACCTATCCTCGAAGGAACGCCCCTGAAATACCAGATATGGGATACGGGAGCGGCAAGCTCTATATGACCCATTCTCTCTCTTCTTACCTTAGCGCGGGTAACTTCTACGCCGCACTTTTCGCAGGTAATGCCCTTATAGCGTATGCGCTTATATTTGCCGCAATGACATTCCCAGTCCTTCATCGGTCCGAAAATTCTTTCGCAGAAAAGTCCGTCGCGTTCGGGTTTCTGGGTACGGTAATTTATGGTTTCGGGCTTGGTTACCTCGCCCTTGGAAAGTTCCCTTATTTTTTCGGGAGAAGCCACACCAATTTTAATCGAACAAAAATCGTTTAATTCAAACATAATTCTTCCTCCCCGTTATTCCTTGTCCCCGTCGTCTTCGTCATCGTCGTCGAAGAGGGTGAATTTATCGCCCAAATCATCGTCGTCGCCGAAATCGTCCATATCCTCTTCGGAGAACAGCTCCTTGGAAGAGAATTCGTCCTCGTCGTCGGTATCGAAGATGGAAATGGTGTCGAGGTCGAGCTCGTCTTCGTCCGCGTTGTCCGCGCCGATATCGAACTCTTCCACGGGCTCCTGATTTTCCTTCTCTTCGATTTCCCTAGCGCGGGCGCTGGGTATAGCGTCGTCATCGTCGTCGAGCTCGCGGATTATAAGCTCTTCGTTGTTTTCGGTAAGCACCTTTACGTCGAGAGCGAGCGACTGCATTTCCTTCAAAAGCACTTTGAACGCTTCGGGAATACCGGGCTCGGAGATGTTGTTGCCCTTCACGATGGATTCGTAAGTTTTTACACGTCCCACGATGTCGTCCGACTTAACCGTCAGTATTTCCTGCAAGATGTGCGCCGCGCCGTAAGCTTCGAGCGCCCATACTTCCATTTCGCCGAAACGCTGTCCGCCGAACTGCGCCTTGCCGCCGAGAGGCTGCTGGGTAACCAGACTGTAAGGACCTATCGAACGGGCGTGGATTTTATCGTCTACGAGGTGGATAAGCTTAATCATATACTGAACGCCGACGGTGACCCTGTTTTCAAAGGGTTCGCCCGTTCTGCCGTCGTAAACCTGAATTTTGCCGTCTACCTTGCCTTCGGGGTTGATTATATTGTTTTCTTTAAATAGCTGTTTTATATCTTGCTCGGTAGCGCCGTCGAATACGGGGGTCGCTATCTTCCAGCCGAGCTGTTTGCAGACGAGTCCGAGGTGAACTTCGAGGACCTGTCCGATATTCATACGCGAAGGAACGCCGAGGGGGTTGAGCACTATCTGCAAAGGAGTGCCGTCCGCAAGGAAAGGCATATCCGCCTGAGGCAACACGCGAGAGATTACGCCCTTGTTGCCGTGGCGTCCCGCCATCTTGTCGCCGACTTGTATTTTACGCTTCTGCGCGATATATACGCGCACCAATTTGGAAACGCCGGGCGAAAGTTCGTCCTTGTTTTCGCGCGTGAACACCTTTACGTCTACTACTATACCGCCTTCGCCGTGAGGTACTTTGAGGGAGGTATCCCTGACCTCTCTCGCCTTTTCGCCGAATATGGCGCGGAGCAGGCGCTCTTCGGGGGTAAGCTCGGTTTCGCCCTTGGGCGTTACCTTGCCGACGAGTATGTCGCCGGGCTGAACTTCCGCGCCTATTCTTATGATGCCGTCCGCGTCGAGGTCTTTAAGCGCGTCCTCGGAAACGTTGGGGATATCGCGCGTGATTTCTTCTTCGCCGAGCTTTGTATCCCTCGCTTCGGTTTCGTGTTCTTCTATATGGATAGAGGTAAACACGTCGTCCTGAACGAGTTTTTCGGAGATGAGAATAGCGTCCTCGTAGTTATAGCCTTCCCATTCCATATAACCTATAAGAATGTTTTTGCCGAGCGCGAGTTCGCCGTTGTTGGTCGCGGGACCGTCGGCTATGATTTCGCCCGCTTCTACCCTGTCGCCCGTGTTGACTATGGGTCGCTGGTTGAGGCAGGTGTTCTGATTGGAACGTTCGAATTTCTTTAATTTATATTCCGTAACAAAACCGTTTTCTTCGCGTATTTTGATAAGGTCGGACGCGCAGCCTACTACGACGCCCGCTTTCTTCGCCCTGACTATGACGCCGCTGTCGCGCGCGATAGCCGCTTCGATACCCGTGGCTACGATTGCGGATTCGGTCTTCATAAGGGGAACCGCCTGACGCTGCATGTTAGAGCCCATCAGAGCACGGTTGGTATCGTCGTTTTCGAGGAAGGGAATAAGGGCGGTAGCTACCGAAACGAGCTGTTTGGGAGATACGTCCATATAGTCCATTCTGTCGGGAGGAAGCTGGGTTATCAAATCCTGATGACGGCAGCCTACGTGCCCGTTGACGAAATGGTTGTTCTCGTCCAGAGGCTCGTTCGCCTGCGCCACAATATACCTGTCCTCTTCGTCCGCGGTGAGGTAATCCACGTGGTCGGTTACGGTGGCAACGCCGTTTTCGTCCTTGACTACCTTTCTGTACGGCGACATAATAAAGCCGTATTCGTTTACCTTTGAGAAGGTTGCAAGCGACGAGATAAGACCTATGTTCTGACCTTCGGGAGTTTCTATGGGGCAGAGTCTGCCGTAGTGCGAGTGGTGAACGTCGCGCACTTCGAAAGTAGCTCTGTCGCGGTTAAGACCGCCGGGGCCGAGCGCGGAGAGCTTACGCTTGTGGGTAAGTTCTGCGGCGGGGTTTGTCTGGTCCATAAACTGCGAAAGCTGGGAAGAGCCGAAGAATTCGCGAATGACCGCGGATACGGGTCTTACGTTTACCAGCCCCGAAGGGGTGATTTCCATCGCGTCCTGCGTAGCCATTCTTTCCTTAATCAGCTTTTCAAGACGGGATATACCTATTCTAAGCTGGTTGGTGAGAAGTTCGCCGACAGAGCGCACCCTTCTGTTGCCGAGGTGGTCGATGTTGTCTATCGTGCCGATGCCGTATTGCAGGTCGATATTGGTGGAGATTGACGCTACTATATCGTCAACCGTGATATGCTTATGATTGAGTTTTTCGATTACGGGCTTGATAGCCTTCTTTTCGTCTGCGTCGAGAACCTCTTTGTCCGAAGAGAGCAGTTTGTCGAATACCTTGCAGGCTTCAACGAACTTTATGCGCTGTTCTCTTCTCTTTTCCCTGTTCTTCTTGGCTTCGGGCTTTTCGTCCTCCGTCTCCTCCACTTCAACGGTATAGTAGACAGAGTTAATCTGGTCGAGATATTTGTTAGCCACCTGCTCGCAGGACTGGGTTTTACATTCTTCCGCGATGACCTTCATAAAGTTGAAATTGGGAAGGTAAATAGTGGGAAGAAGCCCGAAGGTTTTGGGATTCTTATCGGACACCGCTCTGAAATTGACGGTGTTGTTGGCTATAATCTTGTGCCTGATTTCGCCCTGAGCGGGGTCGGTTACGAGAACGAACACTTCGTTCACGCCGGCGTCCTGAATCTTTACCGCCTGCTCTTCGGATACGGTTTCTCCCGCTCTCGCCATAATTTCGCCCGTGGAGGGGTCGAACACGTCGTCGGCAAGCTTGCAGCCGGGGAGACGGTATGCGAGATTGAGCTTTTTGTTGAACTTATAGCGACCTACTTTTACGACGTCGTACCTTCTGGGGTCGAAGAAGAGGTTGTTGAGGTGCTGCTTGACCGACGCTTCCGTGGGCACTTCGCCGGGACGGAGTCTGCGGTACAGCTCTATAAGTCCGTCGCTTTCGGATTTGGTGGTATCCTTGGCGATGGTGTTTTCTATCATCTTGTCGTCTGCGAACAGGTCGAGCAACGCCCTGTCTGAACCGAAGCCGAGCGCGCGCAGAAGAACGGTCGCGCAGATTTTGCGCTTACGGTCTACGTGCACCCAGAGAACGCCCTGCGCGTCCTGTTCGAGTTCGAGCCACGCTCCGCGGTTGGGGATTACGGTAGTACCGTACATCGCCTTGCCTGTTTTGTCCACTTCCTTAGCGTTGTAAACGCCGGGGGAACGGACGAGCTGGGATACTATAACGCGCTCCGCGCCGTTGATTATAAACGAGCCGGAATCGGTCATAAGGGGGAATTCGCCCATAAATACGGGCTGGTCGATCACTTCGTCCTTTACTTTGTTTACGAGTCTTACGGTTACGTGCAGAGGAAGCGCGTACGTAGCGTCGCGGTTGCGGCATTCCTTTTCGTCGTACTTGGGCTTTTCGTCAAACCAATGGTTGAGGAAATACAGCTCGTAGTGGTCGGAATAGTCGGTGATCGGCGAAAAGTCCTCGAATACCTCTGCAATACCCTCGTTGATGAAGGTGTTGTAGCTGGCTTTCTGAATTTCAACGAGGTCGGGAATATCGATTACCTCGTTGATTTTGCCGAACTTACGCCTTTCGGTTTTGCCATACTTGTGAACGGGTAAATTCATTAAACGGGTTACTCCTTTAAAGTTTTTCTATTTCACATTTAGGCGATTATGCGTTTATATCTTTTCACCGCAAAAAATCCAATGTTACCTTAAATCGGGGCGGATCGAATCCGCGTAAAAAATTTTTTTTGAAAAACCTTGACAAATTTTTGCGCCGACGAAATGCGGAGCGAAATTATTTTGTTTACGGTTTTTGCCTTACTCCCCTTTACTTTTTTATTTATATGGTGTATAATCGGTTGAGAAGACAGGCTTTATCTGCGCGCTTTTTGTCGGATTTTTGTCGAAAAAAATTAATAAAAAAGGCAAAAATGGGCAAATAGTGCATTGTAATACAGTATAATATTATATTTGCTTTGAAAACATAAGTCAAGCTTTTTTAAGGTTTTTTTATTTTTATGCGAATCGATAAATTTTTAAAGGTTTCAAGAATACTTAAAAGGCGCACCGTCGCTCAGGAAGCGTGCGCCGGCGGCAAGGTAGTCGTCAACGGAAAAGAGGTCAAACCAGCTCACCCCGTAAAGGCGGGCGATACCGTGGAGATAGACTACGCGACGGGAAAACTCAGATTCAGAATTTTACAGGTCAAGGAAACCGTAAAAAAGGACGAAGCCGCTTCCCTATACGAAATCATAACGGAGCAATAAATGAAGATAAATCTCAAATACAAGAAAGGCGATCTTAAAATAACCAACTTCGCGGCTCTCACGATAGCCGGCGTTATAAATTCGGCGGGCGTAACGCTGTTGCTTGCTCCCGTAAACTTATACGACAGCGGAATGTCGGGTCTTGCAATGTTTCTCGACGCGCTCGTCGCAGTCGTACCTCTATGGGCGTGGCTGATAATTCTCAATTTCCCAATTTTCCTGTTCGGACTGAAAAAACAGGGCGTTGCTTTCACGGTGTATTCCCTGTTCGCAATCGCGGTGTACTCTGGCTGTTCGATGATTTTCCAGAACGTAATTCCCGTATATTACCCCGACTTTCTTAAAGGCGGCTCGCCAATAGCGGGCAACGAACTCATTCTCTGCGCCATATTCGGCGGTCTTTTGTCCGGCGTCGGCTCGGGAATGACCATACGATTCGGCGGAGCGATGGACGGCATAGAACAGCTTGCGGTTATTTTCGCCAAGAAGATCAACCTCACCGTCGGAAACTTCGTAATGGTATTCAACATTATCCTATACATAGTCATAGGCTGCGTAACGTTCGCGCAGGGCTCGGCGCAGTACTTTGAAATACCTCTGTATTCCATAGTAGCTTACGCCGCGGCGTCCAAGGCAGTCGATTTTATATCGCAGGGTCTGGATCAGGCGAAAGGCGCGCTCATCATCACTACCGGCTCGTCCTACGACGCGGTAGCGGCGGCTCTCTCCGAAGAATTCGGCAGGGGACTTACCGTAATTTCGGCTAAGGGATACTACTCGAACAGCGATAAAAAGGTGATATATTGCGTCGTAAACCGCTTTCAGGTCGCGCGGTTGCGCTCGGTAGTGGCGCGTTGCGATAAGCGGGCGTTCGTAACCATAATGGATATTTCCGACGTATTCGGCACAAGCATAAAGAACAGCCGCGCCTACGATAAAAAGCGCGCGAAACAGCTTCTCGAAGCGAAGCTTAAAGCCGAAGCGGAAAGAATTTTGCAGGAACAACAGTCGGAGCGCGTTCCCGAAAACGAATCGGAACAGCCGACGCGCGACGATATAAAAGTCGAGGACGGGGAAATATGAACGGAAAGATAAAAACAAGCGTCGTCATATGCGCGGCGGGCAGGGGCGAGCGCGCGGGCTTCGGTAAAAACAAACTGCTTGCGCCGCTTTACGGCGCGCCCGTGCTGTACCATACTCTTTGCCGATTTTCGCGCTTCGACGAGATAATTGTGACCTGTACGACCGAGGATATGCCCGAAATAACCGCAATTTGCGCCCCTTTCGACGCCAAAGCGGTTCCTGGCGGCGAGACGCGCACTTTAAGCGTATACAACGCTTTGAAGGAGGTAAACGGAGAAATCGTGCTCATTCACGACGGCGCGCGGCCCTTCGTAAGCGAAGAAATAATAGACGAGTGCATAGATAGCGTTAAAAATTACGGTTCCGGCATATGCGCCGCTCCCGTGACCGATACTGTTGCGCAAACCGAGAACGGAAGAATCATATCCGTGCCGGAAAGGTCCTCTCTGCGCGCCGTTCAGACGCCGCAGGGATTTATTACAAAGGATATAAAGTCCGCTTACGAAAGGGCGGTTGACAGCGGAAAGACCTTTACGGACGACAGTTCGGTTTACCTAGAATATTTCGGTCGTCCTAAGCTTTGCCGAGGCGACTCTTCCAACATAAAACTGACGTACAGAAGCGATTTCCCCACGGAATATCCCTCAATCAACGCCGCGGAAGGTCAGGCGGCGGGCATAGGCGCAGACGTGCACGCGTTCGGCAAAAAACAGTCTTTTATAACACTTTGCGGAGTAAAAATCGACAGCGAAAGCGGTCTTATAGCGCACAGCGACGGGGACGTGGCGGTACACGCGGTTATGGACGCCCTCCTATCCTCCGCCGGACTTAAAGACATAGGGCACTACTTCCCCGACAGCGACCCTAAATACAGCGGCGCTAACAGCGTTAAACTGCTTGAAAGGGTGATTGAATTATTGAAAGACGAGGGATATAAGCCCGTCGATTTATCTTTGACCATTCAGGCGGAAAAGCCGAGATTAGCCGCGCACGTTCCTTTAATGAAAGAAAATCTTGCGCGCGCAGCGGGGCTTTCGCCCGACAGAGTGGGCATCTCCGCAGGCACATGCGAAAAGCTGGGATTCGTGGGGCAGGGTTTGGGAATAGCCGCTTACGCCGTTGCGCTGTGCGCAAAAATTTAAGCTTTCGGTTTTCCCGATTAATTGGTTTTCGACTTACTAGACAAAAGGATATTATATGGCAAAAAACAACACGGTTTTCGTATGCGCGGATTGCGGCGCGACCAGCCCGAGATGGCTGGGGCGTTGCCCTTCGTGCGGAAAATTCAACACAATGGCCGAGGAAATTACCGAAGCGAAACAGCCCGCCGCCGCTAAGAGAGCGACTTACTCCCACCCCAAAGCGCAACCGCTTTCGCGCGTGGCGTACGAAAGATACGAAAGAACCTCCTGCGGCATATCGGAGTTTGACAACGTGCTGGGCGGCGGAATAGTTAAGGGCTCGCTCGTGCTGCTCGGCGGCGACCCGGGCATAGGCAAATCTACCCTGCTTACGCAGATAGCGGCGCACCTTTCGCAAAAGCATAAGGTATTATACTTTTCCGCGGAAGAGAGCTGTTCGCAGGTAAAAATGCGCGCCGAGCGGTTACGTCTGGATTCGGACAATCTTCTTCTCGTTAACGACACGTGCATCGACAACCTTGAAACAGAATTGGACGGAGTGGAATACTGCGTAATCGACTCGATTCAGGCGGTCTACACCGACGAGTTAACCTCTTCCGCAGGCAGCGTAGGTCAGGTGCGCGAATGTGCGACAAAGCTCATGCGCATAGCCAAAAGCAGAGGAATTACATTTTTCATTATAGGGCACGTTACCAAGGAAGGCGCGCTTGCAGGTCCAAAGGTGCTCGAACACATAATGGATACCGTACTCTATTTCGAGGGAGAGAACCAGGAAAATTTCAGAATCCTGCGCGCGGTAAAGAACAGATTCGGCAACGTTTCCGAGGTGGGCGTGTTTGAAATGACGGGCGAGGGCATAATACCCGTTACCGATTATTCGGGCATATTCCTTTCCGAAAGCCGCGGCGAAGAAGCGGGCTGCGCGGTTACGCCCGCGCAGACGGGCAACCGCTGCATGAACGTGGAAATACAGACTCTCGTTTCCAAAACCCCGTTCGGACAGCCGAGGCGTATGCCGCTCGGCATAGACTACAACAAACTCGTACTGCTGATTGCCGTACTTGAAAAGAGATGTCAGATACCCTTCTACTCCTCGGACGTGTACGTTAACGCGATGGGCGGAATCAGATTGAACGAGCCTTCCACCGACCTCGCGGTCTGCGCCGCTCTCGCTTCGGCGTATTTCGATAAGCCGATAGACAAATACACCGCCGTATTCGGCGAAGTCGGGTTGACGGGAGAAGTGCGCGCGGTGGCGTACTGCGAAAAGAGAGTTTCAGAGTGCGTGAAGATGGGCTTCAAACGCGTTCTCCTGCCCGCTAAAAATATGAAGTCGGTAGCGAAATTTGCAGATAAAATAACCATCGTGCCCGTATTATACGTAAACACTATGATAAAATCTCTGTTCAGATAATTTATTGTATACGTCTTATACGGCGGCGGAAAGGGTTACTTTCCGCCGCCGTTTTTGAAGCAAAGCGCACGAATTTTTTTAAAAAGTATTGAAAATTTTAAAATTTGCGCTATAATTTAATAAAAGCGCAAACCGCTTTCAAGGAGTACGATATATGATTATAACTATTTCGAGAGAGTTCGGCAGCGGCGGCAGAGAGGTAGGAAAACGCCTTGCGGACGCGCTGAATTTACAGTACTACGACAAAGAATTGGTAACGGAAATAGCCAAAACGACAGATTTGACGGAAAGTTACGTAACTTCCGTACTGGAAAACGGCGGATTCAAGAACTTCACTTTCAACTTCGGAAGGAGTCTGCCCCTCGTTTCAAACACACCCGACGCGGTGACCGACGTGCTCGTAGCCCAGCAAAATATTATAAAGGCGATAGGCAAGCGCGGCGACTGCGTTATAGTGGGAAGATGCGCCGACGTCATTTTGAGGGACTTAAAGCCACTGCGCATTTTCGTCTACGCCGACGAAAAGAGCAAGACCGAGCGTTGCCGCCAACGCGCGCCTGAGGGCGAAAACCTTACCGACAAACAACTTGTTAAGATGTTTAAGCAGGTAGACGGCGGAAGAAGGAAACTGCACGAGCTTTTGGGTTCTCTTCCATGGGGCGACAAGCTGGGCTATGATTTAATGCTGAACACTTCCGGTATAGAAATAAAGCAAATCATACCATCCCTCGCTTCTTTTGCGAAAGGATTCCACGCCGATTAAACGAAGCTTTGCGCGTTTTACGGGCAATTCAGCATTTGCTTGACGCGTTTACATATTTTATAAATTGCTTATTTATGGTTTTATAAGCTGCGATTACAATTTACGCCGCAGGCGCGCGTCGCGCGCCTGCGGCTCTTTCCGTTTAACAGATATTTCGGCGAGTATTTAATAAATTTTTCCAAAGGCTCGGCAGGATAATTGCCGCAATGCGGCACAAAATAACGTTACGGAGGAATGTTATGCAATTTGACCAGACTAAAACTTATAAAAATCTTGCAAGGAGCTTCGCAGGCGAAAGTCAGGCAGGTATGCGCTATCAGATAATAGCGCGCACCGCCGCAGAACAGGGTTACGACGCTTTATCCAACGTGATAAAGGAACTTGCAAAAAACGAATCGGAGCACGCGCGCAGATTTTTTGAAGAGCTGACCAAGCGCGGAGAAAAACTTGAAAATATAGATTTAGACGCGGGTTATCCCTTTCATACAGGCAATTTGGAAGAAAGCTTGCATTTAGCTTCCGTGGACGAGAAGAACGAGCACGAAAGAATTTATCCCGCTTTCGCCAAAGACGCCGAAGAAGAAGGCTTTAAGGACGTAGCTGCCCTTTTCAAACTCATAGCGCAGGTAGAAAAAAGACACGAACAGATCTTCAATTATCTGCACGAAGCGTTTGAAAGCGGAAATCTTTACAAAAATGAAAGTCCTATTCTTTATATTTGCAGCGAATGCGGCTATATGCACACTTCGACGCAGGCGTGGGACGTTTGTCCCCTGTGCAAGGCGAGTCAAGGTTACGTCTATTTGCACATTCCTTACGAAAAGGAG
The DNA here is from genome assembly GCA_964509935.1 of uncultured Clostridia bacterium. Lineage (GTDB taxonomy): Bacteria > Bacillota > Clostridia > Christensenellales > Borkfalkiaceae > Coproplasma. Next base: position 97,242 of record CAZDZH010000001.1, read on the forward strand.
AAATTATGAAGAAGGAAAACAACGCCAACAACACGAAGAACTGCCAGAACAAGCAGCAGAATAAAACTTCCGCCTGCGGCTCTTCCAAAAGCGCCAAAAACTGCAAATAAGTTTTTAAGTCGCGACGACCCCCTCGGCAGCTATACGGGCGTTTGCGCCGACCGCGGCGATACGCCTACGCAAGACGCGGACGATTTATAAGCGGCTGAATATTGCGGCAATCATTAACCGAGCAATATTGCGGGGTCAATAAAATTTTAAGCGGCGGACGCAAAGGCGTCCGCCGCTTATCCTTTTTACAACATCTTATTCACTATCGCGTTAATGCGCTGAATTATCGTTTATTAATACTCATTAAATTTTTAACCTTAACTTACCCTGTCCCGCACGACTTAACCGCGCCTCATCGCGGCATATTGCCGCACGAATCAAAAAATATTATCCACAAATTCTTCGGGGTCGAACAGTTCGAGGTCGTCTATCTTTTCGCCTACGCCGGCGAAAATCACAGGTATTTCCAGCTCTCCGCACAGTGATACGACGAAGCCTCCCTTCGCAGAGCCGTCAAGCTTGGTTAAAACTATACCGTCAAGCTCCACAGCCTCGTCGAACACCTGCGCCTGATTGACTGCATTGTGCCCCGTAGTAGCGTCGAGAACGAGCAATTTATAGAAATTCGCCGCAGGATATTCCCTTTCGACAACGCGACTCATCTTTTTAAGCTCTTCCATAAGATTTGCTTTGACGTGCAATCTTCCCGCCGTATCTATGATTATCACGTCCGTGCCCTTAGCCTTCGCCGAGGACGCCGCGTCGTAGACGACCGCCGAGGGGTCGCTGCCCTCTTCGTGCTTGACTATCCTGACCTTTGCGCGTTCCGCCCAGACGGTTAGCTGGTCCGCCGCCGCCGCGCGGAAGGTATCCGCCGCCGCAACCGTAACCGTTTTGCCCTTTTTGATGAAATAGTTTGCAAGCTTGCCCACCGTTGTGGTTTTACCCACGCCGTTTACGCCCACAAGCATAACGACGGCGGGATATTTAATTTCGGGAATCTCCGCGAGGGTAAGCTTTTCTTCAAGAATATCCTTCAATAAATCTACTATATAGTCCTTGTCTTTAAGCTTCTCCTGCTTTACTTCCGCGCGTATTTCGTCCACAACCTCTTCCGCTGTGGAAACCGAGATATCCGAACCTATAAGAATTTCTTCCAGCTCCTCGTAAAAATCCTCGCCTATCTTGTTTTTGGCGAATAGCGCGCCAAGAGCGCCGCCGAGCGCTTCCCTGGTCTTTTTTAAAGCGTTGGCTATTTTTGAAAATACACCCATAATATTACCCGTTTATCGACTTTATCCGCGCGCCGCGTTTATATAGCGCGGAGCGCAGAAAAATTTTATTATTCAATATTTCGCTTCAATAATTTTTCAAACCACCGTGTCGCCGCCGAGCCGCGTTTCAACTTCGGAAAGTTTTACCGAAACTATTTTAGAAACGCCTTTTTCTTCCATAGTAACGCCGAAAAGCACGTCGGCGTTTTCCATAGTCGGTTTGCGGTGGGTTATTACTATAAACTGCGTCTGCGCGGCGAATTTCTTTAAATACTTTGCGTATCTAGCGACGTTGGCTTCGTCGAGAGCGGCTTCTATTTCGTCAAGCACGCAGAAAGGCATAGGGCGCATCTGAATTATCGCAAAGAGTATGGCTATCGCCGTAAGAGCCTGTTCGCCGCCCGAAAGGAGAGAAATTTTGGTAAGCTTTTTGCCGGGAGGGCAGGCTATTATTTCCACGCCCGCGTTTAACGGGTCGTCGCAATCGGTATAATCGAGTTCTAGCTCCGCCTTGCCGCCCCCGAACAGCTCTTTAAAGGTGCGTTTGAAGTTCTCGTTAATCGCATTGAAACCTTCGTCGAAAATTTTCAGCATCTCGCTCTTAATATCGTCGAGAGCTTTCGTCAGGTCGTCTATCGCTTTTTCGAGGTCCTGCTTCTCTTCGCACATTTTTTTATAGCGTTCGCTGACCTCTTCGAACTCCTCCACGGCGTTGGGATTGACCGCGCCGAGCATAGTGAGCTGGCGCTTGTAATTGGCTATACTGCTTGCCGAAACCGATATGTCGTAATCTTCCTGTTTATATTTAAGGCAGCCCTCGTAATCCTCGTGATACTCTTCCGAAATTCTCGCCTGTAAATTTTCGAGGTCCGAATCTATCTTTTGCAGAGCCAGCTCCTGAGAGTGTACCTTTTCCTTTAAGTTTTCGCCGTCCGTATACGCCTTTAAACGCTCTTCGTCTACACTGCTTACCCTTTCGTTAATGCTCTTTTTGGAATTTTCAAGCTCCTGTATCTCCGCGACTATTCCGTCCAGAACCGCTTTGTCCTGCTGCGAGAGCGCGGCGCGCGCGGCTCTGTCGTTGAAATCTTCAAATTCCGACTGCATAGACGGCAATCTTTCTTGCAGGGAAGCGACTTTATTAATAAGTTCTTCCTTCTCGGCGTTAAGCCGATTAACAGTTTCAGCGTTAGCTTTTACCGCGCTTTCGAGCGAAGCCATTTCCACCTGACAGCCGTTAAGCCGTTCGAGCTTACGGTTGCGCTCGGCGGAAAGCTTTTCATACTTTTCGCTTATGTCGTCCATTTCTGATGACGCCTTGTCCGATTGCTCGGTGAGAGAGCTTGCGCCGCGGGAGGTCGAGGAATACTGGTCGTCGAGTTCGGCAAGCCGCTTTTCCAGCTCGCGCAAAGACTGCGCGTAAGCGGCGTATTCGCTCTCCTTGTTCGTCACGTTTATCATAAGCTGCGACTGCTTTTCGGTAGCCGCCGCAAGTTCCAGCTTTGCGCTTTGAAGGCGTTCGCGCAGTTTATCTCGCTCGGCAAGCGCCGTCGCCTTCTCCTCTTCCGCGACCGTCTTTTTCTCTTCCGACCGCGAAAGGAGAGATTTTTTCAGCTCTATTTCGTCCTCAATCTCTTTAAGCTTTCTTTCGTTGGCGAGAAGATTAGCCGAATTTTCCCTGCGCGAGCCGCCCGTCATCGAGCCGGAAGTCGCAATAAGGTCGCCGTCGAGCGTAACTATCTTGAACGCGCGCGGATACCTGCCGGCTATCGCCGTCGCGCTTTGAATGTCGTCGCAGACGAGGGTGTTGCCGAGCAGATTGTGGATTACGTTTTCGTATTTTTTATCGTAGCGTACAAGGTCTATAGCAAAACCTATCGCTCCGCGTTCGCGCACGGCGGACTTAATCTGCTCGTTCTCGTAGCGCGGACGGAGAGCCTCTACGGGCAGGAAAGTTACCTGACCCGCGCGGTTGTTTTTGAGATACTGTATAAGATACCTCGCGTCCTCGCGCGTGGCGGTGATTACGTTCTGCATCGCGCCGCCGAACGCCGTTTCAATCGCAACTTCGTACTCCTTATCGGTCGTTACCACGTCGGCAATCAGCCCCATTATGCGCGAATTTAACTGAGAATTATCCTTTGCGTCGCCCATAAGGCGTTTAACCGAATAGACGTAGCCCTCGAACCTGTCGCGCAGAGCGCGGTAGGTGGAAAGCGACTGGTTTAAGGACGATACCGTAGCCTGCGTATCGTAAATTCTATTTATGATGAGTTGAAGTTTCTCTTCCGCGCTTTTAACCGCCGCTTCCGCCTGCTCGGTAAGAATATTCTCGTCGCCGAGCAAACCGTTCAGCTCTCTCTGGCGGACCATGGCGCGGTCGTAGTCCTCTTTGAAGCGGTCGCGCTCCGCTTTTACGCCGCGCATATCCTCTTCCATCTCGGCGAGACGCTCTTTCAACAGCTCTTTCTTTGCGGAAAGAGAGCCTATGTTTTCCTTTATTTCGGACAGGTCCTTAAAGGTATCCATAACCTTTTTTCTGTGCTCGCCCGTCATATATTCATAGCTTGCTATACTTTCCGAAAGGGTTTGAATTTCGCCCTTCAACTGCTCGCAGACGCCCTGTAAGTTTTCAATGCGGCGCAAATTTTTACCCGCGTAATCCTCGCCGCGCCTTATTTCCCTATCTATATCTCCCACGCGCTTGGTGGAAAAAGCTATATCTTCCTGCGCCTGTTGAAGCTTGGCTTTGACTGCGTTGGCTCTTTCCCTGAACACTTTGCTTTCGCCCGAAGTTTCGGCAAGCCCCACCGAATACTTTACTTTTCTTTCGTAAAGCTCTTTAAGCTTACCGTCCGCGGAAGAAAGCAGACTTCTGCATTCCTCGTATTCTTTCAATAGCGCGGATGATTTTTCCGCCAGAGCCTCTATTTCGCCGTTAAATTTGTTTATTTTAGCCGTAATTTTCGCCCGTTCGCCTTCCGCCGTGTCGTGGCGGTATATGTAAGTATTTACTTCGTGAAGGCGCAGATTGGAATATAACTCGCGGTATTTCAACGCGTTTTCGGCAGCCTTTTCCAAGGGCTTCAACTGCCTTTCCACTTCCTGCATTCTCTGCATAAACACGAACAGGTTGTCCCTTGACGCGTTGAGCTTTCTTTCCGCTTCGGCTTTTCTGTCCTTAAAAACGACTATGCCCGTCGCTTCCTCGAAGATAGAGCGGCGCTCTTCGGGTCGAGAATTCATAATCTGGGCTATTCTGCCCTGACCTATTATCGAATATCCCTCTTTCGCCGCGCCCGCGCCGTGCAGAAGTCCCGTTAAAACCTTCATACGCGAGGGTTGGCGGTTTAAAACATATTCGCTGTCGCCGTCTCGGTAAAGGCGGCGGGTCATTTCCACCTCGTCGCAGTCTATATCGAAAATACGGTTAGTATTGTCGAAAGTCAGCGTAACTTCGCAAAAAGACATCTTTTTTCGCTTTTCCGTTCCGCCGAAAATGACGTCCATCATCTGCGTGCCGCGCATCTGTTTAGCCGATTGCTCGCCTAAAACCCAACGAATCGCGTCGGCGACGTTGCTCTTACCGCAGCCGTTTGGACCGACTATACAGGTTACGCCGTCCGAAAGCGGAATTTCGGTTTTGTCCGCAAACGACTTGAACCCTACTAATTTTATACCTTTGAACTGAGCCATTTGATAATCCTGTTAATCCTGCCGTTTTGTTTGCCGCGGAACGATTCCGCCGCGCCGACCGTAAGCCCTTTCGGCTATTAGTCGGCTTTGCCCGAAGATGTGCGTTTTTGCCCGACGAGCGATTGGTACGCGGCTTTCGCCGCCTTCTTTTTAGCCTTGGCAAAGCTTTCGGCTCTGCCCGAATATACCTTGCCGAACGCCTCTACACTCGCGATAAATTCCGGCTTTTGCGGCGTTCCGCATTCCTCTTTAAGATACTTCGGCGCGCTCTGCCCCTTCGCCTGCACCTCTTCCTGCAAGGCGGAAATGTAGTCGAACTCGCCTTTTGCCGCGTCGAAATCGAGCGTGGAATTAACAAATTCCCTCGCGCAATCCATTCCCCCGTCGAGATAGATAGCCGCCACAACCGCTTCGTAGGCGGAGGGTACCGCCTTTTTGTTTTTTCCGTCGCCCTTGCCGCGAATGAGCGATTTATCCAGCCCCAGCCTTTCGGATACGCGCGTAAGCGCCGCGTCGGAGGACAGCTCTTTTTTCTTTTCCGTTATACCGCCCTCGTCCAGCCCTTCGGAATAGTACTTTTCGGCTATAATAAATTCCAGCACGGCGTCGCCGAAACATTCCAGACTCTGATTGTTGAAAGAGTGGTCGTATGAGGACAGCGTCAGCGCCTTTTTCAAGAGAGTTTTATCCTTGAAAGTATATCCTATTTTTATTTCGGTAGCCGCGTTACTCATAGTCTTTAAAATTCATTATTCTTCCCGTTTATTCCTCTTCGTCGGGGATAAGATTGCTTAAATCCGCCTTTGCTAGCAGCTCTTCCACCTTTGGAATGAGGTTTGCGCGGTAAATTTCCGCAGCCTTCAAAACTGCGCTGCAAATAGATTTGCCCGAGGAAGAGCCGTGATTTTTTATGACGACCTTTTTGAGTCCGAGAAGTATAGCTCCGCCCGCGGCGTCGAAATCGAGGTCCGCCCTCGTCCTGTTTATCGCGCCCTTGCAAAGCAGAGCGCCTATCTTTGATTTAAAGTCGGCGGTAAGCTGCTTCTTTAAAGTCTTTAAAATCATAACCGCGCAACCTTCCATAGCTTTAAGCGCTATATTGCCCGAAAAACCGTCGGAAACGACCACGTCGACGTCGGCGGTGTTTATATCCCTGCCTTCTATATTGCCGATAAAATTGATGCAATCCAGCTGTTTTAAATATTTATAGGCGTCCTGATGAATATAGTCGCCCTTGTGCTCTTCCGTGCCGTTTGACAAAAGCCCCACTTTGGGTCTTTCGGTTCCGTACCAGGCGGTTGCGTAAGCCGAGCCCAATACGGCGAACTGGCACAACATCGAAGGTTTACATTCCGCGTTTGCGCCGCAATCGCAGAGTATGGTCATCTTTCCCCTTAAATTGGGCACGGCAGGGCACAGAGCGGGGCGTTTGATTCCCCTTATTCTGCCGAGAATGAGCTGACCGCCTACTATCGTCGCGCCCGTCGAACCCGCGGTGACCAATCCGCAAATATCGTCGTTCTTTTTAAGCATCCAATACGCCGCCATCAGCGAGGACTGCTTCTTTTTTACAGCCACTGTGGGAACTTCGTTCATATCTATAACGTCGGGGCAATCTACTATTTCCAGACGTGCGCCGTCGTATTTGTGTTTTGAAAGCTCGCTTTCAAGCTGCTCTTTTCTCCCCGTTAAAATCACGTATAGATTTTTGTCGGCGTTCAACGCCGCGGCTACGCCTTCCGCAACGGAAGCGGGAGCATTGTCTCCGCCCATTCCGTCCACGATTATCTTGTCCATAAGGTTACCCCCTCGATTAACGTTTGCGCTTTTTTACCGTAGGTAAAAGCGCTTTCGGTTATTATACCACAATTAAACGCAAAACACAATGATTTTCAACTATTATTTGGAGAGAGCAGGCTTTACGGATAGTCTGCGCCGCATTTCAAGCGTTATTTGGAGCAGGGACGTTCTGCGCCGTATCGTCTCCACGCGCGTCGCCGTCGTCGCGCTTTACGCTTCGCACCGTGCGCGTCGCGCCGTACTTATCCTTGCGCAGAAGCTTTTTGATCTTTACGCCGTTACGCTCTTCAACGAGAAAGCCCAGACTTACCGTACCCTCTCTGCCTGCTGAAATTATTCTGTCCTCGTCGCCCTCTATAACCTCGTCCGGCGGCTGGGGGAGCTTTCCTATCACTTCCGACAGAATAGAAAATTTTGCACCCCCGTCAAGCCCGTAAATTTTACAGCAAACGCTGTTTAACGTGCAATGCATTGCGATATATATTGGGGTCAATGCGGTATTCGTGAATTTTAAATCGAAATATTTTCCGCTTACCATAGCGTCGCGCGAGGGGGCTACGTAGCTTACGGCAAGCGAATGGGGGTGGTATTCGTCTATTCTCAACCCCGAAAGCAGCGCGGCGTTGTAGAGAGTCGTGGATACCTGACAGACACCTCCGCCCACTCCGTCCACGAATCTGCCGCCGGAAATTATTTTTGCAAAGCTAAATCCGTTTTCGACGCTCCTTTCGCCCACCGCGGCGTTGAAAGAAAAGGTCTGACCGGGCATAAGGCGGCAGCCGTTTATTTTTGAAGCCGCAAGGCGGATATTTGCGCTGCGCGCGTGATTCGTGCCGTCGAAATAGGTTGTAAAGGAATTCAAAAGCGAGGTTTGTTTTTTTATGTCTTCCACGCTAAGCTTTCTTTTAACCGCTTCGTACTTTGCGCACACGTCGAAAAAGCCGCCGTTAAGCGACGCGTCTATATCCCTCAGAAGAGCGGCTTTATCGCAGCTTTTGCCGTCGCGCCCGCCGTAATAAGTGAAAGGCGAGCCCGATTTATTGAAAATCGCGTAAGGCTCAACGACCTCCCGTTCGGTCTGCGAGCAGATAATTTCAACCACCTCTTCCGCGCCGTTCAAATAGTACTTTACCGGCAGGGTATAGTCGCCCTTGCGCTCGATTTTTTCCAACTGCTCTGCAAAGTTTTCCGAATAATAAAATTCGGGAAAATCGTAACAGAATACGCGTTCGTCGGCACATATGCGCAGACGTTTATGTTTTAAGAAGTCCTCTTCCCGACGGCGGAGAAGGCTTACCGCTTCCCCGCGTTTCTTCCCGCCGAGGTCTACGCCGTTTACCGTTACCCCGTAGGGCAGTCTGCCGAAAGATATGCAGTTTTCCGCTTCGCAGTCAGCGGCGAATACGGCGACCGCGCCATTCGATTCCGAATAGCCGTTCTCACGCGGACGGGGGCAGACGCCGAAGAATAAAATTACGCCCGCGGCAAGCGCGGGCATAAAGGTAAGTTTTAATCTTTTAAAAAACAATTTCAAATCACTTTCAATGCGGAAAGCAAATTATCGGACGGGTAAAATTCGGGCACGCCGACTTCGCGGTTGCCTTCGGCAAAGTGCGTGTCCGAGCCGCCCGTAACAAGCAGTTTTTTATCAGCCGCTATCTCCTTATAATACGCTGTGTCGCTATCAGTATGCCCCGAATAAACCGCCTCTATGCCGTTTAAACCGTAGGATATAAGGCTGTCAATAAGTTCCAGCTGTTTTTCCTTTGAAAGGGTAATCCTGCCAGGGTGTGCAAGCGAGCTTATGCCGCCGCAACGCGCGATTGTTTTTACAGCCTCTTCGGGCGACGGTCTGCCGAGTGCGGAATAGCCGCATTTGCCCGCGGCGAGAAATCCCAGATAGAAATCCCACGGCGATTTGCCGTAACCCTTTCTCGCCGCCGCGCGCGCAATATAGGTGGAATGTATGGGAGAGCGATTGCAGACGCGCTCCCTTATCACCTCTTCCATAGTAAGATTTATCCCGCGCTTTTTTAGCTTTTTCAGAATATCGCGCGTGCGCGCCTCTGCGCACTCTACGTTTTGCCTGTAATATTCGGCGTATTCGCGGCAATTATAATCGACGTTATAGCCGAGTATATGCACTTTGACGTCGGAATAGGCGGAAATTTCTATGCCGTCCACGGCGGTAATTTTCGCTTGGGCGGCGAGATTTTTGAATTGCTCGCAGGCGTTCATATTGTCGTGGTCGGTTATCGCGACAAGACAAACCTTCCGCCTTAACGCCGCCTCTATTACCTGCGACGGCGACTGCGAGCCGTCGGAGCAGTAGGTATGAACGTGCATATCCGCCCTTATCATCTTTTTATCGCCCCTCCCTCTACTCTTATCTTATTGGTTTCCCTGCCGTACAGCACGCGCTCGGCGTGGGTGCAGGTGAGAATAGTTTGCAGACCGCCCGTCTTTTCCACAAGCTTTTTGCGCCTAGGCAAATCCAGCTCGCTCATAACGTCGTCGAGAATAAGCACGGGATATTCCCCGCTCGTCTGCCTGAAAATTTCCACTTCCGCAAGTTTTATTGACAGAGCCGCCGTGCGCGTCTGCCCCTGCGAGGCGTAGTTTTTTGCGTCGGCGCCGTTTATGCGTATATCGAGGTCGTCGCGGTGAGGTCCCGTAGCGGTGAATCCCAGCCTTATATCCCTGTCGTAGTTGTTGGAAAGCTCGTCGAACAGTCGCTTGGCAAGCTCGTCTTCCCCGCCCTTATACTTTTTTTCGGGCGAAATTTTAAGCTCTTCCGCGCCGTCGGTAAGATAGGCGTGCTGCGCCTTAGCAAGCGGCGCAAGAGTCTCTACGTACCGCGCGCGTTGCCCCGCTATTACCGCCGCATACCTGCAAAGCTGTTCGTCCCAGACGGGAAGAGTGTCGTAAACCATATCCAAATCGCGGTTTTTAAGGAGATTGTTGCGCTGTTCGAGTATCTTATTATAGCGCGTAAGCGCGGTATAGTACGGCTTTGACAGCTGAGAAATGGAAATATTCATAAACCGCCTGCGCTCGTCCGGTCCGTCCTGAATGAGACGCAGCTCCTGCGGCGAAAAGAACACGGCGTATACGTTGCCCAAAAGGTCGGCGTTTCTGGTTATTTTATTGCCGTTGATTTTTACCTCCCTGCCGTTTTCGCGTATCTCGGCGTCTATCGTCACGTCTCCGTATCTCCCCTCGCATACGGCGGAGATTTCCGCGCGCTCCTCTCCGTACTTTATAAGCTGTTTATCCCGCCTCGTCCTCGGCGAGGTGCCCGTGCAAAGATAAAAAACCGCCTCCGCGCAGTTGGTTTTGCCCTGCGCGTTTTTTCCGAAAAGCACGTTAAGCCCTTCGGTAAACTCGAACCTCTCCTGCGAATAGTTTCTGAAATTTTTTAAAAATAAATTTTTTATGCGCATTTTTTAATCTTAAACACTTTATTTTACTTGATTTTTAGGTTATAATGAAAAAGTATCAACTACCTATATTATAGCAGACTCGAATAAAAAAACAAAGGGAATTTACAAGAAAATGGCGGAAAGGGCGAACTACGACTTTATTTATAACCCGATAAAGGAAAAAATGCGCGAAACGGTAAGTCATATTACCTTTATCACTTACATAGAGAAACTCGAACCCGTGGACGTTGACGGGCGATTCATCGTGCTCGAAACTCCTACGGAAAACTTTGCCCAGTACATAACCAACACGCTCGCGGACAAGATGCGCGAGGCCATCGTTAAAGCCGACGTGGGCGTTTCCGATTTCAGGCTGGTGGTCAAGGGCAGCAGTGACTACGCTTATAATCCCCCCGCAGAGGAAGAGGCTTATTCCGCCCCCTCCAACCTCGATAAAAAATACACCTTCGACAGCTTCGTGGTAGGTAAAAACAACGAGTTCGTTCACGCCGCCGCGCTAGCAGTCGCGGAGGACCCCGCGGGCATTTACAACCCCCTGTTCATCTACGGCGGAACGGGTCTCGGAAAAACCCATCTGATGCAGGCCATCGCCAACAAAATTGTCGCCGAAAAGCCTCAGCTTAAAGTAATTTACGTTACCTGCGAACAGTTCGTAAACGAAATTATAGACACAATGTTCACAAGCCGCGGACCCGACGCGCGCGACCGCGGAAACAAACTCAGGCAGCACTACCGCAGCGCGGACGTGCTCATCGTCGACGATATTCAGTTTATCGCCAACAAAAAGGCGGTTCAGGAAGAGTTTTTCCATACCTTTAACGAACTTGTATCAAAGGGAAAGCAAATAGTTATATCTTCCGACCAGCCTCCCAAGGAACTTACCGCGCTTGAAGAGAGATTGAAAACGCGCTTTTCGGGCGGACTTGTTTTCGACATTCTGCCCCCCAACTTCGAAACCAAAATAGCGATATTAAAGCGCAAGGCGTTCGAAAAGAAGTGCATAGTGCCCGACGAAGTGCTAACCTTTCTCGCCCAGGATTCGGGCGACGACGTGAGGACGCTGGAAGGCAGACTTACCAAGGTGATATTCGCCAGCAAACTGCACGAAGAGCCCATATCAGTATCGCTTGCGAGCAACGCGCTCAACGAGGCGGTTTCGGAAGGCGGAAAAGAAGAAATAACATCCGAATCGGTAATTAACGCGGTATGTTCGTTCTATCAGGTTTCCAAATCCGACCTTATCGGGAAGTGCAAGAAGAAAGAGTTGGTTATGCCCAGACAGATTTGCTGTTATCTTATGTGCGAACTTTTGTCGTTGCCGCTTATGTCGATAGGCAGAGAGCTGGGCAACCGCAACCACACTACCATTCTGTATTCGCGCGACAAGGTAGAAGAGATGAGCCAGGTAAACGACAAAATCGCAAAGGATATAGACGACATAAAAAACATTATTCTCAAAAAATAACCTGAAAGCCCTGAAAGCTGCGGCGAAGGGACTTTAAGATAAGGACTTTGAAAGGACGTAGAGAATAAACGCTTTTATTTGCCCGTTTTTTCGGGCAAATTTGCTTTTGACTTAAAATGAAGGAATTTACAGAGGGACAATTCGATATAGTGGTCGTAGGAGCGGGGCACGCAGGTTGCGAAGCCGCGCTTGCAGGCGCGCGCACGGGCTTAAAGACGGCTTTGCTGACTTTGAATCTTGACAGCATAGCCTTTATGGCGTGCAATCCGTCCATAGGCGGCACGGCTAAGGGGCATCTCGTACGCGAGATCGACGCGCTGGGCGGCGAAATGGGAATAAACGCGGACGAAACCGCCCTGCAAATAAAAATGCTCAACGTAGGCAAGGGCGCGGCGGTGCAGTCGCTCAGATGTCAGTCGGACAAGCACGCCTATCACGCGAGAATGAAGAGCGTGTTGGAGCACACTGAAAATTTGAGAATAATTCAGGGCGAAGCCAAGGAAGTTATGGTGGAAAAGGGAAAGGTAGCGGGATTAAAGACCGCCTACGGCGGCGTTTTATACTGCAAGGCGGTAGTTCTGGCTACGGGCGTCTACCTGAACGCGCAGACAATAACGGGCGACGTTATAAATAAGAGCGGTCCGAACGGGTTCGCACCCGCCACTCTGCTCACAGAAAATCTTATAAAGCTGGGCTATAACGTGCGCAGGTTCAAGACGGGAACGCCCGCAAGGCTGGATTTCCGCACGATAGATTTATCCAAGTGCACGGTGCAGGAGGGCGAAACGGATATATACCCGTTCTCTTTTATGCACGACCAACCGCCCCAAAACAGAATGCCCTGCTACCTTACCTACACAAACTCTGCGACCCACGAAACCATTTTAAACAACCTCGACCGCTCGCCCCTCTACAACGGCGCGATAGAATCGACGGGTCCCAGATACTGCCCCTCCATCGAAACCAAGGTAGTGCGCTTTGCAGACAAGGAAAGGCATCAGATATTCATAGAGCCCGAAGGCGCGGACACGCTAGAAGCGTACGTGCAGGGTATGTCCACTTCTATGCCGCACGATATTCAGGTGCAGATGTACCGCTCGGTTGCAGGGTTGGAAAACGCGGATATTATGCGCTATGCGTACGCCATAGAGTACGACTGCATAGACACGCTCGACGTTTACCCCACTCTCGAATTCAAGAAAATCGAAGGTCTGTACACGGCGGGACAGATTAACGGCACTTCGGGCTATGAAGAGGCGGCGGCGCAGGGATTGATTGCCGGACTTAACGCCAGCCTTAAAATACGCAATATGCCCCCACTCGTCCTCGGTCGCGATCAAGCCTATATAGGCGTTCTTATCGACGACCTTGTAACCAAAGGCACGGAAGAGCCGTACAGAATGATGACCTCGCGCGCGGAATATAGGATAGAGCTGAGGCAGGACAACGCCGATTTCCGCCTTACGCAGAAAGGCTACGACTGCGGGCTTGTAACCGAGGAGAGGTACGCGCGCTATTTAAGGCGCAAGGAGCAATACGCGAAAGCGCTTGAAGAGTTAAACGAGAAGATAACGCCGTCGCAGGCGGAAAATATATTAAAAGAGCACGGTTTTGCTGGCGCGAACGGCTCGGTCTCATACGCAGACCTGATACGCAGGGGCATACCGCTGAAAGAGCTGTGCGAAGAGTTCGGCATACTCGCAGATTTGCCAGCGAACGTAAGGGAAACGGCCGAAATAGCCGTCAGATACGAGGGATATCTTAAAAAGGGCAAGGAGCAGATAGCCCGCGCCAAAAAGCTTGAGGACAGGCTTTTGCCCGATGATATAGACTACCTTAAAATCGACGGACTGAGAATAGAGGCTCGCGAAAAGCTGGATAAGATACGACCGCGTTCGTTAGGTCAGGCGGGCAGAATTTCCGGCGTTAACCCCGCGGATATAGCCGTTTTAATGGTATATCTCGCCCTGAACGACAAATAGCATTAAGGACTTTACCGACCTTATCCGTTTAAATCGAGTTGCTTAATTTAATTTTAAAGTTATTGAAACGCCGCCGCAAACGAGAAGTTTGCGGCGGCGTTAAGATATTATTTCGGTTAAAACGGAACAGGTTTGTACGGTGCAGGTTTATTATGATACAGGTTTATTATGATACAGGCGCGGCTCTTTTACAAAAGCCGCGCCC
>CAZDZH010000001.1:111257-137247 GCA_964509935.1 uncultured Clostridia bacterium
TTATGATACAGGTTTATTATGATACAGGCGCGGCTCTTTTACAAAAGCCGCGCCCGTATCGTCTGTGTGTTATTCGATTTGCGTGTGTTTCTTAATCAAATTGCCGCCCCGTATCTTAATAGAGCGGAAGCCTTTACGCGCTGACGCGCGCATAATAATCGGCTGAGATTACTTTTCGTCAGCCTTGCAGTTTTTAAGCAGAATAACGAAGAAAACCACCAATCCCACCGCGATGAGAATATGACCTATGCCCGAAACGCCTGCGATCGCCGCGCTTGCTCCCGCGGTAAGCTTTGCGCCCGAAACCTGAAAAATTCCGCGCACTAGAAGCATACAGAGGAAGATTCCCAGCCCCGCTATGTATGGAATGAAAAACAAGGGTTCAAGCTTTGACTTCCTCAATCCGAATTTAGCCTCCGTGAACGCCGCTACGAGAAAGAACAACATTCCCAGAACAAGGCTGTGCAGATGAAGTTTACCCAGCGAAGTTACGCCCGTAAAATCGTTGAACTTAGTGAACTCGCGGAAGAAAACGCCGAGAGCCAAACCCAAGCCCATAAAGACGCAGGACGTTATAAGATACTTTTTCATTTTTTTGCTCCTCGTTTATTACGTAAAGATTATATCACGCTTATAAAAATATTTCAACGGAATTTAATCAATTTTCTTACAGTCCTTTTATTAAATGCGAATTATATTGCTCGTCGAAGAAATATTTGTTATTTTCGTCTTTTTTATGTGAGTCGTACCACACTTGCGCAAGTATTTTATCCTTTTTTGCCAGCCTATCGAAATCCCAAACGTCCTTTTCGTAGCCCTCGTGATACCAATGCCCCGCTCTGAGCACAGTGTACGGACGGGCGGAAAAAATTTGGTTATCCTGCGTTTTCCACTCCACCTTCGCGAAAATATCGCCCGTCGCGAAACTTTCCGTAAGCACCTCTCCGCCGTGTGCGGCGGCTACGCTCTTCAAGTCGTCGAGAGTAATTTCGCAATCTTCCTTGCCGTCGTCGAAGCCGTGATTCAGCCGCTCTTGCTTGTCGGGATTTTTAAGCGAAGCGAAATCGCACACCGTACCGTCGGAAAGCTTACCTTCCGAAAGCAGCGGAAATTTCTTCCAATCGCAGGTAAGTTTTTCGTATTCTTCCGTTCCGCCGAAGTAAGCGGTTATTTTTGCCTCGTCGCCGCTCTTCGCCCAATATGCGGGTGCGTTCGGGTCGCCTTTTAGCCTGTCTATGACGAATTTTTTTATGACGGCTTTGGGGACGGTCTTGCCGCAGGCGTATACGGGGTGTTTTCTCTTCATTTCGCGCCAATAGTCGCCCGTGGACTGCGTCTGGTATTCAAACAGCTCCTGCAATTTATATCCGTCGCGGAACCACACTCCATGGAAGTTGCGTACTGCGTTGTCTTTGGGCGTAAAAAACCGCTTGGCGCCGCCCCCGATAAGCGCGAATCCGTCGTTTAAAACGTCGTAACCCGTAAGGCGGTTTTCCGCTACCGAGCCTATATTAAAGCACCTGTTCCAGAAATTTTCGCCGAGTTCTCCCTTATAATCGCGCTCTACTATGCGCGCGATAAGCACGCCGCTGTCGTGCGCGGTAGCCCATTCGAGGGGAGAGTTGAACGCCGTATGAAACATTAGCCCGTCGCTCATATTGTCCGAGAGCATATTGTCGTGCAGCATAGCCGTCTGCCTTAACACCGCGCGGTTTGCCACCGAAGATTCGAGCACGCGGAATTCCCCGCGCAGCTTAGTAAGAGAATATATATCGAAAGGACTTACGGCGAGAGGGTCGCCCACCTCCGCGAAGGGGTGTTTTTCGTTTCTGTTGCCGTAAAGCGCCATCGTGCTTGTATGCACTAATTTAGGCTGGGTCTCCAATGCTTCGATAGCGGAAACAAGCGCGTCCACGCCTTTTACGTTGCACTCCACCGCGCTTGAAGGACTTTTATCCGAAAGGGGCGGAATGACGGAGGCGAGGTTTAACACGTAGTCCGCTCCGGAAACAAATTCCCTGCAAACGGCTACGTCTGAAAGCGTGCCGTTAAAAACCTGAATTTTCGGCGAGTGGCGGAATTTCTTCAAAAACGCGCGCGTCCGCTTTTTATTGTGCATCAGCACGCGCAAAGTCTTTACGAAGTCGAGTTTTAACAGTTCCTCCGTCGCGCACAGCCCCATATTGCCTGCCGCGCCGGTAATAGCCACAGTTATTCTTTTGTCGTTTTCCATATCTCTCCCGACAGCCCGCCTTAGCAAATCCAAATTTCGGCGGGCGGTGTCATATTCTTATATTACTATAACATTATTAATTAAATTTTGCAAGGCAATAAAATTATAAATTAAGCAAATAATTACACTATATTACAAATTTTGCATTCTTCGGCATTATATAATTTTGTTATGCGCATAAAGATAAATCTTAAAAGCCTGTTGCTATACGCCGTGTATGCGGCGGCATTAATCTGCATAAACCGTGCGGCGGAAGGCGTACCTCTGTCCTTGGGGCTGTGCTTCGCTATGCTGATTTGCGGCGCGAACATAGTCGCCGTGCCGATTCTTTACGCCCTGTCGTCTATTATAAGCTTAAATGTTATAACCTGTCTGCTGAGTCTGTTCGAGGGCGGATTTCTGTGCGCCGTGACCTTGATCTACCGTCGCGCGCATAAGAAGATACGCGCGGAGGCGGTAGCCTACCTGTGCATAGCGCTTATACCCTTTATTGCCTTTTCCCAATGGCGGGGCGTAAAAGGTCTCTATTTTACATACAACGTCTACCTTTTAAAGGCATTCGCCGCCATAGCGGTTATAACGTTCACCTGGTTCTGTTTCAAGAGCGTTTACGCGCTTTTATACAGGCTATACCGTTGCAGACTGCGCGCAGAGGAGCTTATATGCCTCGCCGCCGTGTTTACGGTATGCGGAATAGGGCTAAACCGGCTTATCGGGCTTTTCGCGTATTTAAGTATAGCTTGTCTGCCCGTAATATTATCGGTAAGACTGTACAGAAACGCCTCCGCGGTAATTATAGCCTGCGTAGCCGCCCTGCCCTGCGCGCTGTGCGAGGGAATGATAAATTCGGTTACGGCTATGCTGATAATTTCGGTAATATCCCTGTTGTTCGTAAACGCCGGCAGATGGGCGCCGAGCGCCGCCTGCTTTGCCTCGGTCTGCGTATGGTTCTACTTTTACGGAGCGTTCGGCGACGGCGCTGCGCTTACAGTTATGCGCGTTCTATTGCTGTTCTGCTGTTGCGCGGCGGGCGCGCTGCCCACCGCCGAGAGGCTGGAAAGACGGCTTGCTCTTCTCACCGTAAAGGGGGTTATGGACAAAACCCTGGAAGAGAGGATAAAATTAGAAACGGGCGAAAAGCTGTTTAAGACGGGCGAGGTTTTCCGCGAAATAGAGTGCGCGTTTTTAAATCTGGATCAGGCGCTGGACGAGGGCGCTCTGCGCCGCAGAATGGCGGCGGAGCTGAAAGAGCGGATGTGCGAAAATTGCGAAAGAAAAGCCAAGTGCGCAAAGAGCGACGTATATACGGGCTTCAAACGGCTTATCGACAGCGGCTGCGTCAAGGGCAAGGTAAACCTTGTAGACCTGCCGCAGAGCGTTACGGTAAACTGCTCCCGCCCCGCCGACGCGATTGCAGAACTCAACAGGCTGTTGGCTGAATACCGCAGATTGACCCTCGAAGCCGAAAACGCGCAGAACGGCAGGCGGTTGCTCGCCGACCAGGCGAAGGGCATAGCCGAGGTTTTAAAGAATTGCGCGGTAGAGCTTTCCAAATCCGAATGCGACCACACCGCCGCAGAGAGGGCGATAGAGGACGAGCTGAGCGCGAGGGGAATATCCTGCCCCGAAATACGCGTGCGCGGAGAAAAAGGCGACGAGATACTTTTGACCGTGGTGGGCAAGCCTAACGCGGCGGCTCTGCGCGAATGTCTGTTGAAGGTTACGGGCAAAAGCTTTATTTTAAAGGACAAAGTTATTTACGACAGCGAAAAGAGCTGTCTTGCGTTCGCCGCGCCTCCCCCCTACGACGCGGCGTTCGGTGTAGCGTACGCGGTTAAAGACGGCGAAAAGGCTTCGGGCGACACTCATTCGGTCATCAAAATAAACGAACATTGTTTTCTTATGGCTCTTTCGGACGGAATGGGGAGCGGCGAATATGCGAACAAAGTATCATCCACGGCTATATCTCTTATAGAGGCGTTCTACCGCGCGGAAATGCCGACCGACACCGTGCTGGATACGATAAACAAGCTTATGTGCTTCAACCGCGACGAGAGGTTCGCCTGCATCGACGTAGCGGCTATCGATTTGAACGATTTAAAGGCGGGGTTCATAAAAATCGGCTCGCCTGCGGGCATAATTGTCAGACAGGGCGAAATCAAGGTTTTAGAGAGCCGCAGTCTGCCGCTGGGAATTTTAGACGGCATACGCCCCACCGTGTGCGAAGAGCGGCTTAAATGCGGGGATCTGGTAGCTTTTATGAGCGACGGCATCACTTCCGCCTACTCTTCTCCCGACGAGCTGTACGCATTTTTAGAGACGCTTAAACCGCTCAATCCGCAAAACCTCGCCGAAAAGATTTTGCAGAACGCAAAACAGAGGAGCGGCGGACGCGCCGACGACGATATGACGGTTTTGTGCGTAAGAATTTTCGAGAGGGCGGAAAAGTAACCCTACCGCAAAAAGACAAATACCCGCGCGCAATCCGCGGCAATCTGAAGTATAATTAAAAGGCTAATCGAAAGGCGGCTGATTAAACGATATTTGAATTTTATAGGTTATATAGATAATGTTATAAAGCCTCCGCGCCGCGATTAATCGCGGCGCGGAGGCGTCTTTTATCTTTATTTCTGTTTTAAGTATCTTACATTACTGCGGTAAAATTAGCGGTAAAATTATCTGCCGCTGTTTTTAACGGCGTTTTTAAACTTTGCCATTGCTCTCCGCGACGGCATTTTATCAAGCCTGAACTGCCAGTTGTCCGCGGCTACGGAGGGCGTGTTCATTCTCGCGTCGTTGTTCAGGCACAGAATATCCTGCACAGGCAGAATCACGATATCCGACTTCGCGTTCAACGCGCAGAGCGTCATCGCCTCCGCCGCGTCGCGGCGGGTGACTACGGGGGCGTATACGCCCTCGCTCTTCAACGCCTTCCTCAATTCGTGCTTGAACAAAAGAAACTGCCCCTCGTCCATCTTTTCGAGAAAACCGAGCGCGGTGTCGTTGTCGTGCGTACCCGTATAAGTTACCGAATTTTCGCATATGTTGGCGGGGAGGTAGTCGTTATTCTCGTTACCGTCGAACGCGAACATCATAACCTTCATTCCGGGGAAACCCGTTTCGTCCCTCAGCGTGATCACTCCGTCGTCGATAACGCCGAGGTCCTCGGCTATTACGTTAAGCGCGCCCAGCCGCCTTTCCGCCTCTTCAAATAGTTGAGTTTTAGGACCGTCCTCCCACTCTCCCTGTTTTGCAGTTTCCGAATTAGCGTCGATTGCGTAGTAGCGGTCGAATCCGCGGAAGTGGTCTATCCTTACCACGTCGTAAAGCGTTTCGGCAACCTTTATGCGGTTAATCCACCAATCGTAATTTTCCGCGCGCATAGCGCTCCAATTATACAGCGGATTGCCCCAAAGCTGTCCGTCCTCCGAAAAATAATCGGGCGGAACGCCTGCCACCTTTACGGGCTTTAAATTTTCGTCAAGCTGAAACAGTTCGGGGCGCGCCCACACGTCCGCGGAATCGTACGCGACGTACAGCGGAATGTCGCCGATAATCTTGATTCCCTTGCCGTTCGAATACGCTTTGAGGGCCAGCCACTGCTTTTTGAAGATAAACTGCAAAAACAGCCAGAAGCAGTACTCCGTCCTGTAAACGGCGTTTCTGAATTCGTAGACGGCGAGGTGCTCTTTATACTTGTACGCGTCGGGAAATTCCGAAAAGACGCGGTTATATCTGCTTTTGAGCGACATGAACAGCGCGTAATCCTCGAACTCGCCGCTTTCAATGAAGTTTATAAATTCCTCGCTCTTTACGTCGAAGCGGGAATACGCCTTGCGCAGCAGAGCGTAACGGTTTTCGTAGAGCGCGGAATAATCCACCTTGCCGCAGGGAGTTTCGGCGCTTGCAAGCTCCTCTTCGGTAATAAGATTCTGCCGATAAAGCTCGACTAAATCTATAAAATACGGGTTGCCGGAGTTGCAGCAGACCGACTGATAGGGCGAATCGCCGAAACCCGTCTGCTGTAAGGGCAGAATCTGCCAGTATTTAACGCCGTATTTATTCAACAAATCCACAAATTCGTAGGCTTCTTTGCCGAGAGAGCCTATTCCGTATCGGTTAGGCAACGAAGATATGTGGCACAGAACGCCAGCTCCGCGCCCGAATTCAACTTTTTTCATATTGCTTTAAGATTGCGCCTGCGGAGTCGTTACGCCGCAGGCTTTGTAATTTTATAAATTATTTTAATTTTTTATCTGCGCTTTAAAAGGTTTTTAATCCTTTCCGCCGCCTCTTCCGTAACCTCGCGGCTGCCGAATGCGGTCAAGCGGAAGAATCCTTCGCCGTTAGCGCCGAATCCCGCGCCGGGAGTACCTACGACCTGAGCGTTTTCCAGAAGGTAGTCGAAAAACTCCCAGCTGGACATACCGTTGGGGCATTTAAGCCATATATAGGGCGAATTTTTGCCGCCCGTGTACCATATGCCCAAATCGTCCATACACTTGGCGATTACCCGGGCGTTGCTTTGATAGTACGCTATATTGCTTTTTATCTGCTTTTGACCCTCTTCGGTGAATACCGCCGCCGCGCCTTTCTGCACTATATAGGGTACGCCGTTGAACTTTGTAGTCTGCCTGCGCAGCCACATTTTATTTGCGGACAAACCGTCCTTTTCAAGCTGCAAAGGAACTACGGTATAGCCGCAACGCGTACCCGTAAAGCCTGCGGTTTTGGAGAAAGAGCAGAACTCTATCGCGCAGGTCTTTGCTCCTTCTATCTGGTATATCGAACGGGCGAGATTTTTATCGGTGATAAAGCACTCGTATGCGGCGTCGTATAAGATAACGGCGCCCTTGGAGTTGGCGTAATCCACCCACTCTTTAAGCTGCGCTTTGGAATAAGCCGCGCCCGTGGGATTGTTGGGCGAGCACAGATAGATTATATCCGCGTCCACGGAATAGTCGGGCATAGGAAGAAAGCCGTTTTCCGCGTTGGCGTTCATAAAGGTTACCTTTCTGCCGGCCATTACGTTTGTATCCACGTAAACGGGATAAACGGGGTCGGGCACGAGGACCTTGTTGTCAGCGGCGAATATATCGAGGATATTGCCGAGGTCGCTCTTCGCGCCGTCGGAGATAAAAATTTCGTCGCTTTCGAGCTCTACGCCGTTGGACTTGTAGTAGGAGCGCACGCTATCCTTCAAAAAGGAATAGCCCTGTTCGGGGCCGTAGCCCTTGAAAGTCTCCTGCACGGACATTTCGTCCACGGCGGAATGAAGGGCTTCGATTACGGCGGGTACGAGGGGAAGAGTTACGTCGCCTATGCCGAGGCGGAGCACCTTTTTATCGGGATTAGCCTGCTGATACGCCGCAACTTTTTTAGCTATGGTAGAAAACAGATAGCTTTGCGCTATATCGTTGAAGTTTGAATTTAATTTCATAATATACCTTCCGCGCTGCCTTACGTCCGCAGTGCGCTCCCACGTATCCTGAGCGCGGAACGACGTGATATTATACGCTTATCGGGCGGATTTATGCGGCGCGTTTAAAAAAATCTTATTTTTTAGAATATTTTACCGCGCTCCTGATAAACTCGCGGAAAACGGGGTGAGCCGATTGCGGGCGCGACTTGAATTCGGGGTGGAACTGCACGCCGAGATAGAAGTCGTTTGCGGGGATTTCCACCGCCTCTACCAAGAGTCCCGAAGGGGAAGTGCCGGCGATTTTCATTCCCGCCTTTTCAATCTCTTCGCGGTAATCGTTGTTGAATTCGTATCTGTGGCGGTGGCGTTCGGAAATTTCGTCCGCGCCGTAAGCCTTCTTCATAAGCTCGCCGATAACCTTGCAGGGGTACGCGCCCAACCTCATAGTGCCGCCCATTTTAACGCCGTGCTGGTCGGGCATAAGGTCGATTACGGGGTGCTTAGAATCGGGATTGAACTCCGAAGAGTTGGCGTCCTTATATCCCAGAACGTTCCTCGCGTATTCGATGACCGCCGTCTGCATACCGAGACATATGCCCAGGTAAGGCACGTTGTTTTCTCGCGCGTATTTGGCGCAGAGAATTTTTCCCTCCACACCGCGTCCGCCGAAGCCTCCGGGAACCAAAATGCCGTCGACGCCGCCAAGGTTTTCTTCCAAATTGTCCTCGGTCAGAGTTTCGGTGTCAATCCAGCTGATTTCCACCTTCGCCTCGTTTTCGTAACCTGCGTGAGCGAGCGCTTCCGCGACCGAAAGATACGCGTCGTGAAGCTGAACGTATTTGCCGCACAGAGCAATCTTAACCACCTTGTCGCGGGCGGCTATGCGCTGCAACATTTTATTCCATTCGGTAAGGTCTATCACTCTGGGGTCGAGGTTGAGTATTTTGCAGACTATTTCGGAGAAGTTGCTCTCTTCAAGCATTATGGGGCATTGATAGAGCACGGGCATAGTAAGGTTTTCTATGCAACATTCGGGAGCTACGTTGCAGAACATAGCAATCTTGTCCCTCACGTCCTTGGGCATAGGAGCGTCTACGCGCGGAATTATAATGTCGGGGTTGATACCCATACCCTGCAATTCCTTTACGGAATGCTGGGTGGGTTTGGACTTGAACTCTTCCGAGCCTGAAATGTAGGGCACGAGTGTCACGTGTATGAAACAGCAGTTTTCCCTGCCCACCTCGCGCGAAACCTGTCTTATCGCCTCTATGAACGGCTGACTTTCAATGTCGCCGATTGTGCCGCCTATTTCGGTTATTACCACGTCCGCGGAGGTGGTTTTGCCGACGTTATATATGAAAGATTTGATTTCGTTAGTAATGTGCGGAATAATCTGAACGGTCTGTCCCAGATATTCGCCGTTGCGTTCCTTGTTGAGGACGTTCCAATAAACCTTGCCCGTGGTAAGGTTGGAGTACTTGTTTAAATTTTCGTCTATGAACCTTTCGTAGTGCCCGAGATCCAGGTCGGTTTCCGCTCCGTCGTCTGTTACGAATACTTCGCCGTGCTGATAGGGGCTCATAGTGCCGGGGTCGATATTGATATAGGGGTCGAGCTTCTGCGAAGCTACTTTATATCCCCTGCACTTTAACAGTCTGCCCAACGACGCCGCGGTGATGCCTTTGCCCAAACCTGAAACTACGCCGCCTGTTACGAAAATGTACTTTGTCATACTTTCTCCTTAAAAATTCAAACAAGATTTATCTGCGCCCTTTAAGGGCGGTAAAATTTCAATATTGCCGTGCGAAAAAATTTACCGCACGCGGATATTTTACCATACGCGCTTTGCAAAAGCAATTTATATTTACAGATTGCAGGCGGCAAATTTTATTTCCGTCCGCGTTATTTACGCGCAGCTCCGCGTTAAATTTCCACTTCGCCCGTAAAGGCAAGCGTCGCCCCGCCCTGCATTAAAACTGTGTCGTCGGTGTAGGTAATTATCAGGTCTCCGCCGCGCAGATGCACCTTTATTTCCTGATTTTTATCTGCGAAACCGTTTAAAACCGCGGCTACCGCAGTAGCGCACGCGCCCGTACCGCAAGCCCACGTTTCTCCGCTTCCGCGCTCCCACACCCTCATTCTAAGTTCGTTTTTGCCGATTACCTGAACGAATTCGGTGTTGATTCTTTCGGGGAAGAGGGGATTGCGTTCAAATTTCGGTCCTATCTTTTCAAGGTCGAGCCTGTCGGGATTTTTGAACACCACGCAATGTGGATTGCCCATAGAAACGAGGGTCACGCCGTACTCTTCGCCGTCCACTACTATCTTTTCGTCGATTACCCTTTCCTTATCTATCGTTGAAGGTATATCCTTTCCGTTGAGTATAGCCGCGCCCATATCTACTTTCGCCGTGGAAACTTTGCCGCGGGTATCGAACGTGAATTCGAGCGTTTTTATGCCCGAAAGCGTTTCGATGCGGCAGGTATTGCCCGTAACGTAGCCAAGGTCGCGCGCAAGCTTGCCCACGCAGCGTATGCCGTTGCCGCACATTCTGCCTTCCGACCCGTCGGCGTTGAACATAGACATTTTGCAGTCCGCAACGGCAGAGGGGCGAAGCAGAATGACGCCGTCGCCTCCGATTGAAAAGTGCCTGTCCGACAGGCGGACGGACAGCTCGCCTGGGTTGGAAATATCCTCCTTCATGCAGTCGAAATAAATGTAGTCGTTGCCGATGCCGTGCATCTTGTAAAATTTACGTAGCATAATAAAAAGCCCTTGACCTTGCGCCGCGCGGACGCGCCGCGAAAGAATTATCCATATAAAATAAATACAGAGATATAATACCACATTATTCTTGGGTTGGCAAGTAAAAAGCCGCACGGCTTGCGCCGCGCGGCATCAATAATTGAATTAATTGTTCGTGTACATCTGCTTATAGGGATTTTCGGTATTGGGGCGGAGCACCGTGTAATTAGCCCTGAGCAGCTTTACGGGGTCAAATTCGGGAAAATACGCGCAATAATCGTTTACTATCGCGGCGAGTTCGGGAATCTCTTCTCCGAACTTTATCTCCGCCGAAATCTGTTCGGGTATTTTATGCGGCAGCTTTTCACAGCGCAGATACATCACTCCGCCGTGCATTCCCGTGCCGCAGAAATTGTTTATTATAGGAAGCTCGTCGTCGTTCTGACCGAGCACGACTATTATGCCGCCCGCCTGATATTCGCCGAGGAAAGAGCCGGCTCTTCCGCCTATTACTATGACGGGTTTAAGCTCTTCGTAAGCCTTCATATGAATACCCGCGCGGTAGCCCGTGTTGCCCTTAACGTAAATCTTTCCGCCGCGCATAGCGTAGCCGGTGGCGTCGCCCGCGTTGCCGTGGATGATAATCGCGCCGCCGTTCATCGTGTCGCCCGTGGCGTCCTGCGCGTTGCCGTTCACGACAACGTTACAGCCGTTGAGGTACGCGCCCAAAGCGTTGCCGGGAATGCCGTTTATCGTTATGTTCTTGCCCGACAGACCGGTGGCGATATACCTCTGCCCCACGCAGCCGTTTACGGTTATATCCTTGTCGCGGCTTTCCCTTATTTTTTTATTGAGCACCTGAAAATGTGCGTTTTCGTCTACGTTGATAATCATAATTAAACCTTTACGGTAAGCTTAGCCTGCCTTACCTCCTCCGAAAAAGCGAGAAGCTGAGGCTTTTCGGTTAAAAGCCGCATATCCACGCCCGATAAATCCACCTTATCGCGGATAAGCTGGGTATATATGCCCGCGCGGAGGAAATCGTTAATGAGGATAAACCCGACGAGCTTATCGTCCTTGATAAACAGTTTTTTGTAAACGTCGCCTTTGACGTCGCTTATACATTCTCCCTCGTATATGCCCGCGGTAAGCACGTGCGAACCGAAGAACCCGATAGCGTTCATAGGAATGGCGTTGGTCTGTTCCGCCTTGCCGCCCGACATATTGACGCCCGCTACCTTGCCCTGAAAATATGCGTTGGGTAGAAGGGCGAGTATTCTGTTCGCGCCTATCGAGCTGTCGTAGCCCTCCGCGCAGTCGCCCGCCGCATATACGTCGGGAAGAGAGGTGCGCATTCCCGTATCCACCACTATTCCGCGATTGACTTCGCCGCCCGCGTCCACGATAAGTTCGGTATTGGGACGAACGCCCACGGCGACTACTAAAATATCGAAAGACAGCTCTTTACCGCTGTTCTTTAATTTTACCGCATTTGCGGAAAAGCTTGCGGCGCAGTCGTTGAGGATAAACTTTACCCCCTTTCCTTCGAGCTGACGCTGAATGATAGCCGCGCCCTGCGCGTCGAGCACCGAGGGGAGAACTCTGTCGGCAAGGTCCACTACCGTTACCGATTTCACCCTTTCCAGAATACCTTCCACGCACTTCAAACCTATAAGCCCCGCGCCTATGACGAGGACGTCCTTTTCGGCGGATACAGCCTTATCCAGCGCGTCCATATCGTCGTAAGTCATAAACGAGAATTTGTTTTTTACCCCGTCCAGCCCTTCCATAGGGGGCACGAAAGGGCGGGAACCCGTCGCAACGAGCAGTTTGTCGTAATCTATCTTTTCCCCGTTAGAGAGAGCGACCTGCTTTTTCTTCGCGTCTATCGCTACGGCTCTTTCGCCGAATATGCAGTCTACGGAATTCTTTTCGTAGAAATCGTCGGGGCGGTACTTCATATTCTCCCTCGAAGTCGCACCCATAAGGCAATATGATATGGTAGGTCTGCCGTAGCAATGGTGTTTTTCGTCGGAAACGACGGTTATTTTACCCTCTTTATCCTGCGTCCTTACAGCCTCTATGCAGGCAATTGCGGCGGTGGAGTTGCCGATAATAACGTACTTCATATCAATCACGCTCCTCGTAAACAATGGCGTTGTTGGGGCAATATCTGACGCAGTTGGGCTCTCCCTTTACGTTATCCGTGCAGAGCATACACTTCTGCGCGGCTTTGCCGTCCGCCGCGGGCATAATTGCACCGAACGGGCAGACGAGGACGCAGGTGAAACACCCCACGCACTTGTTCTTATCTATAACCACCATTCCCTCGTCGGTTTTGGAGAGCGCGCCGGCTATACAGCTCTGAACGCAAATCGCGCCCGTACAATGGCGGCAGTTTACAGCAAAGTGAACGGGTGAAGAATCTTCGCCCTCAACCGTGATTCTGGGCAAAAATTCGCCCGTTCTGCCTTTAAGTTTGAACATCGCGTCAAGACCCGAATTGGCGAACATACACTCGTATTCGCAAAGATGACAGCCGAGACACCACTTTTCGTTTACGTAAATTCTTTTCATAAAAACTCCGATTTATCCGCGAAGAGCGCGGAACGGTAACATTTAAAGCTTTAAAAACGCGGTTTACCCTATCCTAACGCGGGGTTCTCCGCACGGTCAATCGAGGACTATGCAAGCGTCGCGCTCCGCGCCGACGGATACGTATTTGATTTTGCAGTTGCAAAGCTTTTCCAGAAGGCGGATATAATCCATCGCCTCCTTGGGCAAATCTTCGGCTTTTCTGCACCCCGCCGTGCTGCAATGCCAACCCTTGACCTTTTCAAAAACGGGCTTGCATTGGTCGAGTACGTCGGTGAAAGGGAAATCGTCGATAATTTTGCCGTTCAGCTCGTAATGCGTGCAGATTTCTATCTCTTCATAGTCGTCGAGAATGTCGAGCTTGGTGAGCGCGATTTCGTCCGCGCCCTGACACATTATGCCGTAGCGCGAAGCAACTACGTCGAAGGGACCTACCCTTCTGGGTCTGCCCGTAGCCGCACCGTATTCGCCGCCCAACTCGCGCAGGCGGTCGGCTTTTTCGCCGAAATATTCGCAGGTGAAAGGACCTGCGCCCACGCAGCTCGAATACGCCTTCATAATGCCTATCGACTTGTCGAGTTTGAGGTTGGGCACGCCCGCGCCTATGGGCGCGTAGGCTGCTATCGTTGACGACGACGAGGTGTAGGGCACTATGCCGTAGTCTATATCGCGAAGAGCGCCGAGCTGGGCTTCGAACATAATCTTTTTTCCCTCGGCGTGCATTTTATTGAGGTATACGCCCGTATCTATGACGTAATCTTTAAGGGGTGCGCCGAACTCTTCGAGGTAGGCTATCATATCTTCCGCCTTTACGGGGTCGAAGCCGTACGCCTTTATGGTCATATTTTTCCAAGCTACTATGTCGGGCAGACGCTGATACATCAATTCGGTGTTTAAAAGTTCGCCCATACGGAACGCCTTTTTCATATATTTATCGGCGTAAATGGGCGCAATTCCGCGGCGGGTAGAGCCGTAGGGCTTGCCCGTGGCTTTTGTAAGGCGGTCCTCCTCCATAATATCCTGCAACACGTTATAGGGCATAGTGATGATGGCTTTATCGGAAATTTTAAGGTTCTCGGGCGAGATTTTTATTCCGCCCTCTCTCAGTCTTGCGATTTCGCCGCAGAGGTGCTTTACGTCGATGACCATACCGGGTCCCAACACGTTTACCACCCCGTCTCGCAGAATGCCCGAAGGGAGCAGGTTGAGGATAAATTTACCCTTTTCGTTGATGACGGTGTGCCCTGCGTTGTTGCCGCCCTGATAGCGGCATACCACGTCGTAGTCGCGCGAAAGAAGGTCAACCATTCTTCCCTTTCCTTCATCGCCCCAGTTGATTCCACAGATACTTGTAAGCATAATTGAATTTTCCTTATCTTTTTATTTTAACGTACAGCTCTCAATGTACGAATAATTTCTATTAAAACCTTTTTACGCTTTAACTTCACTTTTGATTAGCGTTTAGTAGTCCACCCTAAGCAATTAAGATACTTGGCTTCGGGACATCCGACGCAACGGAACGTTGCTACATGCTTTCGCCGGCGTGGTGAATACCCAGAATTTTCAGCTCGGTTTCGTTCAACCCCACTCCGCGCAACATAAGTCTGTTGCCGCGCAACGCTTCTATCGAGTTGAGTCCCATACCGCCCATCATTTCCTGAATCTCGTGACTCCAAGCCGTAACGAGATTTACGAGGCGCTTATAGCCTATGTCGGGATTGAGCCTCTTTACGAGGTCGGGTCTCTGGGTGGCTATACCCCAGTTGCATTTGCCCGTATGACAGCTTCGGCAGAGATGACAGCCGAGCGCAAGCAGAGCCGCCGTGCCGATATAGCACGCGTCCGCGCCAAGCGCGATTGCCTTTACCACGTCCGCGGAGGAGTGGATAGAACCGGCAACAATCACGGATACGCTGTCGCGTATTCCTTCCTGACGCAACCTTTCGTCAACCTGCGCAAGCGCGAGTTCGATGGGAATACCAACGTTGTCCCTTATCCTCGTAGGCGCCGCGCCCGTGCCGCCGCGGAAGCCGTCTATGGCGATTATATCCGCGCCGGAACGCGCTATGCCCGAAGCTATCGCCGCAACGTTGTGCACGGCGGCTATTTTTACTATAATCGGCTTAGTGTAGGCAGTCGCCTCTTTAAGGGTGTAAATAAGCTGTCTTAAATCTTCTATCGAATATATGTCGTGGTGCGGTGCGGGGGAGATGGCGTCTATGCCCTTGGGAATCATACGCGTCCTCGATACTTCGTCCGAAATTTTCATTCCGGGCAGATGTCCGCCTATGCCGGGCTTAGCGCCCTGACCCATCTTTATTTCTATCGCCGCGGCGGTTTTAAGATACTCTTCGTGAACGCCGAAGCGCCCCGAAGCTACCTGAACTATCGTATTTTTGCTGTATTTATAGAAATCGCGGTGAAGTCCGCCCTCGCCCGTATTGTAGAAAATGCCCAGCTCTTCCGCCGCTCTGGCAAGCGCTTCGTGCGCGTTATAGGAAATAGAGCCGTAGCTCATAGCCGAAAACATAATGGGCGTTTTAAGCTTTAACTGAGGGGGTAGAGTATCGACAAGCTTGCCCTCTATATCCCTCTTTATCTCCACGTCCTTTTTGCCGAGATATACGGTAGTTTCCATAGGCTCGCGCAGGGGGTCGATGGGGGGATTTGTCACCTGCGAAGCGTTGACCAGAATTTTATTGAAATATATGGGATAATCGTTGGGGTTACCCATAGACGACAGCAGAACGCCGCCCGAATTTGCCTGACGGTACACTTCGTTCATTGTCTGCATAGACCAGTTTGAATTGAGGCGGTACGTATCGTCGCTCTTGACGATTTTAAGCGCGTGCGTAGGGCAAAGGCATACGCAACGGTGGCAGTTTACGCATTTTGTGGAATCGGCAATCATCTTGCCTAAATCTTTGTCGTACTTATGAACTTCGTTGGAGCATTGCCTTTCGCATACGCGGCAGCCTATGCACAGTTCGGTATTTCTTACGACCTCGTATTCAGCAGGGATAAAGGTATCCATTACAGGTCGCCTCCTTCTTTTAAGGTGTAGATTACAGGCTGTCCGCCTGCGGGCGAATATATTTTATCGAGCTCGGGCGCGATAACGCGGATTCCGCACTCTTCCGAGGAAATATACGCAATATCGCCCTTTTCGGCGCAGACCATAGAGCGCAATTTAAGCCTGTCGTTGAGCGCCATAATTCCGCCGTTGTAGCCGAATATTATCGAGAACGGTCCGTTTATAAGCAGAGAAGGGAAAGCTTTTCTAAGGAAAATTTCCTGACGCTTTTCGTCCTCGCTCTTTTCCTCTATGGTTGACCAGAACGACGCGGAGATGACCTTTGCAATCTCCTGCAAGGTGAGTTTTTTGACCCTTATAAGATAGTCGATAACGTAGGTTATAACCTCGGTATCCGTTTGAAGCGAGCATTTATAGCCGAACATTTCGATATACCTGCGGTTCGCGTCGTAGGAGGATATTTCGCCGTTATGCACTATGGAATAATCGAGCAGACCGAACGGGTGCGCGCCGCCCCACCAGCCGGGCGTGTTAGTGGGGTATCTGCCGTGCGCAGTCCAGGAATAGCCCTCGTACTCTTCGTCCAGAAGGTAAAACCTGCCTATATCCTCGGGATAGCCGACGCCCTTGAAAATGCCCATATTCTTGCCGCTCGAAAAGACGAACGCGCCGTTGATTTCAGCATTGATTTTGTTTACGCATTTAACTACGTATTGTTCTTCGTCCAGAAGCGAGTTTGCAAGTCGCTTTGACAGGGGATATAAGAAATATCTGTAAATTATAGGCTCGTTGCGGATACCCGCCGTCTTTCTCGTCTTCATTTCGGAAGAGTAGACTATTTCGAAATGTGTGATGAGAAAAT
Source organism: uncultured Clostridia bacterium (assembly GCA_964509935.1). Taxonomy (GTDB): domain Bacteria; phylum Bacillota; class Clostridia; order Christensenellales; family Borkfalkiaceae; genus Coproplasma. The sequence goes on from CAZDZH010000001.1 coordinate 128,149, forward strand.
CCTCGGTTTCCTTCTTGCTCTGGAAATCGTTATAGAACATATGAAAGGCATAATATTCCTTGTAGTCGGGATAGATGCCGTACCCCGCAAAGCCGCCGCCAAGCCCGTTAGACCTGTCGTGCATAGTAGCTATGGAACGTATAATATTTTCGCCCGTCATCTTTTTGCCGCTGCGGTCGATTATCGCGCTTACGGCACAGCCGGAGGGAATTCTCACTTCCCCCTCGATAGGCGCGTTTTTCAAGTTCAAGTCGTTTACAAACATAACCTTTCTCCAATGGTAGATGCGGTTTCACTTTATTCGGGTAAAGTAATCTGACCCTGCGCTCCCTCACCGCACGTTACCGTATTATTATAGAATAATATGGACTTTTAGTCAAGCGTAAATATTTGCCGCCGACGGTAAAATACCCGCCTTTTTGTTTAATAATTGTGATAGAAAATATAATTACAGCTTATACCTTTGACGCAGGCTTCCCGACGGTCGGTTAAATCGCTCAAAACGCGCGAAGGTCCGCGGCTTTTCGCCGCGGACCTTCGCGCGTCGTTTATATTAAATCTAATCTTCGGGTCTGCCGACGATTTCGTAAAGATACTCTTTCAATCTCTCCTCGTCGCCCGTTTCACATTCAAACGTAATGGTTTCGCCCGCGTAGAGCATCGTTTCGCCGTCGGGCACTGCCGTCGAGCCGTCGGGTTTGGTTACGTCCACTACGAGTCCGTTTGCGGGCCAGATGATTTTTCTCACCTTGCCGCCGTCCGCATGAGAACCCTCGCATACCTTAATGCGCAAACGTATCTTCTTTGCGTTTTTGAGATAGCCCTCTTCCTCTATGAACATAGAAAGGCATTTTTCGTATCCCGGTTGCAGGCGGCACAGCTCGGAAACGAGATAGGCTATTACTATGCCGAGCACGGCGGGAAGAAAATTCTGAAACTGACCCGTAAGCTCGAATATCATACAGATACCCGTAATGGGTGCGCGCACGAAGCAGGTGAAGAAAGCCGCCATACAGATTATAATAAGATAGTCGGAAAACGCCGCGTCCATACCCATAGCCTGAAAGGCTACCGCGAGCACCGCGCCCAGCCCAGCGCCGACGGCGAGCATAGGTATAAACGCGCCTACGGGCACGCCGCAACCCGAAACTACCGTCATAGATATAAAGCGTATTAAAACTATGACGACAAGCGAAGCGGCAACGCCCAGCCCGAACACGGACTGTATGGTTATATTTCCCGTTCCGCCCGTGGATATATCGTGAATAAAAGAATGTCCGCCGCCTATCGAATAGGGCGTAATCAGCCCGAACGCGCCCGCGAGCGCGAAAGGAATTATAAACTTGCCCGCCCCTTTGAAAAAGGTTATTTTTTTAAAGGCTTTTTTGGTAGCGAGCATAAGGTAGTAATATCCCGCCGAAGCAAACGAAACTATCAGCGCCGCAAGCGCGACGAAACCGTATGCCGATATATCGATATTTGCAAATTCGAAGCCATCGAAAGCGTAGCCTACGGAAAATCCCAGACCGCTTCTTATCCCGTTCCGCACGAGCAGGGCGGATATTACCGATACGGCTGAGCATATGAACACCTGAGGCGAGAACGAGCGGAACGCCTCTTCCAGCGAAAAAATAAGTCCCGTAACCGGCGCGTTGAACGCCACGGCGAAACCTGCCGAAGCGCCGCCGGCTATCTGCAATCTTTTAATCATCTGCGAGCGCTTTAAGGTTGAACCTACCGCCTCGCCCGCGCAGCCGCCTATTTCTATCGACGGTCCTTCCGCCCCCGCGGGCAGCCCCATAAACACGCATGCGAGCGACGAGGCGAACATAGCGCACATAACGACGTACCACTTAAAGCCGAAAATGCCGCGGGCCGCGCCCTCTATCTGGGGTATGCCGCTGCCGCGTATCATAGGTATGAACCTTACCAGCGTGCCGATAACCACCGCGCCCGCCGCAAGCCCGATAAACAGCAACGGAATAAACGCGGGATTTCGCACGATCAGCGCGTAAAGCGAGCGCGCGCAATCCTCGCCGAAGGAGGTGCAGATATTGTAAAAGGTTACCGCTACCCCCGCGAATATGCCCGTGAGAACGCTTAAAAACACGAGATTTATTCCGTACGCTTTAAAACGCTTCCATTCGTAAAGCAATCTGTCTTTTTTATTCATAACCGCAATTATTATATACTATTTTTTGCAATCGGTCAAAATTATCGTCGCGGAGTTTTAAAATTTCACATACGCGCGATGCGGAGCGATCGCCGCTCACCCGACTTACGCATCGTCGGATAAAACGGAAAGGAACGCTTGCCTTTCGGTAAGCGCCCCTTCCAAAGTATCTATGAGAGAGCAGGATAAGTAATTTAATCAAAGCCCGAAGCCGCGCCTTACGCTACGGTTAGTCGGGGGATATACCCTTCCGTTCCGACTTTCGGGCTTTGCGTCGTTTTATTGGCAGCGGACGCGTAAGGACGCTTGCGCCTACCGTCCGCCTTATTTACGCTTCGTTTGAAAGAGCGTCCACGCCCGTTTCGCCCGTTCTTATTCTCATTACGTTTTCCACGTCGGATACGAATATCTTGCCTGCGCCTACCTTGCCGTCGTCAAGCACTTTACGCGCCACTGCGACTACAAGTTTGGGGTCTACCGTCGATACGACGATTTCCACCTGAATCTTGGGAAGGAGATGCATTGAAGTTTTTACGCCGCGGTACTGTCCCGTTTTGCCGCCCTGAACGCCGCAACCCATTACAGATGAAACGGTCATACCCGTTACGCCGATCTGAGCCATAGCGTCTTTGAGCGTAAGGAATTTATCCTGGTTGGTAATAACCGTAACCTTGGTATATTTTCCGCCGTTCGACGAGGGAGTAAGATCTATATCCGCGGGGGTTACGCCCGCCACGTCTACGGGCGAGCCTTCGCCGTCGTAAGAAGGCACGGTGGGAAGGAAGTCGGCATATGCCGAGGGTAAACCGTGTTCGGATATATCCAGACCTGCGATTTCGTCCTCCGCAGTGCAGCGCAGACCGTTCCAATGCTTTTCCTTTGCAACCTTGATAGCCGCTGCGGGTCCGCACTTGAACTTAATCATTACGGGCACGTACTTCATAGCCGCAAAGAGTATGGTCATACATACCGCCGTCCACGCGAGTATGGAAACGACGCCGAGGCATTGCATTCCGAGAAGATGACCGTTGCCGCCGTAGAAAACTCCCGCGTGTTCAGCGTCGAGCACGCCCGCGCCGCCGTCCTGATAATCTACGCAAGCGAAGAAACCTACCGCAAGCGTTCCCCAGATGCCGTTTGCGAAGTGAACCGCAACCGCGCCTACGGGGTCGTCGATATGTAATTTTTTATCGAGCAGTTCGGCAACCGCCACGACGAGTATACCCGAAACGATACCGATAACCGATGCGCCGATAGCGTCAACCGTATAGCAGCCTGCGGTTATGCCTACTAAACCTGCAAGAGAAGCGTTGAGGCACATACCTACGTCGGGCTTCTTGTTCTTTATCCAGGTGAATATCATGCAGACTACGGTTGCAACCGCAGGAGCGATAGTGGTATTTACGAAGATGAGCGCAAGAGACTGTTCGCTGGTTGCCGCAGCTCCGTTGAAGCCGTACCAGCCGAACCACAGAATGAACACGCCCAGCGCGCCGAGGGTAAGGCTGTGACCCTGAATGGCGTTAACTTTTACAACCTTTCCGTTTTCGTCGCGGTCGTATTTACCGATACGCGCGCCTTCGAAAATAGCGCCTATCAAAGCCGCGCAGCCGCCCACCATATGAATGGCGGCAGAGCCTGCGAAATCGACGAATCCGTTGGATACCAGCCAGCCCTGAGAATTCCATACCCAGCCCGCTTCGATGGGGTATACCACGAGGGAAATCATAGCCGAGTATATGCAGTAAGAGATAAATCTTGTTCTTTCCGCCATAGCGCCCGAAACGATGGTCGCGGCGGTGGCGCAGAACACGAGGTTGAACACGAAGGACGAACCCTGTTCTGCCGTAAAGGAGCTCCAATCCGAGAAGATGTCGAGATTAGGCGCGCCGATAAATCCGGCAACGTAATCTTCCGCCATCATCAGGCCGAAGCCGAGGAACATAAACACAACCGTGCCTATGCAGAAATCCATCAAATTCTTCATTATGATGTTTCCTGCGCTCTTTGCACGGGTAAATCCCGTTTCTACCATAGCGAAGCCGCATTGCATAAAGAATACGAGAGCCGCGCCTATGAGAAACCAAATTCCGAAACTCATAAAAAAGCCTCCAATATTTAATTGTTAAAAAATTTAAATCAAAAACGGCCTTTTTTGAATTGACACCTCTGTTACCCTTCAAGGTCGTCGGGGTGATAGAGCTAAGGGAATTTCGCCCTTAGCGGCGTAAGCTTTAAAGCCGCTTACGGACTGTTTCATTGCGTTTTACGCGCTTTCGCGCGGTAGTATTCAAAGCTTTTACTGAAAAGTTTTATCGCTTACTTTACGCTGTAAAGCAGATCGAAGTAGGTGGGATAAGGCCAGTAGTCGGAAGAGGTTATCTTTTCCATAGAATCCACTACCTTTCTCATTTCCTCCATCACGGGAATGACCTTATGCGCCATAGCCTGAGAGGCGGGTACTATATCGTCCGCGTTTATCTTGGAAAGCTCGCCTTCCAGCTTTACGACGAGAGCGGAGAGCTTATCGTTGGATTCCGCAAGCTGCATAATGAGGTCTTTTTCGGTGGTGCAGGGTATAGCTTCGCATACCGCCTGCTTTGCAGCCACGTTGGTGCAGAGCTCGGCGACGAAATCGGAAACCGAGGGGATTATATCCTGTTTTACCATTTCAAGCATTGTAAGCGCTTCGATATTGATTATCTTTGTGTAGTTTTCAAGCTGAATGTCCGCTCTGGCAACCGCTTCCGCCTTGGTATATACGCCCTGCTTCACGAACACTTCTATATTCTTCTCTTCAAAGCATACGGGAACGGCGTCCGCGGTAGTCTTGTTGTTCAACAAGCCCCTCTTCATTGCTTCGGGTTCCCAATCGGGTCCGTAACCGTCGAGGTTGAAAATTATTCTGTAATGCGCTTTAAGCTCGCGCTCTATGATCGCGTTCGCACACGCTTCTGCGTCCTTTGCGTTATCGAGTTCGTCGGCAAAGCTTTCGAAAGCGTCTGCGACTATGGTGTTGAGGACTATGTTGGCGTCGGCTACGTTAGCCTGCGAACCGAGCATACGGAATTCGAATTTGTTTCCCGTGAACGCGAAGGGTGAAGTTCTGTTTCTGTCGGTCGCGTCCTTGGGGAATATGGGCGATTCGGGAACGCCGATAGAGCCCTCTTCCGCCTTTCTGGGAACGTAATCTTCGCCCTTTACGATAGAATCTACAAGAGCGCCGAGCTGGTCGCCGAGATAGATAGAGATGATTGCGGGGGGAGCTTCGTTTGCGCCAAGTCTGTGGTCGTTGCCCGCGGAAGCTACGGAAGCCCTTAAAATGCCCTGATAATCGTCTACCGACTTAACCACTGCGGCAAGCACGAGCTTGAAAAGCGTGTTTTCTTCGGGTTTGTCGCCGGGGTCGAGGAGGTTCAGTCCGTCGTTGGTGGACATAGACCAGTTGTTGTGCTTGCCCGAGCCGTTTATGCCCTCGAAAGGCTTTTCGTGCAGAAGGCAGACAAGACCGTGCTTTTTAGCCACCTTTTTCATTATTTCCATAGTGAGCATATTCGTATCTACCGCAACGTTGGTGGTAGAGAATACGGGCGCCATTTCGTGCTGAGCGGGAGCTACCTCGTTGTGCTTAGTTTTGGAAAGTATGCCGTAAGACCACAGCTCTTTATCCAGATCGCGCATAAATTCGCCGATAGCGGGCTTTATTACGCCGAAGTAGTGGTCTTCAAGCTCCTGCCCGCGCGAAGCGGGAGCGCCGAACAGCGTTCTGCCGCAGAGCTGCAAGTCCTTTCTTTTGAGGTATTCCTCTTCGGAGATGATGAAATATTCCTGTTCGGGACCTACCGTGGTGGAAACCTTTTTGCAGGTGATTCCGAAATGCTTCAACACCCTCTTCGCCTGCTTATCTATCGCGTTCATCGAGCGCAGCAACGGCGATTTTTTATCCAGCGTTTCGCCCGTGTAGGAAACGAATATGGTGGGGATATAAAGAGTGCCTTCCTTTACGAACGCGGGGGAAGTAGGGTCCCACGCGGTGTAGCCGCGGGCCATATACGTCGCCCTCGACCCGCCCGAAGGGAAGCTTGACGCGTCGGGTTCGCCCACTATGAGGCTCTTACCCGTCAGACGCATTATTACGTTGTCGCCGTCGGGCTCTATGAAGCTGTCGTGCTTTTCGGCAGTAAGCCCTGTAAGGGGCTGGAACCAGTGAGTGTAATGGGTCGCGCCCTTGGAAACCGCCCAGTCCTTCATAGCCGCGGCTACCGCGCCGGCGATAGACACGTCGAGCTGTTTGCCCGATTCGATTGTGGCTCTCAAAGCTTTATACACTTCTTTGGGTAACGTCTCTTTCTGAACAGAATCGTTGAAAACGTTTTCGCCGAACATTTGGGGAAGATTCATTTTGTTTTCTCCTGAAAATTTATTTTTAAGTGGCTCTCTCACGCGCACTCATTTGTACCGTGTTTTTGCGCGCTTAACGCGCCCTTCGGATTACGTGTTAAATTATAAGATAAATATATTCATAAGTCAAACGGAAATAACCGCACTGCAATTCACAACTTTTTATAAAATCTATAAGCTGAACTTATACTATTTTAATTTTTGTAAAGCGCTTACACGGTATGATAAATTTTATCTTTACCCCATAAGCACAGATTATATATTAGATAATCTCCGCTTATTCGGGGTCGAACCCGTCGTCGCCCGGCGAAAAATCTTCCTCATCGCCCTCTTCCTTTTCTCCGTTTAAGGGGGAATAATCGAACCGCGCGGGTTTTATAAGATGTGTGTTTTTAATATCGTTTCGCATAGCGTCGGGGTCGTCGAGCATAATTCCGCGCTGCAAAGAGTGATAACCGTACTTTCTGCGTATGTCGTCCACGGCGCGTTCCGCCCTTTCCTTTTTATTATAATCGCCGCAGGATTCGTCCAGCGTTAACTGCGAAGCGTGCCCGTCGAAGCCCGAAACGGTGACGCCCAGCGCGCGCACGGCAAACGGCAAGGGAAAATTTTTGACAAACAGCGAATACGCGCTTTCGGCTATTTCGCCGCAAAGGGCGGTGTGCCGCACCTTTTTCTGTGCGGAAAAGTTGTTCAGGGCGGAATCGCGCACCCACAGATGCACGGTGTCGGCAAGCCCCAGACCCGATTCGCGCAGACGAGCCGCAACGCTTTCCGAAAGGTTATAGAGCATACGTTTCACCTCGCCGTATCTGGTTAAATCCCGCGCGTAGGTCTGAGAATTGCCGATAGATTTCAGTTCGCGCGCGTCGTCCATATGCCTTACGGGGTCGTCGTCCTCGCCGCGGGCGTAGATTAAAAGAGTGCGCCCGAATTTGCCCAGCATTTTATAAATTTTTTCGTCGTCAGCGGCGGCCAGCCTGCCTATCGTGGTATAGCCGCAGGCGGCGAGCTTGCGCGCGGTAGCTCCGCCCACCATTAGAAGGTCGGAAACGGGCAAGCCGTAAATTACGTTTTTATAGTTGAGATAGGATATAACCGAAGTGCCGTCGGGCTTTTTTAAGTCAGAGCCGAGCTTTGCGTAAATTTTATTGAACGAAACGCCCACCGAAACGGTCAGACCCAGCTCGTCCTTTACGGCAAAGCGCACGGTATCGCCGATATGGCGCAGAAAGCCGTCGGTATAGTGCCGCTCTTCTCCCTCGCCGACGTACTTTTCGCCCGCGTAGGGCGGAAACAACAGCGTGGATTTGGTCAAATCGAGCCAGCACTCGTCGATTCCGTAATTTTCTATCAGGTCGGTAAAGCGCGCGTAAACCTCCTTTACCTTGCGGGAATATTCCATATATTCGGGGAAGTGCGTGGGCACGGTTATAAGGTTCGGGCATTTGCGCTTTGCCTGCCAGATAGTATCTCCCGTTTTTACGCCGTACTTTTTTGCCTCTTCGCTCTTTGCGAGGACTATGCCGCGCCGCTCTTCCTTATTGCCGCACACGGCGAGAGGTTTGCCCGTAAGCTCGGGATTTAGTTTTCGTTCCACCGAAGCGTAGAAGTTGTTCAGGTCGGAATGAATGACTATGCGTTCCATAAAAATAGTTTACCATATTTATAATAAATTAACAACCGCACGGCGGCGACAAATTACGGGAATTACCGCGAGCGCGCCTGAAATGCCGCCTTGTTTTTTGCGCGCGGGGCGCGCGCCTTGCGCGCCAGCCGCAAAAAAACGACGTCGGAAAATGAAATTTAATCATAAATTTTTTTAAACGCTTGTAATTTGCGAAAGGACAGAGTATAATTTCATTGTAAATTTTTGGAGGTATTTTATGATTAACGAAAAAATAGCCGAACTTATCAACGAACAGGTAAACAAAGAGCTTTACTCCGCTTACCTTTACCTTGACTTTGCAAACTACTACGAGGCTGAAGGTCTTGACGGATTTGCGCATTGGTATCAGATACAGGCTCAGGAAGAGCGCGACCACGCTATGATGATGAGAAGGTATCTTATAGACAACGGCGTGCGCGTAACGTTCGGGGCTATCGCACAGCCCGACAAGAAGCTTGCCAAGCCCGAGGACCCGCTGAACGCCGGCTACGAGCACGAACAGTACGTAACTTCGCTTATAAACAACATTTATGCCGAAGCTTTCGCCATTAAAGATTTTAAAACTATGCAGTTTTTGGATTGGTTCATAAAGGAACAGGGCGAAGAGGAAAAGAACGCAGAGGATATGATAAGAAAGTTCCAGCTTTTCGGACACGACGCTAAGGGTTTATATGCCCTTAATCAGGAGCTTGCCGCACGCGTTTACACCGCTTCGACCACCGGACCCGCGATGTAATAAGGCTATGCCTTAACTACGTATCTTATTCGCGTCGGCGGATAAAGTACATTTCACTATCAAGCATAACAGGCGGGCGGCTTTTTCAAAAGCCGCCCGCCTGTATATTTCAAAATATAT
>CAZDZH010000001.1:137347-144010 GCA_964509935.1 uncultured Clostridia bacterium
TTATCGAATATTATTGCTATGGATAATCAGGAAAAACGTTGCGAAAACTGCAAATATTTCTTATGCTATTACAGCGTGTACAAGAGCGAGTTCGTACCCTTGCCGCACGGGCACTGTTTAAAGCAGCATTTGACGCCAAAACAGCAGCGGTCGTTCCCATTTATCAACGGCTGTGAAATGTGAGTTACGCGCGAAGAATTGAAAAAACAACGAGAGGAAAGCATACTTTCGGCATTGAACTCAATCTCCGACAGACTTGGCCAGATTCGCCGGATTTTAATGCCGGAACAGACTGATTTTACGGACGATTAAAGCCCGAGCGGTTGCATTTTTGCAACAGCTCGGGCTTGGTTTTCACTCTGTAATTTCATCTATCAGATTATCCAGCACGGAAAAATATTCTTTAAAGGTTTTAGAGCAGACTTCGCAATTCTTAATAACCACACCGTCGCACCTGAGCCCCGCAAGCGCGAAAGCCATTGCCACGCGGTGGTCGCCGTAGGTTTCCACCTCGCCCCCGTGCGGCTGCGAGGGATAAATAATCACCCCGTCCGCCCTCTCTTCCGCCATTACGCCGAGGGCGGCGAGATTGTTTACTATCGCCGCTATGCGGTTACATTCTTGACCGCGCACGTGCGCAATTCCGCATATTTCGGTAGGCTTGGTAAAATACGGGGCTATCGCCGCGAGGGTCAACGCCTGATCGGAAAAAGCCGACATATCCACCCTGCCGCCGTCGAAATTCTTTAAAAGTTCGATAAGTTTATAGTCGCCCTGCATAGTATGCGGCATAATTCCGCGAACCGAAACCTGCGTGCCGAGTATTTTATTCATAGCGTAAAAATAGCACGCCGCGGAAACGTCGGGTTCTATATCGTACTTTTTAGCGGTGTAGTTGCCGCAAACGGTATATTCGCCTCCCTTCTCTTCCACGCTTACGCCGAACGACCACATCATATCCAAAGTCATTTTAACGTAGTCCATTCCGTGGCTGCCCACCGTCTTAATTTTAAAGGGCTTTTTGGCGCACACGGCGGAAATGAGCAGCGCCGACAGATACTGACTGCTTTTGTTTATATCGACGGTCACCTGGCTTACGGGCGTGCGCGCGCCCCTTATAGTAAAGGGGAAAGAATTTTCCTTTTCGGCAAAGGTAAAGCTTGCGCCCAGCTCTTTGAGGCTGTTTATAAGCGGTTCCTGCGGGCGTTTTTTCATCTGCTCGGAAGAGGTGAACGTAAATTCGCCGTCAGAAAGAGCCGCAAGCGCGGTTAAAAACCTTGCCGCCGTGCCCGCGCTGCCCACGTAAATTTCGCCCTTTTTTACGGGAAGAACGCCGCCGCAACCGTTAATTTTTACCGTCGTGCCCTGAATTTTTACCTCTATCCCCAACGACTTTACCGCGTTTAAAAAGGTTGCGCAGTCGTCCGAAAACTGCACGCCGTACAGCGTGGACTCGCCCTCCGCGAGCGTAGCGAGGAGAAGAGCGCGCGCCGTAACGCTTTTCGACCCGGGCACGCTTACCTGTGCTTTTCCGTTTTTGATTTTTCCGTAAATGTTTTTAACCGCATAATCCATACATTTTGCTCCGTAGTAATGCGTTTTAATGCGCGTTTATTTTCTTCTGCGCAGAATATCGCCCTTATTTAAGACGTAGGGGCAATTTATTTTATATTTTTCCTGTACGAGCTTGCAGTCCTCAACCCGTTCGCCCGTCGAAGTCAATGCACTTTCCACCGTAAACGATTTTAAAAAATTATCCGTAGGGGATAGCGCTTCCAGCCTGTCGCCAACTTTAAACCTGCCGCGCATTTCTACCACGGCAAAGCCGTCTCCGCCCGAAATTACGTTTGCTATATAGTCGCAGTCGCCCTTGGTCTGACTGTCGGCATAATTTACCGTCTTGTCGTTATCACCCAGCATATACGCGGTCGTGTAGTCGCGGTGAGCGGCGGTTAAAAGTTCCTTTTCCACCGTCTTGGAATATCCGCCGTCCATACAGCGACGATAGGCGTTTATTACCGTGGCGAGGTAGTACTCGCTCTTCATTCTGCCCTCTATTTTAAACGAGCATACGCCCGCACGGGCGAGCTTTTCAAGGTGAGCGGACATATTCAAATCCTTGGAATTGAGGATATACGTGCCCCTTTCGTCCTCTTCAAAGCCGAGAGCGCCGCTTTCCGTTCCGCCTTCGTTTTTGCGTATGGTATAGTTCCACCTGCACGCCTGAACGCATTCGCCGCGGTTGCTCTCCCTGCCGCTTAAATAGTTGGATAAAAGACACCTGCCAGAATATGATATGCACATCGCGCCGTGAACGAACGCTTCAAGCTCCATTTCGGGCACGAAGTCGTGAATTTCGGCAATCTCGCTTAAAGACAGCTCGCGCGCGAGAATGGCGCGGCTTGCGCCCTGTTCGTACCAGAATTTAACGGCGTATTTGTTGGTTATATTTGCCTGCGTGCTGATATGCACGTTTAAATCGGGCGCGGACTTTTTAGCCGCGTAGAACACGCCCGGGTCGGAGATTATAGCCGCGTCCGCGCCGATAGAATACAGCAGGGAAAAGTAATCTTCCAAAGCTTGCATATCGGCGTTTTTTGCAAAGATGTTTGCGGTTACGTACACCTTTTTGCCCAGAGAGTGGGCGTATTTTACCGCGCTTTCAAGCTCTTCCGCGTTAAAATTATCCGCGAACGAGCGCAGGGAAAAGCTTTTTCCGCCTATGTACGCGGCGTCTGCGCCGAAGTACAGCGCACAGTCGAGTTTAGACCTGTTGCCCGCGGGGGCGAGTAGTTCTACGTCTTTTAACATTTGAAGTTCCTTACCGATACGCGCGCAACTGCCGCGCGCGTTAGAATAATTAATTGAGAATAATTAATTGAGTTTCAGCGTTTTACGCTTAATGCCATTCCGTCGCCGACGTCTATCACGGAAGTAATAAGCTCGTCGTCGCGCGTTACGGCGTCGAGATATTCGCGGATATGCTGAACCAGCATTCTGCGCTTTTTAGGAACGGGAGCTTCGCCGTTGACCCAGCCGTACAATAGCACGTCGTCGGCGAGAAGAACCCCGCCAGACGGCATAAGTTTTTTTAGGTGTGGCAGATATTTTATATACTGCGCTTTCGCGCCGTCGAGAAAGATGAAGTCGTATTCGCCGTCAAGCTTTTTTATTATTTCTCCCGCGTCGCCGAAAATCTGAGTAACACGATCGGATAATCCCGCTTTCTCAAAGTTATCTTTCGCCTCGGCGAAAAAATTTTCGTCGCGCTCTATCGTCGTCAGGCGCGCGCTCCCGCACGCATTAAGCATACATATGCCCGAAACGCCGACAGCCGTGCCTATTTCCAGAATGTTTTCTGCCTTGCACGCCGCCACCTGCGCCATTAAAAACTGCAACGTTTCGTCCGAAGATACGGGAATCGCACGAGCGAACGCGCCGCGCCGAATTTCAGCCACAAATTCGTCCGTACGCAGTCTGTTTACCGAAGCCGTTCGGCTTAGCCTTTCAGGAACCGACGTATCGTTGTGCGCGTAAGAAAAATCTTCCATTAAAGCTCCACCACTACGGGCACTACCATAGGCGACTGCTTGGTCTTTTTAGCGAGATAGTTTCTCAACGCCTTTTTGATAGCCTTTTTAAGCTCGTCCACGCTGCCTACGGAAAGGTCGTAGCCCTGAATGGCGCGGTCTATAACCTCGCGCATTTCCTTATTATAATCCCTGTGGAAATCGAATACGAAACCGCGGGAGTTTATTACGGGTTCGCCTATAACTTCGCCGCCGGAAACGGCTACCGACACGATAAATATGCCCTCCTGCGCGAGCTGGCGCCTATCCTGCATAACTACCGACGCCTTTTCGTCCTCTATGCCCTCCCCGTCAATAAGGCGCGAGCCTGCGGGCACGTCCGCAAGCTTTCTGACCGCGCGAGAGGTTACCTCGAAGCAGTTGCCCACTTCCGCGATAAAGATGTTGCGCTCGCTCATTCCCAGACTCTGCGCGAGGGCGGCGTGCTTTTTAAGATGCCTGTACTCGCCGTGCACGGGTATGAAAAATTTAGGCTTTAACAGAGTGTGCATAATTTTATGTTCTTCGCGGCAAGCGTGCCCCGAAACGTGGATATTTTCAAGACTTTCGTAGACGACGTCCGCGCCGCGCTGATAGAGCTTGTTTATTACGCCGTAAACGTCCTTTTCGTTGCCGGGAATGGGCGAAGCGGAGATTATTATAGTATCGTTAGCACCCACCGTAACCATAGGGTTTTCTCCGTTTGCCATACGGTGAAGCGCGCTCATAGGCTCGCCCTGACTGCCCGTCGAAACAATCACCACTTCATCGTCGCGCATATTTTTGGTTTTAAGCACGTCCAACAGCACGCCGTCGGGCACGGAAATTTCGCCTATCTTTTCAGCCGCCTCCACTACGTTGAGCATGGACCTGCCGTTGAGCGCTACCTTGCGCTTATACTTTACCGCGAGGTCTATTATCTGTTGAAGTCTGTGCACGTTGGAGGCGAAAGTAGCTATTATAAGCCTTCTTGAAATATTTTCGGCAAACAGCCTGTCCAGAGTAGTCCCTACTACCGTTTCGCTCATCGTATAGCCCGCGCGCTCGATATTGGTGCTTTCGCCCAGATACATCAAAACGCCCTTTGCGCCCAAATCGGCTATGGTTTTGAGGTCGATGGGCTCGCCTGCGACGGGGGTTAAGTCTATCTTAAAGTCGCCGCTGTGGAAAATCACGCCCTGCGGCGTGTGTATGCAGAGAGCAAGCGCGCCCGCGATGGAGTGGTTTACGTTTATGAAATCCACCTTAAAACAGCCAAGCTGCAAACGTCCGCCGGGGGCGACGGTAATCTCCTTTACGTCGTTCAACCGATGTTCGCGCAGTTTATTGTCCACTAGGGCGAGCGTAAGCCTCGTACCCGCGATAGGCACGTTGAGTTCCTTCAAGAGATAGGGCACGCCGCCTATGTGGTCCTCGTGTCCGTGAGTGAGTATTACGCAGCGTACCTTTTTCGCGTTTTCGATCAGGTAGGTGAAATCGGGCACGACCAAATCGATACCCGGCGTTTCTTCGGTGGGAAAAATAAGCCCGACGTCTATTACTATTATGTCGTCGCCGCACTCAATGGCGGTCATATTTTTGCCTATTTCGCCAACGCCGCCCAAAAATATTATTTTGACGGCGTTCTTTTTGGACTTTTCGCCCTTGACGGCGACTACCTGTTGTTCAGCCTGTTTTGCCGATTTTTTTACCGTCTGATTTTCGGAAATTTGTTCGCCCTTGCTCTTTTTTGCGGAGATTTTTGCCGCTACGGGCGCGGAACGCGACGCTTTTTCCGCCGTAATCTCCTCCGAGTTTTTCGCAAAGTTTTTTGCCGAAGCGGAGGGGGGATTGATTTTAGTCCTCTTTACGCGTACGGGCGCTTTTTTTGCGTTCGCCGCGCTTTTTGCATTCGCCGCGCTTTTTGCGTCGGATTCCGCAATCTGCTCTTCCGCGGCTTTATTCTTATTTTTGTTTTTCTTTTCGGTCTGACCGCGCGGTTTTCTCTTAAATAAACCGCCTTTCTTTTCTTCCTGTTTCAAAATTAAAGTTCCTGTAATTATTATTTGTTTAAATTATTCCCTTGGAGAGCGCTCTTTTATGCGCGCGTTTTTCGCGGCGGCGACGGTTTTATCTGCCGTCTGCACGGCTTGCACGCAAATCTGCTCTGCGCCGACTTAAACGCTTTCGGCGCGGCTCAACGCCCTTTTACCCGATTTTTTCGCGAGGATTGCGCTTTTCGTTTTACAAAGTAAAGGGGGTTGGCACAACCCCCTTTCTTATCTTGCGTAAAAATTATTTTTTACTTACGTCCTTAACTAAACCCTCTTCGATGAGTTCTTCCATAGTTTCGTAAGGATACATCGCCGCGTAATCGCGTTCGGCGGTATTGCGCTTTACGCCGTCTCTCTTGGCGAGCATTTCGTCTATGAGCCTAATTGCTTTCTTTGCGCCGAGAGGGCTCTTTATCTTGACCATCATAGGCGTGCCCTTCATAGACTTGTTGTCGGAAACGTCCGCCTGATGGTAAACGCTAGTTGCGTATTCGTTGGGGTCGAGCGCGAGATACAGGCAGAGCGTCTTGCCGCGAATCTTGAACCTCGCTATCGTTTCCCTGCCCTTGTTGAAGCGCTCCGCGCCCCAGGCGATATTGGAATTGACCTTCTTATAGGAAAGCAGAGCGTTTTTAACCCTTCCGTAATAGTCCTTCAAATCGTCCGAGCTTTGAATTATTCTCGCAATGAAGCTGCGGTTATACTTCATCATATTCGAGAAGTCTACGCCGTTGGAAATTCCGGGTATCCCGTCGGGCATTATTTCGCCGTCTGCGGGGGTTTCGTCGATATCCTCTACTATTTCGTCGATAACGTCGGTCTCTTCGCCCTCTTCCGCGCTTTCTTCTTCGACTATGTCGCTCACGGTTACAAGCTCTTCGACCGTTTCGTCGTCGCTCTCTTCCGCCTCGGCGGGAGCAAGCTCGGAAGCAACTACCGCTCCGCTTGCAAGCAACGCCTTTATTTCGTCTATATCGGAATCAACCTTATCGAAGCGTTGATTGCTCTGTTCTCTGATTTCGGCGGTCTGCTCTTCTACCTTATCGAAGCGCTGATTGTAC
>CAZDZH010000001.1:144110-145434 GCA_964509935.1 uncultured Clostridia bacterium
TTATCGAAGCGCTGATTGTACAGCTCCCTGATTTCGGCGGTCTGCTCTTCTATTTTATCAAAGCGCTGATTGTACTGTTCTTTGATTTCGCCCGAAACGCATTCGGTAATCTTTGCAAGCCCTTCCTCGTCGATAACAATGTCGAAATCCTTATCTTCCTGACTTTCCACTATCTTCTGAGATACGGAATCGGAAATCGCAACGTAATCTATTTCGGGAGCCGCAGGGAGCGAAGGTACGACGCCCGCCACTACCTTTTCGGCTATCTCGTCGGTATCAATTTCAGGCAGATAGTTGGAGAGAACCGAAGCCGCCTTTTCGGCAAGCGCGTCCTCGTCCACCTTAACCGTAGCGCTTATCTTTTCCGTAAGCGACGCGGCAAGCTCTTCGGTATCCAAGTCCTCGCCCGCATTTACGAGAACGGGCGCAAGCTTTTCGGCAATCAAAGCGGAAATCGCTTCGTAGTCGAGTTTTTCGCCTATCGCCTTTGCGAGCGAATCGCAACCGTCGTCGTCGACCATAACGTCGAACTGTTCGGGAGCAATCGTTCCTACCTTCTTCGCCACGCAATCGGCTATTTCTTCCGTATCTATCGCGCTGAGCGCGGCTACGGTCGCAACGGGAGCGGCGACGGGATCTTCAACCGTTTCGCTCTCTTCGCAAACCTCTGTTTCTTCAACCTCTTGTTCAACCGCTTCGGCTACGGATACAAGTTCGTCTTTAAGCGCGTCCTTGAGCTTGGAAGCGATAGCCTCGGCAAGCGACTGTTCGTCGATTTCGGCGGTAACCACCTCTTCGTATTCCGGCTCTTCCTTTTCGATATTCTCTTCCGCAGAGGCCTTTATCTTTTCGGCGACGGCGCAGGCGATAGCGTCCTCGTCTACGGTTACTTGTTCGGGTTCGCATACTGGAACGACTACCTTTTCCGCAATTCTGGCGGCGAGCTCGTCAACGTCTGGCAGCTCGCAAGCAGTCGTTTCGGGGAATACTATCTGCTCTGCGACCTTGGACGCGATATAATCCGCGGAAACCACTTCCTGCGCGGGTATAGCGGCGGCAAGCTTTTCTGCTACTGCGTCGTAATCGATATTCTCAACCACAGCGTTGGGAATGTACATATTTTGAACGACTTTCGTACCAAGAGTATCGTAGTCGATTTCGGGAGCGACCGAGGGCAGCTTTTCGGCAAGCTTTTCGGCGAACGCGTCGTAGTCTATATCCTCAACCACAGCGTTGGGAATGTACATATTCTGGACGACTTTCGTACCGAGAGTATCGTAGTCGATTTCGGGAGCGACCGAGGGCAGCTTTTCGGCAAGCTTTT
>CAZDZH010000001.1:145534-194462 GCA_964509935.1 uncultured Clostridia bacterium
TAGTCTATATCCTCAACCACAGCGTTGGGAATGTACATATTCTGGACGACTTTCGCCCCGAGAGTATCATAGTCGATTTCGGGAGCGATAACCGACAGCTTTTCCGAAACCTTTTCGGCGACGACGTCGTAATTGACTTCCGCCGCGGGAACGATGATTTTTTCCGCAACTCTTGAAGAAAGCTCGTCGGTATCGATTTCGGGGGCCTGTTGAGCTTCGATTGCCTGCTTTACGGCGTCGAGCTTAGCGGAAAGCGCGTTTATCAGCTTAGCCGTGCCCGTATATATGCTTTCTATCTGCGTGGAAAGATACGCTATTTCCTGTTTCATATCGCGGTTCTCTTCCGCGAGCTTATCGATTATAGCGTCCTTATCGGCAGATCTCGCGTTCACTTCCCTGACAACGGATGCTATCCTCGTCTCTACCGCGGACGTCTGCTGCAAAAGTTTGTCGACTTTCGCCATTATGACGTCAACCTTTTTCTGTCCTGCGCCGTTTTTGATTTCGCCCATAAATACACCTCAGATGATTTCAGCCGCGTCGCGCCGCCCGTACGGGTGCGCCGCCTTTGATTATTTTTACATAAACTATTTTATATAATAAAACGTCTCTTTATTTAGTTTACACTAAAAAAATCCAAAAGTAAATACTATTAAGTGATTTTTTTTGCAAATTCTTAAAATTTTTTTTGATTGATTGCCTTATATGCGCCGATTAACCGTTTTCACGCGCAATCTGTCGCTCAATATCGGACGTGCGGACGGCGCGAGCAAATAAGTCGCGGAATATAATTTATAATTATGCGAAAATAGTTGTATATTTTTTTGATATGTTGTATAATTATTCTTACACACGGTTAAACCGACTTAAAAACTTATTAAAAATGAATAAAATCGATAAAAAATTAATTTTCGCGCCCGAGCGCGCGGAAGAGAGGTTTGAAATATGAGAGTTTACAATTTTGCGGCGGGACCTTCCACTCTTCCTCTGGAAGTGCTGGAACAGGCTCAGAAAGAGTTTCTGGATTTTGCGGGGACGGGAATGTCCGTAACCGAAATTTCGCACAGGGATAAAACTTACGAAGCTATAGTCAACGAAGCCGAAGCGCTCACGCGCGAGCTTCTGGGCGTTCCCGAAGATTACGCGGTCATCTTCGTTCAGGGCGGAGCTTCCACGCAGTTCGCAGCGGTGCCTTTGAATCTTATGCACGGCGGAGTAGCGGATTATATAGTTACAGGAAATTTCGCGAAAAAGGCATGGCAGGAAGGTCAGATTTACGGAACGGCGAACAAGATAGGCGACAGCTCGGATAAGGTTTACACCTACATTCCCGACGTCGATAAACTTAATTATACGGAAGGCGCGGACTACGTTCACATTACTTCCAACAACACGATTTTCGGTTCTCGCTATTCCAAGTTCCCCAAGTGCAAAGCGCCTTTGGTGGCGGATATGTCCTCCGAAATCTTTTCGAGAGAGATAAACGTTTCCGACTTCGGAGTAATCTACGCCGGCGCGCAGAAAAACCTTGCGCCCGCAGGCGTTACGATAGTCATCGCAAAGCGTTCGCTCATTCAGGAACCGCTTAAAATCTGCCCCACTATGCTTAAATGGAAGGTGCAGGACGAAAACAAATCGCTTTACAACACTCCCCCCGCATTTTCCATCTATATGGCGGCGCTGGTGCTCCGCAATCTCAAAAAGAAGGGCGGCGTTAAAGCTATGAACGAAATCAACGAATACAAAGCGGGGTTGCTGTACGACTTTATCGACAACTCTTCCTTCTATACCAACAGCGTGGAAAAAGAGTTCCGTTCGATAATGAACGTGCCCTTCGTAACGGGCAATGCGGACACGGACGCAAAGTTCGTTGCGGAAGCAAAGAAAGCCGGCCTCGTATCGCTTAAAGGACACCGCCTTGTGGGAGGCATGAGAGCTTCCATTTACAACGCTATGCCCGTAGAGGGCGTAAAGGCGCTTATAGAATTTATGAAGAAATTTGAAACGGAGAACAAATAATGGCTAAGATTTTAAAATTAAACGCGATAAGCCCCCTTGCCGACGGCATCTTCGAGGGCTATGAATATTCCGACAAAGCAGAAAACCCCGACGGCATTATGGTGCGTTCGGCGGCTATGGCGGAATACGCCGTAGGCGACAATTTAAAGGCTGTCGCGCGCGCGGGCGCAGGCACAAACAACATACCCGTTGCCGACTACGCGGAAAAGGGCATAGTCGTATTCAACACCCCCGGCGCAAACGCAAACGCCGTTAAAGAGCTGGTTATATGCGAGCTGTTCCTCGGCGGAAGAAAAATTACCGACGCGATAGACTGGGTAAAGACGCTTAAAGGCGAAGGCGACAAAGTGTCCAAACTCGTCGAAAAGGGCAAGTCGCAGTTTGTCGGCTGCGAAATAGCAGGCAAAACGCTGGGCGTAATAGGCCTTGGCGCAATAGGCATAAACGTAGCCAACGCCGCGGTCGCTCTCGGTATGAAAGTAATCGGCGCAGACCCCTTCCTCTCCACGGCGAACGCGATAAAGCTCGACCCGTCGGTTAAAGTCGTCGCTTCGCGCGAGGAAATCTATAAAAACGCCGATTTCATTACCGTACACGTTCCCCTTACGCCAGACACCAAGGCAATGTTCAACAAGGATACCATTTCGACCTTCAAGGACGGGACTGTTCTTATCAACAATTCGCGCGGAGAGCTTGCCGACACGCAGGCGGTTATAGACGCTTTGGAGAGCGGAAAGCTCAACAGATATATAACCGACTTCCCCGACGAAAAGCTTATAGGCGTTAAAAACGCGATTTGCGTGCCCCATCTGGGCGCGAGCACGCCCGAAGCGGAGGACAACTGCGCGGTTATGGCTGCAAGCCAGCTTACAGATTACCTCGAAAACGGCAATATCGTCAACAGCGTAAACTATCCCTCGGTAAGCGCTCCGAGAGAGGGCAAAGCGAGAATATGCGTATGCCACAAAAACGTTGCGAATATGATAGCTCAGTTCGCAACCGCAGTTTCGGCGGAAGGAATAAACATAGCCAATATGACGGATAAGAGCAAGGGCGACTACGCATACTGCATTATCGATATTGAGGCAGAGGCAAGCCGGGAGCTTATTTCCACCATATCCGCGGTGGAGGGAGTGCTTAAAGTCCGCGCTCTGTAAGCATATGTTTTACGGCGCAAGCAAAGAGCGGACAGATTAACTCAATTTAAACCATATGTAATATAACGCATACGTGCGCAAGGGCATATGCCTTTGCGCACGTATTTTAATTAATTCATATTTCTATCGGAACATATGAACCGAAAGCCGCCCGCGCGGCGGTGCGGTTATCTGCCTCCGTCGGGCTTGTTTTCGTTTTTGCGCACGTCGATCTCTTCGGGCACAAAACGCGTTCCGTCGGCGTTATATGAAGCCGCGTCATACTTTAACGACGCGATATATGCGTTGTATTGCTCGTCCGTAAGCCTGCGGACCTTATTTTTACTCTTTGACATAAATAATAACCTCCGTGCATTTATGTACTTACTACATTATGTACGAAGGTTGAATTATTTATACTCGTTTTATGCGCGGCTAATACCGAAATTTTACCGCCTTGTCGCCGCATATGCGCGGAACATATTGCGTTTTTTATTCATATGAATCGCGCTTGATAAGACGGGCGGCACATATGCGCGCAACGGGCGAAAAGATTCCGAACGACGCGGCATATGCCGCGGTTAAAGCAAAATGCAGATTACTCCTCCCTTGCCCTCGTTGATTATGCGCGTTATCGCGCGGCGCATCTTATTGCGGGTATCCTCCTGCATTCCGTTTACCTTGCCCGAAAGCCCTTCCTTGACCATACCGCGCAGAGATTTGCCGAAGAGATTGGTATCCCACATACCCTGAGGATCGTTTTCAAATCCGTCCATTATGCTTTTAACCATATTTTCCGATTGGGCGGCGGCGCCCATAATCGGGCTGACTTCTCCGCAAACGTCTATTTTTATTATATGGTAGCTTGGCGCGGTGGCGCGCAGTTTTATGCCGACGTTTCCGCCCTGCTTTACCACCCCGGGTTTTTCCAGGCTCATATCATCGTCTGACGGCTGAACTATTCCGTAGCCGGTAACGCGCGCGCAGTCGAGCGCGTCTTTAATCTTTTCGTAATTTTTCTTAGCCTGCGAAGCTGCCGAAACGAAGCTCATCAGCGAACATTCGTCCGAAATATCGTCCCCCGAAATTTCGGAGAGCATATTGTAGAAAATGCCGTCCGCTACGTAAGCTTCCACCGTGGCTTTGCCCGTGGACAGCGAGAGATTTACCGACGTTTCCTCTTTCCAGAATTTGCAGTCTTTAAGCATATAGTCGAAAGACGAACAGTCGCGCATACAGGATATTTTTGCGGCTGTTTCCCTTACGCGGCTTAAAAGTTCGGCTACCGCCGAGCTGTCGCTCGGCATAACGCGCACCCATTCGGGAATTCTGACGTCGAAAGAGATAACGGGAAATTCAAACAAGACAGCGCGCAAGATACCCAGAAGGTCGGCTCTCGTCGCCTTTTCGCAGTTCATAGCGACTACCTGACAGCCGTATTTCTTTTCAAGGTCGCCGCGCAGAGCCGTCGCACCCGAAGAGGTCGGGTCGGCGCAGTTCAATACTATCACGAAAGGTTTGCCTATCTTTTTGAGTTCGGCGACGGTGCGCTCTTCCGCGCCCACGTAGCCCGAACGGGGAATTTCCGCAACCGAGCCGTCGCAGGTTACGCACACCCCTATCGTGGAATGTTCCCTTATTACCCTTTCCGTGCCGACTGCGGCGGCTTGGGTGAAAGGCAGAGGATTTTCGCTCCACATAGTTTTAACCAGGCGGGGCGAACCGTTTTCGTCGAAGCCGGAGGCGCCGTCCACCACGAAACCTACGCAGTCTATAAGCCTTACGTTCGCCTCGGCGTTGTCTATCTTTACCCTCACCGCCTTGGAGGGAACGAATTTCGGTTCGGTAGTCATAACGGTCTTTCCCGCCGCGGATTGGGGAAGTTCGGTGGTTATCTCTTCCTTGACCTTTCCCTCTTCGAGTTCGGGCAACACAAGTTCGGTCATAAACCTTTTTATAAGCGTAGATTTACCCGTGCGCACGGGTCCCACCACGCCTATATATACGTCGCCGCCGCTCCTCAAAGCTATATCTTCGTAAATGTTATTGTCAAGCATCTTTACGCCTCCGCTTAAATCTATACAATAACATATTACGCCCCGTTGCGTTTTAGAACAAGATTGAGGGCGGTGCGGAAGATTTCCGCGCCGCCCGTATACTTTTTTACGTTATAAATACCGTTTTGCCGTCATTCGGAGAGAACCGCGTCCGCGTAGAACGCTTTCATCTCCTCTTCGGTTTTGAAGTTGGCGAGGAACATCACGTTGCCCATCGCACCCGATAATGCGTCGGGCACTCTACCCACCGCCTTTATGTTTGAGTAATACTTATCGCGCAGAGCCTGCTCGTCGAAAGCGTAGCGTTTGCCGAATCTCCTGCCCACGAACGCGCAGAAGAATTTTTCCCCTACGCCCTTTTCCGACTTGTCGAAGGCTATCATATCCGCCCATATTTTGTAAACGTCCGTAGAATTTGCGTAATTCATCATCTCGGGCGAAATTCCGCCGGACGGGCGCATATTTACTTCGAGAGCGACGACCTCGCCCTTTTTGCCTATGTGCTGGTCGCGGTTGAGACGGAAAAATTCAAAGTGAACGAAGCGGCTCTTTACGCCGAACGCCTTGACTACCCTTCTGCCGGCGTCGCGCACGTCGTCGTAGGGATTATTCAATATATAGAATATGCTGTTGTCGCCCGAATTTACTACGTCCATAAGCGAAAGAGGAGTTACGTTGCCCGTCTCGAATACGGGTTCGCCTTTTGAATCGATTATAGCGTCGTAAGAGTTTACCTCCGCGTCGATAAACTCCTCCATAATATAGCTTACGGGAAGCTTGGTTTCAAAGAAGTTCTTTAAATCGCCCTCGTTTTCTATCTTGTGCGTATCGTTCGCCCCCACGCCGTTATCGGGCTTTACGATTACGGGATAGCCCACTTTCTTTATGAATTTTTCGCAGACTTTGACGGAAGAAGCTATACAGTATCTCGCTACCTTTACGCCCGCTTTCAGATAATAGGGTTTCATCTTGGACTTGAATTTGATTTTATTCGTATCCTTCGATTTGAAGCCCGTGCAGATATTGAATTCGGTGCGCAGAAGCGCGTCGCGCTCCAACCAGTATTCGTTATTGCTTTCAAGCCAATCTATCTTGCCGTAGCGGAAGGTATAAAACGCAACCGCGCGGAAAACTTCGTCGTAATTTTCGAGGTTGGATACCTTGTAATATTCGGTGAGGCTGGATTTAAGCTCCTGCGAGAGCTGAAAATATTCGCAGTCGCCTATGCCCAGCACGTTGAAACCGTTGTTCTTCAATTCCCTGCAAAAACGCCAGTAGTTGGCGGGGAAATTTGGTGAAATAAAAATAAAATTCTTCATAATATCCTCTGTATAAAAATCTATTTAATCAACAATTTATGCGCAACGCAAACGCATTCGCCGACGGCTATACAAGCCCTAAAACCCGTAAAAACACGGGTATGCACTTCTCCCACGAAGCCTCGCTGTGAACGCCGTCGGGCACTACCCTCGCCGTAACGTTTACGCCCTTTTCGACGAGAGCGGAATAAGCGTTACAGAATAGCCTCTTCTGCAACGCGTGGTTTATGAACTCCTTGCTTCCGTAATCGGTATAAAGCACGGTATCTTTACCGTATCTGCCGCTTTCGATAAACGACGGGATTTCGCCTCCGCCCACCCAAAGACTGGGCGATAGAGCCGCTCCGCCGCAAAAATATTTATTGTATTTAGCCAGGGCGTACATAGTCATAAGTCCGCCCATCGAACTGCCTGCGATATATGTATGCGCGCGGTCGGGCAAGGTGGAATAGTTGCCGTCTATATGCGACTTAAAAACGCCCGTAAGCCAGTCCATATATTTTTTGCCCCTGCCGATTATCCTTTCGCCGCGGAAATTGAAGCTTACGGGGGAGTATTCCGAAAGGCGGCTGTTGCCGCTATGATTGCACTCGACCGCCGCAACGATCAGCGGAACGCTATTATCGTCGAGGAACTCTTCCATTCCCCAGCATTTGCCGAAGGTAGCCTCCCTGTCGGTGAAAAGATTGTGTCCGTCGAACATATACATTACGGGATAGCGCGTTTCGCCGCCGTAGCCGCGCGGAAGATACACGTACGCGGTGCGCTTATCTCCGCCCGTGAGCGGAGGCAATGTTACCAAAAATCTTTCTACCATAACAAGTCCTTAATTCAGCCGTCGTTCTTTATTTTTTCTTCGAGAAAATCGTAAACGTCTCGGTAAACCTGAGGCGCGCAGTCGTCGTTTAAAATTTCGTGGCGCGCGCCCGAGTACAGAATCATAGATACGTCCTTTACTCCGCAGGCGTTTAATTTATCGTAAAGCTTAATAACGCCCTTGGAATATCCCCCGACGGGGTCGTCCGCGCCCGAAACGAGCAGAATAGGCAAATCTGCGGGGGTGGCTCTCACCGTTTTGCCTTTGCACGCCTCGCCGACTATCGAAAAAAGTCCGTAAAAACCGCTGCACGTGAATTTAACGCCGCAAAGAGGATCGGCTATATATTTATCGACGTTTTCGCGGTTTGCCGAAAGCCAGTCGAAGCCCGTGCGACCTTCGAATTTTTTGTTGTAAGAGCCGAACGCAAGTTTGTCTATAAACGCGGAACGGTAACGCCAACCCTTGAAGAGAGCGATAATCCGCGCCGCAAGCTTGCCTGCGGACGTAGCCGCCGCGGGCTGAAAGCCCGTGCCCATAATCACCGCGCCCGACAGCTCTTTGCCGTAAACGGTTATATATTTGCGGCAGAAAAACGAGCCCATACTGTGCCCAAGCACAAAAAAGGGAACGGACGGATATTTTTCCTTGACAATAAGGCTCAACCGCCTTATATCGGCGATTACGGTTTCGGCGGACCCGCCGTCCTTGAAATAGCCGAGGTCGTCCTCGCCCACGACCGATTTGCCGTGCCCGAGATGGTCTTCCGCGCAGACGAGATAGCCGCGCTCCGACAGGCGTTCGGCAAAGGGGGCGTACCTCTCCGCATATTCCGCCATACCGTGGATAATCTGTAAAACCGCCTTTATATCGCCTTCGGGGCGCCATATACAGGCGTGAATGGTAGTTCTGCCGTCCTCTGACGGATAATAAATTTCTTGCATATTCTCACCTGACCATACCGTAACTGAATTATACCACTCTATCGCGATAAATGCAACATATAAACGCAAAAAATCGGATTAAACCGCCTCCGAGCCGAAAAAAGCCGCGCGCGGTTGCCGTAAACCACGGCAACCGCGCGCAATACGATTAACTTATATTAACCGTCGATTAAGCTCTTTTTGCAGTTAATTCGGATATATTGTCGGGGGAAATCTCCCTTTTGCCCTCTTCTATCTCGTGCGCGAAAGCTATCGCTCTATCCGCCACGGGAGTCCTTACGCCCAGAATCGCGCCCTGCCTCGCCACTTCGCCGCACACGAAATCTATATCGCACTTTCTGCCCTTAATAAGGTCGTAATACATACTCGAAACGAGCAGTTTATGCTTTTTCATAGCCAGCGGCAAGAGCGCGAAAGATACCGCCTTTTTTACGGGATTGTTATAGTTGAACGCCTTTACTATGTCGTGCCCCTGCATTTTCGCAGGTTTTACGCCCGCCGCCGCGGCTACGTCCATACATTCCTTTAAAAGAACCTGAGCCGCCTTGCGGGTTTTGCGGTTTTGCGCTATCTCGCCGAAAGTCAGCCCGGAAATCGCCGAAAGGGACGAGAACGTAGCGTTCATAATCATCTTCGACCAGCGCGCGCCTATAAAGTTGCCGTCCACCGTAACTTCGCCCATACATTCGAGGTAGCTTTTTACAGCGTTTATTTTAGCGGGGTCGGGCTTGTCGGTAAAAGCCGAGCCGAGCGCGAAAGTAAGCTTGTCGGGCGAGGACGTAAGCATAGCTTCGCCGCCGCCTATGAACGTTGCGCCCCAGGATATGGCGCAGCCTAGGCACTTTTCTTCGCCGACCACGCTCGCGACGGAAAACTCGGGCAAGCCGTTCTGAGTGGTGCAAATAACGCCGTTATCCGAAAGGTAATCCTTTAAAAAATTCACCGTTTCGGCGTTCTGCCGCTGTTTGGTCATCAAAAACACGACGTCGTATTTACCCGTCATTTCCGCAGGCGTAAGCGCGGTTACTTTAACCGTAAAATCCACCGTTCCCGTAACGTGCGCGCCCTTTTCTTTGAGCGCGGCGACGTGACTTTCGTTGCGGTTAATAAGGTCTATTTGTTTGCCCTTTGCGGCTATATATGCGCCGAGCACCGTGCCCATTGCGCCCGCTCCGTATATGCAAGCCCTCATTCTTCCTCCGATTGCTCTTTACAGATATAGTCGTAAGCTACCTGAGCCATCTTTTTATACGCCGCCTCGCTGGGGTGCAGGTGGTCGCCGCTGTCGTACCCGTCGCGGAACGCGTAGACGTTTTCGTCCGAACGCAGAGCCTCGTCGAAATCGATACACCCGTCTATATCCCCGCGCGAACGCAGCCAATCGTTGATTTTATCCTTCATATCCTCACGGAAAGGCGCGTACGTTCGCCAGCCGTATATGGGCAGAAGAGTGCCGAAGTAGGTCTTTAACCCGTACTTGCGGGCGATATCCGAATAGTATTCGAGCCCCTCTTCCAGCTCTTCCACGGATGGCAGATCGCTCATCGGGCGGAAGGGGTTTACCTCAGTACCTACGGGGTGGATAATGTCGTTTATGCCCTGCTGAATTATTACGGTATCCGCGCCCGAAACCGTGGATATTTCGCGCTCGAACCTGTTCTTGCCCGAAAGCCCGTAGCTTTCGTAGGTTATGCAGTGATATTCCCTTAAAACGCGCGTACCCGACGCCGCTCTGCGAATCACCGCCGTTACGTTGTAAGGGTCGTCCATACATTCGAGAGCGAGATAGTCCGCCCAGCTCTGAGCCGTTATGCTGTCGCCGTAGAGTATGACCGCCCTGTTCTTATCCTCGGTATAAACGTCAACTCCCGTAAGGAAGTAAAACGTGTTGGTGGTCCTCGTCTGTTCGAGGGGGAGAACGGAAGCCAAAGCCTGATTGCCCACCGAGAAGAAACCTTTGGATAGAGGTCCCGTAATCACCACGCCCGAGCGCATAAGCGTAAATTCTTCAAGGTAAATGCTTACGGAAACTACTCCTTTCGGCTTGACGCGGAATGCAATCTCGTCGGAAAAAATCTCCTGTCCCGCGGGGATAGTCACGCTCTCCTCTCCGCCGAAGGTCACCAGCCGCGCGTTATGCAGGCTTATTTCTCTGTCCGTACGCGCGGGCGCAATCGTAACCTGGGAAAGAGTAACCGCCTCCGTCCCGCAGAAATTTGAAAAATGCAACCTTACCTTTTCGCCCCCGAACGCGCAGGTTACGGGATAGCGCAAGGTGATGTTTCTGGCATAAGATTCGGGGCGGCGTTCGCTTACCGAAGTAGCGTTTCCCCATACGGTTACCCATCGCATAAATACTTTTCTCCGTCTTGTTTTTTATTTTTGGCAAAGCGGTTTACGGATAAAAAATCGACGTACAATTCTTTTGCCTTAACCGCCCGATATTACCGCGCTTGCGGACTTACGCCCGAAAGCGCAAATTTACTTTTTAAACAACATCTTTTTTACGCCGCGGAAGAACGAGCCGTTGCAAGCCATAATAAATCCCTCGCACTGCGCGGCGTTGAACTTCATAAACTGCAAAAGCGTCCTCACGGGCAGATATTTCATAGAATTAGCTATCAATCGACTATGCGACCTGCCGTAGCAATACGCGATAAAGCCGAACAACTTGCCGACCGCTCCCCTGCTGTATTTCAGGTCTTCCGCTTCTGTATAAAGAGTTACCGTTATCCGTTTTTTGCGCCCTTTCGACGTCTGCGCCCGCTCCGCGCCGCAAGAAATCGCGCCCGCTCTCGCGCGCTCGGCGTTGCGAGATATATACTCGTCCACACCGACGCAACTACCCGTAAACATTTCCCTTTTATGATACGCGGTAGAAACGCCGTCCGCGTTGAGTACGGTTTTATAGAGTATTTCTTCGCAGTTTTCGCCCACGGCTATTTCATATTCGCCGCCCGACTGCCATTCGGCTTTTTCCTCGTTCCATACTCTGAAAGAGTATTCGTCGAAAGGAATAAAGCACTCCGACTCTTCCCCCGCGTCGAGAAAAATTTTTTTAAAGCCCTTTAAAGACAGGGGCGACGCGGCGAGCTCGCCGCCTATCGGCGAAACGTAGACCTGAACGACGGTTGCCCCGCGCATTTCCCCCGCGTTTCTGACTTTAAGCCTTACGCCGATTTCAGAAACGGAAAAATCGGAATAGGTAAAGCGCGTGTAAGACAAGCCGTATCCGAAGGGATATTTTACCTTTATCCCCTTAGCGAGATAGTATTTGTACCCAACGTACACTCCCTCGGAGCAGACCATTTTATACGGGTCGGACAGATAGTCCTTACAGGACGGGCAATCCGAAAGTTTATAAGGATAGCTTTCGGCGAGTCTGCCCGACGGGTTGACTTCGCCCGTAAGAATTTTTACTATCGCGCCCGCGCCGCTCTGCCCGCAAAGGTAAGCGTGCAGAACGCCGTCGCAAAGGCTGTCCCAGCCCGTATCCACCGCTCCGCCGCAGGACAATACCGCGATTATTTTTTTGCCGAGAGAGGCGAGTTCGCACAACAACTCCGTCTGATTTGCAGGAAGGGCGATATTTTCCCTGTCCGCGCCCTCTACCTCGCTGTGTTCGTCGAGCCCTAAGCACAGCACGACGGTATCGGCGGCAGAGGCGAGCTTCAACGCCCTAGAAGCAAGACGGCGGCTTTTTCCGCCGAAACGCCTGAATCCGCGTTCATAGCCTATAAAATTTAATTTACTGCCTTTAATTGCACACAGCATATTATCCAGCGAAGTGGGATTTACAAGCGACGACCCCGCGCCCTGATAGCGGGGGTTTTCCGCGAAATCGCCTATCAGAGCAACCCTCTCCGAAGAGTTGAGCGGCAACGCACAGCCCCTGTTTTTAAGAAGTACGATACTGTTTTCGGCACATTTTCGGGCGAAGTCGGCGTGTTCTTCCCAATCGGCTTGTTTCCTCTCTATCTTACGGGAAGTGAGGGCGAGAAAGTAAAGCCTCTCCACACATTCGTCCACCGCGGATTCTTCAAGCGACCCGCTTTTTACCGCATTTATTATTTCCGCGCGGGAGTAGTCGTCTTTCGGCATTTCCAAATCCGAACCCGCTTTTACCGCCTCTACCCTGTCGCGGTTGCCGCCCCAATCGGACACTACAAGCCCGTCGAAGCCCCATTCGCCCCTTAATATGCCGTCGATAAGCTCAGCGTTCTGATTACAGTAAACGCCGTTCAGCTTATTGTATGCCGTCATAACCGCCCCGGCTTTGCCCTCTTTGACGGCGATTTCAAAACCGGTAAGATATACTTCGCGCAAGGTCTTTTCGTCGACTTCCGAATCGTAGTACATTCTGCCCAGCTCGCGCGAGTTTACGGCGAAATGCTTTACGCACGCAGTAACGCAAGTAGACTGAATACCCCTGACGTATGCCGCGGCGAGCTTGCCCGAAAGGTACGCGTCCTCTGAAAAATATTCAAAATTTCTGCCGCACAGAGGACTGCGCTTTATATTCAGCCCCGGGCCGAGCACTACGCTCACGCCTAAGCACGCCGCCTCTTCGCCTATCCTTCTGCCTACCTCTTCACAAAGCGACAAATCCCAGCCGCACGCGATCGCGGCGGCTGTAGGGAAGCAAGTTGAGGGATGAGAAGTGCCCATTCCGAGATGATTGGGCTTTTTATTCTGGACGCGCATGCCGTGCGGTCCGTCCGCAAGATAAACCGACTCCAACCCTATATCGGGACAGTCGCAAGTAGACCAGAAATCCGAGCCCGACAGCAATTCAGCTTTTTCTTCTATATCTAATTGTTTTATAGCCTTCTTTATATCCATTACGAAATATTTCCGAAATGTAATTCTATCATAAAATTTTAGCGTTTGCAATAGCAAACGCTAAAATTCCGGCGCTCTTATTGTGAAAAGCGTCGGAATTTATTGCTTGACGCAAAGTATGCCTGGTCAAAGCGAATGAACCGCGTCGGCTACCGATTTAAAATAACTTTTAAGCCGTTCATCTGCGCGGTTGCCGTACTCTGCTATAATTCTTACTATCGCCGAACCGATAATGGCGCCGTCGCTCGCCGCCGCCATTTCCGCCGCCTGTTCAGGGGTAGAAATACCGAATCCGACACACACGGGCGTATCCGTAACCTCTCTGATTTTAGAATAGATTGCGGATATGTTCGTATCTATTTTATTTCTTACCCCCGTAACGCCCAGCGACGATACCAGATAAATAAAACCCTTTGAATCTCTGCATACCTTTTTAATGCGCTCGTCGGAAGTGGGGGCTACCATATCCACGACGGTAACGCCGTATTTATCGGCTACGCACTTTATCTCTCCGCTCTCCTCGAACGGAATATCGGGCACTATCACACCCGACACGCCGACTTCGGCGCAGCGGGCGAAAAATCTTTCGTATCCGTAAAAGAACACGGGATTTGCGTAAGTCATAAACAGAAACGGCACCTTCTTTTTCGTCTTTTCCACAGCCGAAAACACTTTGTCGAGCGTGATTCCGCCCTTCAATGCCCTGATATCCGCCGCCTGAATGACGCGGCCTTCGGCTATCGGGTCGGAAAAAGGTATGCCTATTTCGATAATATCCACGCCCGAATCCTGCATGATATCAAGATAGCGCACGGTGTCCTCTATCGAAGGGTCGCCCGCGGTGATGAAGCCCACGAACGCCTTTTTATTGCCCTTTTCAAAAACCTTTTCTATCTCATTCATAGATATTTTCTCCTCTGTAACGCGCTATCGCCGCGACGTCCTTGTCGCCTCTGCCCGAAACGCAAACTATAATATTTTCGTCCTTTCCGTACTTTTTCGCCTCTTTAAGCGCATAGTAAAGCGCGTGCGAACTTTCTATCGCGGGAATAACGCCCTCCTCGCGCGAAACCACTTCGAACGCTTCCACCGCCTGTTCGTCGGTAACGGGAACGTACTCCGCTCGCCCTACGGCGTTGAGATAGGCGTGTTCGGGGCCTATCCCGGGATAATCCAGCCCTGCGGAAATGGAATAGACGGGGGCTATCTGCCCGTGCTCGTCCTGACAGAACAAAGACTTCATACCGTGGAATATGCCCGTTTTCCCCGTAGCTATCGTAGCAGCCGTTTCGAGCGTGTCTATGCCCCTGCCCGCAGCTTCGCAGCCGATGAGCCTTACGCCGTCGTCGGGTATAAAGTTATAAAACGCGCCTATCGCGTTCGAACCGCCGCCAACGCAGGCAATCACCGCCTTGGGCAGCTTTCCCTCTTTTGAAAGAATCTGCTCTCTCGCTTCCTTCGATATCACCGCCTGAAAGTCCCTGACTATTGTAGGGAACGGGTGCGGACCCATGACCGAACCGAGGCAGTAGTGAGTGTCGGCTATTCTGTTGGTCCACTCCTTCATGCACTCGTTTACGGCGTCCTTTAAGGTTTTCGTACCCGAAGTAACAGCGTGCACCTTCGCGCCCAGCAGCTTCATTCTGTACACGTTGAGAGCCTGCCTTACGGTGTCCTCCTCGCCCATAAAAATTTCGCACTCCATATCCAGAAGAGCCGCCGCCGTAGCGGTGGCTACTCCGTGCTGACCCGCTCCCGTCTCTGCAATCAGTCTGGTTTTACCCATAGCCTTGGCAAGAAGCGCCTGACCGAGAGCGTTGTTTATCTTATGCGCGCCCGTGTGGTTTAAATCTTCGCGCTTTAAATAGATTTTCGCTCCGCCCGCATAGCGCGTAAGCTTTTCTGCAAAATACAGCCTCGACGGTCTGCCCGCGTAGTCGTTCAATAAATAAGTAAGTTTTTGATTAAACTCGGCGTCGTCCTTGAATTTAAGATACGCCTCTTCCAATTCCTCCAAAGCCGACATAAGCGTTTCGGGGACGTACTGTCCGCCGTATTCACCGAATCTGCCCTTTCTGTTTTCCATACTTTTCAAACTCCCTGACGTTTTTTATATATTTTTCGATTTTGTCTGCGTCCTTTATCCCGTCGGTTTCAACTCCGCCCGAACAGTCCACGCAGTAAGGTTGTACCGCCGCAAGCGCGTCTTTCACGTTATCGGGCGTTATTCCGCCCGCCAGAAAGACGGGCTTTTTTATTTCTTCGTAGCGCCGCCACTCTATCCTTTTGCCCGTTCCCCCGCGCATATGCGGCGAATACGCGTCTAAAAGCACGAAGTCGCAATTATCGGGATAGGGCGAAACCTTGCCGTCGGTTACGTGAACGCTTTTTATAATCGGGGCGGAACAACTCGCCTTTATAATGCGTATATACTCTCCGTCCTCGTCGCCGTGGAGCTGTATAAGGTCTACTATCCCCGCCTTAACCAGCCCCGCTATTCTTTTCGGGTCGTCGTTCACGAATACTCCTACCGTTTTAACCGCCCCGCAAAGGGTTTTCCTTGCCGCGGAGGCGAACTCTTCCGAAACCGAACGCTTAAAGCCCGAAGTGAGGATAAATCCAGCATAGTCGGGGGTCAACGCGTTGAGAACGGGTAAAATTCCGACGTCGGTTATTCCGCAAACCTTCACTTTACACATTTTTCATTTCCTTTACTGCGGCTGCTCTGTCCTTCGCGCGCATACAATATTCGCCGACGAGCGCCGCGTCCGCGCCGGCAAGCTTCTGCGCGCGCAGGTCGTCCACGCTCATCACGCCCGATTCGCTTATGAATATCCTGTCTTTATCGACGAGCGAGCTGAGCATGCGAGCCTTGGAGGTATCCACCGAAAAATCTTTGAGATTGCGGTTGTTTACGCCTATTATTCTCGCGCCAATCTTCTGAGCGCGCTCGATTTGCTCCTCGTTGCGGCACTCGAACACCGCCGACAGACCCGTCTCTTCCGCCGCCTCGAAAAACGCGGCGGCTTCGCTCTCTTTAAGCGCGCTCATTATTATAAGAACGGCGGACGCGCCGAGCAGCCTGCTCTGATAGACCTGATATGCCGAAACGGTAAAATCCTTTCTCAACACGGGCATTTTTACGCTTTTTACCACCTCTGAAAGTATTTTATCGCTGCCCGAAAACCATTTCGGTTCTGTCAGGCAGGAAATACAGTCCGCTCCGCCCTCCTGATAGTCAGCCGCTATTTTAAGATAGTCGAACACGGGGTCTATAACGCCCTTCGAGGGGCTGGATTTTTTTATCTCGCATATCAGCGAGAACTTTCCCTTAATAATCGCTTTCTCGAAGGCATATCCCGCGCCCTTTTGATTGAGAGCCTGCCTTTTCACTTCCGAAAAAGGCGTTTCTCTTTCATAGTTTTTCACCCTTTCGCGCGCGTAGTCGCAAATGGTCTGCAATATGTCCGTCATGAATTGGTTACCTTGATGAATTTTTCCGCCGTTTGCGCCGCCGCGCCACTGTCGATAAGTCTTTCGGCTAACCGCGCGCCTCCGTAAATATCCTCGGCTTTGCCCGCGATATAAAAACAGAGAGCGGAATTTTCCACTACCGCGTCGCGGTACGCGCCCCTTTCGCCGCCCAATACTCTGCGCATAATGCGAGCGTTTTCGGCGGGGTCGCCCCCCTTTATTTCCTCTTTTGCGTGGGCGGACAGTCCGAAGTCGGCGGGAGTAACCGTATATTCCCTCTCCCTGCCGTCGAATATTTCATAGCAGAGCGTCGCGCCCGACGGAGAAACCTCGTCAAGACCGTCATCGCCGTGTACGGCTATCAGGCGCGTCGTGCCGAGCTTATTCAAAACCTTAGCCAAAGGCTTCAACATATCCTGAGAAAACACTCCCAAAAGCTGGCTCTTCGCGCCCGCGGGATTTGCGAGCGGTCCTAAAATATTGAACACCGTGCGCACTCCCAACTCGCCCCTGACGGGTGCTGCAAAGCGCATCGCGGGGTGATATACCTGCGCGTGCAGGAAGGTGAATCCGCAATAATCCAGCGCCTCTTTCGCCTTTTCGGGGGATATTTTAAGGTTAGCTCCCATCTCTTCCAACACGTCCGCCGCGCCGCAGCCCGACGAAACCCGCCTGTTGCCGTGCTTTGCCACTCTTATTCCGCCGGCGGCGGCTACGAAAGCCGAACAGGTGGATATATTGAAGGAATTTGAGTTATCTCCGCCGGTACCCACTATATCCATACAGTCGCAATCTATCGGCGGCTTAACCGCAACGTCGCGCATAACCTGAGCGGAAGCCGCAATCTCCTCTTCCTTTTCGCCCTTAATGCGCAGAGCGGTAAGATACGCCGCTATTTGCGCGGCGGTGGCTTCGCCCGTCATAATCATTGTCATGGCGCCTTTCACTTCTTCATATGAAAGGTCTTTGCCTTCGATAAGTTTTTTTATCGCGCTTTTTATCATATTCAACACTCCGTAAGATTAAGAAAATTTTTCAAAATAAGCTTACCGTTGTCTGTAAGAATGGATTCGGGATGGAATTGCACCCCGTATACGTGGTAATCGACGTGCTTTACGCCCATTATTTCTCCGTCGGCGGTCCGCGCCGTAACGTATAAACAATCGGGCAATTCCGCAGCGGCGAGGGAATGATACCTAGCCACCCTGTTCATTTCGGGAAGCCCGAAAAATATCGGCGACGACGTATCCAGAAGCGCGTTGTCGGATTTTCCGTGCATAAGCTTTTTCGCGTGAACTACCTTGCCCCCGAACGCTTCGCAAATGCCCTGATGCCCTAAGCATACGCCGAGAACGGGAACTTTGCCTGCAAAATACAGGGCGGCGGCTTCGGTTATGCCCGCCTGAGCCGGTCTGCAAGGTCCGGGCGAAAGCACCACGTGCGTGGGATTATACATACTTTCCGCCCTCTCACAGGAGCATTCGTCGTTTTTGATTACGGTAACTTCGTCCGCAAGCTCGCCGAAATATTGGTACAGATTGTACGAAAAGCTGTCGTAATTGTCAATAATCAATACCTTCGTTTTCATAAATCTATGCCTCCGCTCTTCTCCACCGCCTCGCGGACGGCGGCTGATTTGTTGACCGTTTCTTCGAACTCCCTTTCGGGAACGCTTCCTTCCACTATACCTCCGCCCGCACGGACGTAAACCTTATTTCCCTTTCGCGCAGCCGTCCTTATGGCAATACAAAAGTCGCCGTTGCCCGTAAAGTCGGCGTAGCCTACCGCGCCGCCGTAAATGCCCCTCGGTCTGCCCTCTTCGAGCTCGGAAATTATCTGCATCGCCCTCAGCTTAGGCGCGCCCGACAGAGTGCCTGCGGGAAGAGTTGCCGAAAGCGCGTCGAGAGCGTCCTTATCCTCGCGCAGCTCTCCCGAAACCGAGCTGGTAATATGCATCACGTGCGAAAAGCGGTAAACCTTTTTATATTCCTTTACCTTTACCGTGCCGAATTTGCACACTTTACCCAAATCGTTTCTGCCCAAATCCACCAGCATATTGTGCTCTGCAATCTCCTTTTCGTCGGCTAAGAGCTGCTCCTCCAAAAGTTTATCCTGCTCTTCGTTCGCCCCGCGTGGACGGGTGCCGGCTATGGGGAAGGTAGTAACCTTTCCGTCGGTTACTTTTACAAGCGTTTCCGGCGAAGCGCCGGCTATTTCCGCGTCGCCCATATTCATATAAATCATATACGGCGACGGGTTAGTAGTGCGCAGCACTCTGTAAGTGTTCAGAAGCCCGCCATTTATTTCCGCCGTCCACAGGTTGGAAGGTACGCATTGAAATATGTCGCCCTCATAGACGTAATTTTTCGCCTTTTCCACCTTTTTTTCGTATTCTTCGCGCGACGCTATCGCAGAGAAGCCTTTTATCATTTCCGCGCCGTCGCATTTGTCCTTGCAACCCGAATATATCACATGGCGAATCTCCTCGATTTCTTCGATAGCCGCGGCATATTCCGCATCTAACCGTTCGGAAAGCTTTACGTTGACAATTATATAAATTTTCTGTTTGAGATTGTCGTAGGCTATGACCTTATCGAAGAGAAACAGTCTGCAATCGCCGAATTCGCCCGCGGGGAGGAAGTCTGCCTTTTCGTAATATTTAAAATATTCATAGCTGAAATAGCCGACGAATCCGCCCGTAAACGGAGGCAATCCCGCCGTCTTAGGACTCTTGTAATTCTTCAAAATTCCGCGTATTTCGGCGTTGGGGTCGCAAGTTGAGATTGTGCGCGTCTTGCCCTCTTCGGATATAGTCATAACTTTGTCGGAGAGAAAAATTTCCGCCACGGGCGAAAAGCCCAAAAAGGAATAGCGCGCCCACTTTTCGCCGCCCTCTATACTCTCGAAAAGGAAGCTTTTGCCGCGTTTCCCGCCCGCCTTACCGATAGCTTTGAGGCACTCGATGGGCGTTGCGGCGTCTGAAAGCATTTCGCATACCAGAGGCGCCGAGCCGTAACCTTCTTCCTTGAACTTATTTAATTGAGAAACGGTGAAATTAACCTTCATATCAATTCTCCTCAGCCCGTTTACGAGCGACGCGGGGTCTTTTAACCGACCTCCGCAATAAAACCAAAAAGCCCTTGACTTACTTGAAAGTAAGTCAAGGGCGTATATAACGCTGTGCCACCTTGTTTCGGACTGCGCAAATAATATGCGCTTGCCCCTCGTAACGGGAACCGACATTCCCTGCGGAGTAACGCTCCGCTATGCGTCGGCGTATTTTTACGCCGCCCTCCGCAGTCCATATTACTCGGAAACTTACGCGTACCTCGCACCGCCGCACGCTCGCTGTGATAAGTTCTGCCCGCTTTTTTTCTGCATCTTCGGTTTAAAAAGCATTTATTCGATTTTCTGTTATTCTATCATTATTTTATGCGTTTGTCAATAATTTTTTGAAAAAAATAAAAAAATTACCGCTTGACATATCTTGTCGGAAGTGGTATATTATATATATCTAAATAAGATTTAATCTTAATAAAAAAGGAGTACCACAATGGCTGAAAAGAATATTTATGCAGGAACAAAAACCGAAAAGAACCTTTTGGAAGCTTTCGCCGGCGAAAGCCAGGCGAGAAATAAGTATACTTATTTCGCTTCGGTCGCAAAGAAAGCGGGTTACGAACAGATTGCCGAGCTGTTTTTGAAAACGGCTGAAAACGAAAAGGAGCACGCAAAACTTTGGTTTAAAGCTCTCGGCGGAATAGGCGACACCGCCCAGAACCTTGAAGCCGCGGCGGAGGGAGAAAACTACGAATGGACGGATATGTACGACAGAATGGCTAAGGAAGCCGACGAAGAAGGCTTTACCGCGCTCGCCGCACAGTTCCGCGGAGTAGCCGCAATCGAAAAGACCCACGAGGAGAGATACCGCGCGCTTTTGAACAACGTCGAAACCAAGGCTGTTTTTGAAAAGAGCGGCGTTCAGGTTTGGGAATGCAGAAACTGCGGACATATCGTCGTAGGCACTTCCGCACCCGTCGTTTGCCCCGTCTGCAAGCACCCTCAGGCTTACTTTGAAGTAAGAAAAGAAAATTATTGATAAGCCGCGCTTTTGCGCTTTAATTAAAGCTCCGCGCCGAACAGGCGCGGAGCTTTAATTTATAGTTTAATCAGCGATTTATAATTTAATCAGCGGATTTTTTCATACGGAAGCGGGCGACGGTCGTCGCCCGCTTCCGTATTATTTTATTATAAAAACCGTAAAATTTTATTTAAAACTGCTCTTTCGTGGTTTCGCCTATCACGAGTTCGGCGGGAACCTCTACCTTCTGCTTCGCCTGTTTGCCGTTTAAGCGCAGCATAAGCTGTTCTACGGCGCAGCGCGCCATTTCGGCTATATTCTGCCTTACGACCGTCAGTTTAGGCGAAGTTTTCAATATACCGTCGTAACCGATAATCTGCAAACGCGAGGGCACGCTTATTCCCCTGTCGTGCGCGACCGACCACGCCGCCTGCGCAAGCATATCGCTGCCCGTAAAGAGCGCGTCGGTTTCGGGATATTTATCGAAATATTCGCGCATAACGGAAAGCTCGTCGCCGTGGTGGAACTGCTTGATAAACAGCATAGGCTCTAAGCCGTTTTCGGCCATAACGTCATTGTACGCCATATATCTGAACCGCGTTTCCGATTCAACCTTGGTCTGACCGCACACGCAACCTATTTTTCTCGCGCCGCTTTCGATAAGCTTGCGTACGGCTTTGCAGGAAGATGCGTAGTTGTCCGAGGTTATATACGTTATGCCGTTGCCGAGATGTCTGTCCACGGATACGAGAGGAAGCGACGGGTCGAGGTTTTCGTGCTCGTAGTGGGTTACGAAAATTATTCCGTCCACACGCTGCTGCTTTATCATTTCAAGCATAACCGCTTCCTTTTCCTTATTGTACTGCGAATTTACGATAATAAGGCAGTATCCCAGCTTGTACAGCTCGTACTCACAGTAATACGCAAAATTTGAGAAGAACGGGTGAATTACCGTGGGTATAATCAGGGCTATACATTTTGTGGACTGCTTTTTGAAGTTGCGCGCAATCTGGTTGGGCACGTAACCGTATTTTTTCGCAGTTTCGACTATTTTTTTCTTTGTATCGGGATGGACGTGCCCCGCGCCGCTCAGCGCGCGAGACGCCGTACCTACGCCGACTCCGGCTTCCGCCGCAATATCTTTTATCGTTGCCATAATTTTCCTCTGCCCGTTATGGTTATTATATACCTTAAAGGAATAGCTTGTCAAGCGAAACTTTTATCGCTTATCGTACGGTGCGCCGCGGCTATTTTAGCCGCGGCGCACCGATAATAATCGCTTAACCTTTTACATATTTATTTTTGCATATTTGCATAAGTCCGCTTTTACGGCAAGCTCCAATCCGTCCGCACCCTCTTCGGGATATACGGTTGATGACGCGACTTCGCCGTCCACGAAAATTTCCACAGAAAATTCGTCGGAAATAACCGTTATTTCGTGTACGGGCAGGTTTTTGTAAGGTATGCGCCGTATGCCCGCAAGGCTGTCCTCGTCCTTTTCAACGCCCGTAACCTTTTCGCCCGAAAGCGAACGGTCGAACACCCACTCATTCCCGTCAAGGCGGAAAGAGGTGCGCGTATCTCCCTTTATTCTCAAATCGAGTTGCAGACTTTCAAGCCCTTCCGCCACTATCTTCACCGCGCCGTGAACAAGCTTATCGCTTACCGTGCCGTCCGTTTCACGCAAATGGAATAATTCTCCGTCTATCGCGGGCGTCTGCCACAACGCGCCGTCTTTAACCTGTATCCTGCGCGGGAAAGTGAGCATACCGGCAAAACCGTACTTGTCGGACGGTACGTTTCTGTCCCACATATTCAGCCAGCCGATAGTTATATTGCGGTCTATGTACGACTGCGGCGCGTAGAAATCGAAACCGTAGTCCATAATGCCGCAGTTTTCCGCCTTGAATTTAAAGGTCGAATAGTCGAGAGCGCCCGTGTACCAGCGCGTGCTGTGCACGTTTAAATGCGCTTTGCCTTCCGCGGGCTGAAACTGTTCGCACACGGTAAGCAGACCCAATTGGTCGTTATATTCGGGACATTCGGTCATTGAGCCCTTGCTGTCCTCGCCGAAAAGATCGCCTACGAATTGCCAGTCGAAAAGATTCTCCGAACGGAAAGCTATTATTCTTCCGTTTCCGCCCTTTCGCTTCGCGGCGACCAGGCAATAGAATACTCCGTCTTTTTTCCACACCCTCGGATCGCGGAAATTACAGGGACTGTATTCGGGCGGAAGCTCCTTTTCGCCTATTACAATACCGTGTTTAACAAAGTTAACGCCGTCGTCGCTAGAAGCGAGGTATTGCAGCTGCCTTACGTCGTCGCCTCCACCGTTTTCGGTATAGCCGGTATATAACAGCCACAATCTGCCGTCAAACTCTATCGCGCTGCCCGAAAAACAACCTTCCTCGCCGCTTTCCCCTCCCGGGGCGAGAGCTACTGGGAGTCTTTCCCAGTTGATAAGGTCGTCGCTTACGACGTGCCCCCAGTGCATAGGTCCCCAATGTGTAGCTTCGGGGTAATACTGGAAGAAAGCGTGCCAACGCCCCTTATAATAAATTAGCCCGTTGGGGTCGTTAATCCAGCCCACTCCGCCGTAAATATGAAAAGCCGGTTTTCTTTTTGAGTTGATAGTGTCCATCATTCGATAGTCTCTTATCTGCCGCGCTCCGCTTGGCGGAGCGCGGCGTCCTTAAATTTATTTTTGCTATATTATTTTAAAATCAATAAACGTTCAGCGCCGCTACCCAAGGCAAGTTATACGTTCCGCCCGAGCATACGTCGACCACGTCGTAACGTTCGCCGATTACCGGCGCCGTTTCGTAATAGGTTACTATATCGTCGAAGAACGCCACGTTCCAGCCGCCTTCCACAGTCTTGTCGTCGCACAGCTCTATATACAGCTTTTGACCTATATATCCGCTTAAATCCGCCACGAACGTAGTCATAGTCGCAAGTCTGCAACCCTGATCTATATTGGGGAAGTTTACGTCCTGAAACTCAGTGTTTCCGTATTGCGCTATCTGCGTGCCGTCCTGTTTATAGACCTTTACTACCGCCGATTTGCCGCCCATCTTGAAGCTGATAAATCCGCTTCCGCTGAGAGTGAACAGTGTGGACCTAAGCGTATAGCCGTTTGATTCGGTCGGATTCGCCTGCCAGCCGTCGAAGTGATAACTTCCGCCCTGGTTATAGGATATACCCTCTCCCCAGAAAGTATTCGCTTTAACTACCGCGTTAGCTCCGCTGACCTGACCGTCTCCGGTTCCGTCCGAATAAGTCCAGCCGACTAAATTTCCGCTTTCAAAGCCGCCGTTGATAATCGAACGGTCTGCAACGTAACCTTCTATATAGTAAGCGCGGATCGAATGCACGATAGCCTGAGCGTAAGCGCCAGTGCCCGAAGTTGCGACTATTACGTCATTACGATAGCTCTGCGCCCATAGTGTGTCGGAAGCCTTTATTTCGGCTGCTTCTTGACTTGTGAGCGAAGTTCTTACGTCGTCGAATACGATAAACCCGAAATCTGACGTCGCATTGTCAACAACTTTGATATAGAGCTGACGTCCGACGTATGCGTTTGCGTCTACGAACCTGCGAAGAAGCACTTCCGCGCGCAAGGGGTCGTTGAAATAATCGTTGTAAACCTTGATAAGTTCCTCGTTAGTATTAGCGTCGCATATCGCCACGTAACATTCCCTATTCTTCGCCGCGCCGAGCTTAAATGATATTATGCCGTCGCCGCCGAGAGTGAAAATCCTGCTCCTGAGCACCGAAGTGGAAGCTTCGTCAGAAATATAGAAGTATTTGCCTTCCTGCAAGAACGCCTGAACGGTGCTGCCGTATCCGTACCAGAAATTCGGGTCGGACTGCCAATAGTTCTTTTCGTTGCTTACATTGGCCCCGCCGCTGAGTTCCCAGCCATTAAGGCTGCCCGCCTCGAATCCTGCGTTTGCAACCGCATAGGGATTGTTCTCGTTTTCGTCAAACCAGTATTCCGCCACGAAAGATTCGCTGTCGTACCATACGGGTTTGGTTTCGTGATAGGTTATAACGCTGTCAAGCGTTATGCAGCCCAGTTCGTCGTTGGAGGAGTTATAGTCTACAACTTCTACGTACATAGTTTCGCCGAGAAGTTTAGAAAAATCGGCGTAATACTGAACCATATTCAGTAGACGCAAGCCGTTCGGAACGTAGGGGAACTGGAAGTCGCGGAACTTGAAGTTGGAAAATCTTGCAATCTCCTTATCCGCTCCGTCCTGTTTAAGCATAAAACGGATATAGGTAAGGTTATTATCCTTACAGCCGCCCAACTTCCAGCTTATATAGCCCGACCCGCCGAGCACGAATTCGGAAGAGCGCATAACGCCCGTCGCTTCGGGACGGTAAAATCCGTAATGGTAATTGCCGTCGCGCGAGTAGGTGATATTTTCGTTCCACCATACGCTTTCGGGATTAACGCCGTCGTTGGAAAACGCATTGCCTTCGACTACCGTCCACCCTGCGAGCGAACCCGTTTCGAATCCGCAGTTTTTAATCTCGTATTGCGAAACTGCGGGGGCTTCGTTAACGTAATTTTTGTTTTTCACGTAGTACGAGCCTTCGGGTTGCGCCTCCGCTTCCGAGCCTATGCGTATATCGTCCACGCTGATATAGCCGTAGTAAACGCTCGTGTCGTTGTCTACTACTCTCAAATACACAGTTTCTCCCGCATATTCGGACAACGAAATAGTATATTCGCAGAAATTATCCGTACTGTACACGCCGAGAGCATATTTATTGGCGTCCACGTAGGAATCCGTGTGCTCCAAGAAATATTCGTTGGTCTGGCGGGCAAGCATCTGTCCGTCGGAAGCGCGGTA
Source organism: uncultured Clostridia bacterium (assembly GCA_964509935.1). Lineage (GTDB taxonomy): Bacteria > Bacillota > Clostridia > Christensenellales > Borkfalkiaceae > Coproplasma. The sequence continues at coordinate 171,086 of CAZDZH010000001.1, forward strand.
AACGCCCACGTAGCACAATTTTTCATTGCTCTTCAACGTGTTGGAACCTCTCGCCGTTACGAGAGCGCCGCCTGCAAGCTTCAATGAAATTGTTCCGTCTTCCGGAAGGATAAAATCGTTTGAACGGATAGACCCCGTCCTAGCCCAGGAACGCGTTCCGTCGAAGCCCTTGCCGCAGAGATACCAGTTACCCGTCTGATTTACGTCTATTTCAGTGCCGTTCTCGTCATAGGAAAAGGTAAAAGTCTTAGTAGAGGACACGCAGTCGTCGTCGAACGCGTCGCCGCTCTCAATCTGCCACCCGCTAAGCGTGCCGCTTTCAAAGCCGCCGTTTATAACTTCGGCAGCTACGGTTTTTTCCGCTTTGACGCAGCCCGTCAGCGCGAACGCCGCCGAAGCGCAGGATAAACAGACCGCGGCCGTCAACATAATCGCACATTTACGCATCTTTATTCACCCCCGTTCAGAAATTCCGTATAGTATGCAGGCGTAACCTGATCGGAATACGCGCTGCCGAGTCTCTTTACCGAAAAGCTTGTAAAGCGGATATTCGCGCCCTCGTCGAATATGCGCAGATAATCCGAATCGCCGTATTGGGGATATAATCTCATCGTATAGCTCATAATGCCGTTAACGTAGACTTCCAGCATCGAGCGATCCAAAAGGATGGTAACGTCATACTTATTTACGACGTAGGACCATAACCTCGAAGGCTGTTTATTTACGTAAGACAGCCTTGTAGAAATAGCTCTGTCTATCCATACGCCCGTATTGTCGAAGATAATAGGCGTCGTCTCCGTAATATTGCTATCGGTGCAGAGATTGTGTCTTACGTTAATGCTCGCGCGGTACGAACCCGACTGCGGCGATATAGTGAACGAGGCCTTTATTTCCAGCATATCCCCGCGTATATTTGCTATATCCGCGTTGATTTCCGCCGCGGTTTTGCCGTCGCCGTTGTAGGAATACAGAGTTTCGTCGTACAGCGACGAGAGCTCTCTTATAGGTTCTCTCAATACGTCCGTGCCGTTGTCGGCAAGGTACAGTTCGAGGGGAATGGCGAAGTTATGCGCCCAGCCCGAGTACACGTTCTGCGCCGTACCCGCGTCCTTGCCCTGAGCTATGGCGTAAATGACCGTTCTGCCCTGCGTGTAAGAAGATTTACCCGCCGCTATATCCTCTTCGGTAAGGAAGCAATAGCCGTTCTGACCGGTATAAACGCCCATACCCATATCGAAGAGCTTGGGTTTGGGGTCGTCGGGAATAAACCTGCACGACTGCTTATCGAAAGTGCCTATCCAATAGTAGCAGTCGACTATATACCCGTCGACGGTGTATTGGGGACAATCGAAGAGAATGTATTTTGTCTGCGAGCCGTCCTTGGTGGATATAGGCAGCATTACTACGCACTCCCAATGCGCGCCCTGTTCGGGATAGAGATTGTAATCGCACTCGTACAGATAGCCCCTGTACTCCCACTCGCGCATATCGGTAGACGTGTATACGTTAGCCGAACCGCCCCTGCCGGGAATGGAGGTAGAAACCATCATATAATACGTGCCGTCGTCGTACCAGACGAAGGGATCGCGGAACTGGTCGCGCTCGCCCTGCGAATTGTCGCTGGGTTGATTTATGACCACCTTATCCTCCACAATCCAATCTGTAAGATAGGGGTCGTCGGGGTCTGCGGCGTGAGCGAAAGCCACGTTCTGACCCGACCACGTAGAGGCGTTTGTTCCCGCGGTTATAACCAGCCAGGGCGTGCCGTCGGGACCTATGCAAGCGCCGCCCGTCCATACGCCTTCGGGACAGATGCCCGCAGTGGGCACTACCGCGTCTTTAACGTATTCCCAATGAATCATATCGTCGGAAACGATATGCGCCCACCTTATCTGAGACCAGTAAGGACCCGAAGGGTTGTGCTGATAGAACACGTGATATTTACCCTTGTAATAGAACGGCGAATGAGGTTCGTTCATCCATACCGCAGGGGGAATCGCGTGGTATTGAGGGCGGTATCTGTCGCCCTCGTAAACAGAAGAATCGAGGGCTATCTGGGAAAAATCGAGGGAAGGGTGAACCCCTTTCTCGGTATAAGACAAATAATTATTCTTTGCTTGCGCAGGCGACTGCGAAGCGCCGTATATCTTCACTTCGTCCAACAGACCCGAAGGAATCTGGCGCATAACGCCGAATTCGTAGACGGGCATACAGTATCGCCCTATATAGAGCGGCTCGTAGGAGGATACGAGCACCGAATTCTTCAATTCGGGGAATATCGCCTCGTAGGAAACTTCGCCGTTGTAATAGAGCGCGATATAGCCCGTCTTTCCGTTAAAGGTTGCCGCTATGTTAGACCACTCGTAGAGCGGAAGAGCGTTTACGGGGTCGTAGAAACCCAACGTATATTCTTCGTCCGTTTCGGTATTATACAGCGCAAGCTGTATTCCCCACAGACCCAATCTGCCGTAACCGAATACGAAACCTTCACCCGCGCTCACGTCGCCTTTATTTATAACCGAAGTAAGTCTGGGGTGTCCTTCCGTGCTAGTCCCGCCGTCGTAGTTGGGAAGATTTTCAAATACTCTGGGGGCAACCCACGCCGACAGCGTGAATTGTTGATTGGGCATATTGAATTTCTCGTCCGATACGGTTACGTATGTAGAAAAGCCGTCCATATAAAGCGAATTACCGCTTACGCCGCTCTTTAAAAGAGGGTCGGAGGGCTGTTTAAAAAGCTGATCTACGTTTTCTTCGTTGGAAAAAACGTAATTTACTCTGTAATTGCTTCCGCTTACCTGCTCCTGAACCTGATTGCCCGAAAGCGAATCGAACGTGTAGGACAGGGCAAGCTTTTCGTCGCTTGCAGCAGTCTGTTTATCGTTCGAACACGCGGGAAGCGAAAACGCGGTCAAAATTGCCAACGCTGCGGCAACCGCCGTTATTTTTTTTATTTTCATATTTTCCTCATAATTTCAATCCTGCCGAGCCGAAACCCTGAACTATATACTTCTGCGCGGCTACGTATACTATGAATATAGGTATACTTGCCACGACGAGGGAAGCCATGATTTCGCCCGAGGTTATTCCCTGAATGCTCTGTATGGTAGTAAGCGCCGACTGTATGGGCATCAGGTCGGGGTAGTTGATAAGAATCATAGTGGGCCACAGATAGTCGTTCCATACGCCTATGAAACAGAATACCGCAACGGTTGCCACTATCGATTTTGAAAGGGGAAGAATAATCTTGAAGAAAATTTTCAAATCGCTTGCGCCGTCCAGCTTGGCTGCTTCGATATAGTCCTTAGGTATTCCCGAGAAGAACTGCGTGAACAGGAATATATTGAATATGCTTACCGAAGCGGGAAGAATAACGCCGAGCACGGACATAGTATTCTTCAATTTAAGCATTATCTTGACCACCGAATACAGCGGTATTATCGAAGTTTCGACGGGCACCACGATAAGGAAGAGTATAAGGAAGTTGAAAAGTCCCTTACCGGGGAAATCGAACTTTGAAATTACGTAGCCCGCCAAGCCGTTTACTATAACGTTCAGTACGATTACGACTGCCGCATAGATAAGGCTGTTAAGCGCGTACCGGCCTACTTCGTAGACGGTGAAAAGCTGAATATAGTTGTCGAGCGCGTGCCCGAGGTTGGAAAAATCGGGTATGAACATAGCCAGACTTCCCGCGCTTGCGGCGACCGCTTCCTCGGATTTCGTGGAAGTTGCAAGCATATACAACAGCGGCAAAATGAATATAAGAGCAATAACCGCGCCCACAACGTAATACACAACGTTGAGCGTAATCTTTTTGGGCGTAGCGTTGGGGCTCTTATTCAACATAACCGGTCTGCCGTTGACCTGAATAACTTTACTCATATCATTTATCCCTCAAAACGCGCCTCTGTATAAGAGTTATAGCGCCTATTACTATGGTCATCAACAGCGCGACCGCTGACGACTTGCCGACCAGTCCCCTGTCATAACCTTCGTTATACATATAATAGCTTAGCGTGAGCGTATGCTCGCGGTAGCCCGTCATCAACATAGGCTGAATCATAACCCTGCACGCGCCTATAAACACGGTTATAAGCACGTATACGAGGGTGGAACGCAGCCCCGGCCAAGTAACGTACAGGAAGCGGTTAAAGGAATTTGCCCCGTCGAGGGACGCCGCCTCGTATAAATCGTCGCGTATGCCGCTTAACCCCGAAAGGAATATAAGCATCTGATAGCCGCAGCCCTGCCACGCGCTCATTATGATAATCCACAGCATTGCCGTTTTCTCGTCGCGCATAAAGTCCTGCGGAGCTACGCCGAACAAGCCGAGGAAGGAGTTCAGAAGTCCGCTTTCAGACGGCGAGAGTATCTGCAACCAGAGATACGACGTTACCGTAAGCGAGATTACTACGGGCGCGAAGAAGCAAACTTTGAATATGCCCGCACCCTTGACCTTGCGGTTGCAGAACAGCGCAAGCCCCAGGGCAAGACCTATCTGCAAAGGCACTACGCCTACAACGAATATAGCTGTGTTTCTTATTGCGTAAAGCAGTTTATTCTTTTCGGCTATTTCCTGAAATATTTTAGAAAAGTTTGCAAGTCCCACGAAGTTTATATCGTTCGGACGCAACAGACGGAAATCCGTAAATGCGTATCCCAGCGAATACAGAATGGGAATCATTACGAACAGAAACGCTAAAATTACGGCGGGCAACATCATAAGATACGCGCTTATGCAATGTCCTATCTTGAATTTCGTGTTCGTCCTTTTCGCCTTTACTATATCGATTATCGCAAACACTGCGAAAACCGCAACGAAAGCGGCGAGAATTATGAGTGTAGAAGCTAACATTTTTTCCCCTTTTTCGGCGCTTTAAGCGCCGATAAGATTATCTAAGTTCCCTAAGCTGACTGTCAAGCGAGGTCGCCTTGGTGTTGAGAAGGCTCTGCAAATTGGCAGTGCCGCCAAGCGCTGCGATAATATCGTTGAACGTCGTTGAGAACTCCGAATAACCTACGGTTACGGGACGCGCTTTGCCCGTTGTTTGAAGCTGATTGTAGAGAACGTATTCGGGAGAACCCGCCGGATAATTCTTATTTACGGAATACCTTGCGGGGATCATTCCGGTTGCGGCGGTTATGACGTCCGAACTCTCCGCCGAGCTCATCCACTTCAAAAGCTCTGCGGCGGCTTCTTTGGTGTCCTTGCCGTTATCGGTAATACCGTAACACCAGCTGCCCGTCGCGCTCGCCGCCGATACGTCGGAAGGATAAGGGAGCAAGCCCCAGGAATCTCTGTTGGGGAAGATTTTAGGATATTTGTTGTCCAAATCGGGAATGGTCCAGCCGGACGAGAGATACATACCCACTTTGCCGTCGAAGAAATCGGTCGCGCCTATCGAATAGGAAGTGTAGTTATTCGATACAAGGCCTTTAAGGAATTGGAAGCCTTTGACCGACCCGGAGCTGTTGAGATGCCCCGTTGACGTGAAGCCGTCCGCAGAAACGTAATCGCCGCCCGAAGCGTATATGAAAGGATACAGAAGGTAAGGCGCGGTTTCGTCCTTGGTGGCGTCTAAGCGCATATCCACAGGAGTTATGTTTGCGGCTCTGAGTTTAGAGCATACTGTGGTAAAGTTTGTATACTTCCAGTTGCCTATATCCGCCTGAGTTATGCCCGCCTGATTGAACAGATTCTTATTATAATAGAATCCCGCGCTCGATTCCTGGATGGGCAAGCCGTACAGCTTGTTATTGTATTCGTTTAAAGTTATGAAATCCGCCTTCTCGTCTGCGGGTATAAGGTCGGTAATATCGTACAACAATCCTTCGCTTGCGTATTTCGCGCATTTAGGCGCGTCGAAAGTAATAATGTCGGGGAGAGTTCCTTCTCTCTGCATATTTGAAAGCGAAGTTTCATACGCGCTTGCGCCTCCGGTACGAGCAACAAACGTTGCGGAAGCTTTAATTTTTATTTCCGAGTCCGCTGCCGTATATTTAGCATTGAACGCGTCTATGCGCCTCTTATAAGCCAGACCTTCCGCAGACTTTGAGTCTACGTGGAACATAATTTTAACTATTGTGTTACCTTTAGCGTCGACAGTGCTTTCTTCGCCGCCTCCGCCCCCGCCGCAAGCGGCAAAACCGGTCGCCATTACGCCTGCAAGGGCGCAGGCTGCCATAACTTTAATAATCTTTTTCATTTTAAGTCCTCCAATATCTTTGTTTTTTATATTTTATATTAGCGGTATTAGCGGACGGACCGTATCGCCTCGTCCGCTTGAATCGCATAGATTACTTTTTCTTCCCGCGCTTTTTAACAAGTATTACTATCAAAACGACCGCCGCCGCTATCACGATTACGCCGCCTGCCGCGCACACCGACGCGATCAATACCGTATTGTCGTTCGTCTCGCCGACGTTAACGAAGTTTACCGCGTTTACCGTGACCGTAACCGTCTGCCCGTCGGAAAATTCTACGATATTTTCGCCCTTTCTCAACGCTTCGGCAAAGACGGTTACCGTCCCGCCCGACACCGAATAAAGAGAGCCGTCAAGCGTTTTACCGTTTACCGAAACCGAAGTGATTGCGGCGTTGCCGATATAGAACGAAACCGAGCAACCCTGCTGAACGGTAACGTCGGATACGACCGCGGACGGAACCGAAGTTACGTTTACTTGAATTTCGAAAGACGTATCCGAGCCTATTATTTCAAAGGTATAAACGCCTGCGGTAAGCGACGCAAAATAGCTTTGGTCAATAACCAGCCTGCGCCCTGAAAAGCTGTAATACGCAGGATTTAAACGCACGTTGCCCGCGGTGCGGTTGTAAACCGCCTTAATCTGCTGCGCCAACGCGCCCATTACGCTTAGCGAACCGCCTGAATAATCGTAACTGCTTGCCTGAATGGCGACGCTTTCAAACACGGCGCGGGTCGCGCATATGTTAAGACCGTATATTCCGTTCAAAGGCTCTGCGTCGCCGAGCGTTACGTTAATTACCTCTCTGCCGCCGATAGAAACGGTTACCTGTTTTCCGTTAGCTTTAACGGAGAGCACTATCGAAGAGACGTCTACGCTGCCTGCATCCGCCCTGCCAATCTCGCCGCGGGGCGACCATAACTTGACTATGTTTGCGTTTTTATCGTAATTTGCTATAAGATAATCGGACATATCCGCCTTTGCCCTGAACACCAGCGCGGCAGCCGCGCCTGTTCCGAGGTTGAACTTTGCGGTATATTCAAAATCTCCGCCCGACTCTTCCGCGAGAATGAACCCGTCTCCCGAAAGTTGTTCGCCGGCAAGCCCGGAATCGGTGATTACCCATTTACCCGAATTTATGCCGTCGGAGCTGAAAGTAAAGTCGCTGTCGAACGTGCCGTTCCATACCTTTACGGGGATGTACTTAACCGCGTTGCCGGACGTCGCCTTTATAACCGAGTTGCCCGCTTTCAACGCCGTTACGGTAACGCCGTATTCGGTTTCGGAAATTGCTACGCTATCTCCGCTGTCCACCGTCCATACGACGTCCGCACCCGAAGTGCTGTACGCCGTAAGGGGCGCGCTTGTGGTAAGCACACTATCGAGTTCGAGATTTTCTGCGCTGACGTACAGGACGGTTTCGTCCGAAGTCGACTGTTCGGTGCGCCATACGCTTGCTAAATTGTTTACTTTAAGCGAATCTATGGTTATATAGCCCTCCGTAACCAGACTTGCGCCGAGCGCGTAAGGCGAGGATACCGTTACCGCATAGAAGGGTATTTGAAAGTCGTCGCAGAACGCCTCCACGCTGCCGTTGTCGGCGAGTATATAAAATTTCTGCACGCCGTCCGTTCCCGTCAAGCCCGAAACGTATTTTCTTTTATAGTTCGCCAGAGCGAGGTCCGCGTCCGACGTATTAGAACGGTCGAGGTAATAACCGTCGGTTTGATTCCAGCCGACTTCGGTGTACTCTCCCGCGCCCTCGTGCACGCGTATCGCCACCGCCGCGCCGTAGGGATTGGAAATTTCAAGCTGAATTTCAAGGCTTTTGCCGTTCACCGAGGCAAGCGGGTTCGCGCTCTGCGGAGAATACGACCTATTGGCTATATTTACCGCGACTGTCTTGCCGAACGCGTTGGAAGAGAGGGTTATAGGGGTCTGCGTAAGAACGTAACCGTTACCCGCGCTCCTCAATCCCCATTCGACGGGTATTGTGAAGCCGCCGCCGTTCCATACCTTTCTCGCCGCCGCGAGCGAACCGCTCTCTACGGTATTAGTTCTTCCGGGAACGCCGCTGAACCAGCTTAACGAAACAGTCTTGCCGAAATAGTCGCTGCTTGCGTCGTCTATGAACCAGGTCTGAGTGGCGTAGGAGTCTGCGCCGTAATCCATATTTTGCAAAGGCACTTCTTCCGCAGCATAGTCGGAGAAATTCCTACCGTTGAGGTCGCTGAAAATTATGTTGCCCGACTGGGAATCGTAGGAAATATCGCCCACGAGATACGCCCTCGCGGAAATGCTCATAACCCAATGTTCCTGTTCGTCGTCCGCAGTAATTTTAACAATGTCGGGGCACTCTACCGAAACGCCGTCTTTACGTATATCGAAACCGCCCGCAAAGGACCAGTTAAGCATATCGGTAGATTTAAGGAACCAGATATTTGACGTTCCCATACTGCTGAGAGCCATTCCCCAGAGAGAGACTTTACCGTCGCTGCCGTAGCTTACGGGGAACACTTTGGGGTCGCGGCAATCCACTTTCGAGGTGTACCCGGGGATAACCGTCTGAGGAATACGCACCCTCTTGGACCAGGTAATACCGCCGTCGTCGCTGGTCATAATTATCTGATCCTGCAAACCGCCGTCGCGGGTATAGAAGGCTATAAGACCGCTTCCGCCGCCTGCGGGGAACCAGTTATTTGCGTCAACCGCCGCGCTGTCGCCGTAGTGATACACTCTCGCCGAGCCCGACCACATATAACCGTCGCCGGGTCCCCAACCGTCCGCTTCGGTGTCGGGGAAAAGGCATATGGGAAGAAGCTCCCAGTGCACCAGGTCGGTACTGCGCGCGTGTCCCCAATACATATCCGACCAGAAATTGCTGTACGGGTGGGTCTGATAATACAGATGATAATATCCGTCATAATAAACAAGACCGTTGGGGTCGTTGTTCCAGTGCGCGTACTGAGAATAATGATACTGACTGCGATAAGGCTCGGTATAATACGAATAATCGCTTACACCCGCCGCAACGTCGGTTATGTTTATCTTAGCGTTGAAGCAGTTGTATCCGAGGCTTCCGCCTGAATATACGACGCCCTGCGGAAGAGCCGTAAGATATTCCCCAGCGAGGATAATATCCGTATCCGTGCCGAAACGCTTTATATTATCCGCAAAAAACTCCGCGTGCACGCCGTCGGTTTCGGGCGAAATCACCACTTTAAGCTGAACCGAGCTAAGCTCCCGCACCTTGGGATTAACCTTGCTCCTTTCGCCGTCGGTCATTTTATCGTTGCCGATAAACCAATCGGTGAGCAATACCGCAACGTCGTAGCCGCCGCCGTTAACCGCAAAGTACATAAGCTTTACTCTGTTTTCGTAGCGGTCGATATTGAATACCCAATAAGATTCGCCGTCCGCAGCACCGAAAGTAAGTCCCGCCGCCTGACCGTTTTGAAAACCGAGGGTCGCGCTGAACGCGAACCGTTGGTCTGCGCCGTACGAAAGGTCGGTCAGCATAAAGCCGTCGCCTTCCGATTCAAAAGTAAGCGAATCCGCGCTTGCGGACTTGCCGCCCGTAAATACGATGCCTAACGCAAGGCAAACCGCGCCAAACGCCGCTATCAGGCACAGCCAAATTCTTCTTTTAACCGTCATATTCCTACCTCTAAGTATCATAAACGCGTTTTAAACGCTTTCTTTAATTTCCGCCCCTCTTCTCCAAGTAAACCGTATCGGCTGCCGTCTCTTTACCGGGCGCTTTTTCAGCCGCTTACAGAACGGTTTCGGTTATCTTGCGCCCTTCCGCGCGCTTCGCAATTTTTGAAAACGTGCTCGCTTTTTTAAATCCGTCTTTCGCCGACCCGACAAAATATAATCGGACAGGGGTTACGGAATCGTTTCCATTAAATCGCGATTATGTGCCGAAATCCCGCCTCTGTCGAGAGTAACTAAAAGAAATCGGGCGAAACGCCATTTATGGAATCGTTTCCATAAACATTATATCACCCGACTTTTATTCTGTCAACACTTATTCGCTAAAAACTTTTTATTTTTTCAGAATATGTTAATTATTTTCAGCTATGTAATTTTTGTTCAATTTGATCGAGGGTAGGCAGACAGTCTATCGCGCCCCTGCCCAAGGTGTTCAACGCGCCGCAAACGTTGCCGAAGCGCAAAACCCCGTTAAGAAATTCGTCAGTCCAGTCTTTCGCCTGCGTGCCGTCCAGACGGCTTAATACGCCCGCGTAAAAAGCGTCGCCCGCGCCCGTGGTGTCCACGGGTTTTACGGAGATTGAAGCCGCCCTGCCCCTTCTTCCGTTGAAGCGCCATTCGCTGCCCGCGCCGCCCAGACTTATGCATACGAGCTTCCCGCCGAGCTTTTCTTCGATATATTTTTCGGTGAATACCGCCGTTTCATCCTCGGAAAATTTTACTATATCCGCCTTTTCAAGCATAACGGAATAGGCTTTGACGGCAGCCGCTTTGTCGCGGAATATATCCGTGCGGAAGTTCACGTCGAAGCTTACCGTTTTCCCGAGAGCGTGCGCCCTGTCCGCAAGTCGGGCGGCGTATTCCGCTCCGACCTTTTCGGAAAGCATCAGAGAGCCGATATGCACTATCGACGATGACAGTATGACTTCGTCGGATATTTCGGGCAGAGTATAATCAGCCGTATTCTTCCTGTAAAAGCAGAACGAACGCTCGCCCGAAGGGTCTATATCCACGAACGCGAGAGTCGTGTTGACCGCGTCGTTACGCGCGACAAGACAGTAGTCGAGAGAGCGCGACTGCGCGAATTTTACGAGATAGTCGCCTATTATATCGCCGCCGACGCAGCCGACGAACGCCGATTCCGCGCCGAACCGCTTTACCGCGCAAGCTACGTTGAAGGGCGCGCCGCCCGCCTTGCGTTCGTAAGCGAAGACCCCGTTCCTTTCGCAGCCTATCATATCCACTAAAATTTCACCTACGCTGAGTATCATAATTCAATCTCCTTATCGTTTTGTCCCTCTGCCGCTTCCGCGCGAGCCCTGTTCGCCGCGATATATTCCCTGACCAAATATATTCCCGACCGCAATGCAAGCACGGCGGCGAAAGCCAAAAGAGAATACGCCGTAAGCGACAACCCGGGCGCTACGAAGCCGAGTATAAGCGTTATGAGCGCGGATATCAGCGAGGAATAAGCGACAAACGCGCCTACTATTTTGAGGCTCTCGCCGAAACTTAATCCCGCGCCCGTTTTAAGCAACTTGCGCAGACAGAAGAACAATAGCGCAAGCGCGATAATTATTATCGCTATAAACGGAATAAAGCTCATTACCGTCATAAACCTGTTCATCGCGCAAAAGGACGAGGTCGCGTTGAAACTCCTGACTATGAAAGAATCCACCGCCGACTTGCCCCCCGAAAGGGTAACGCCGTTTAAATTATTGTAAAAGCCGTAAAAAAGATACGGAGTTCCGTTGCACGGAAACGCGCCGACAAGCGCATCGTCGAACACGAACAGGAATTTACCGAATTTCCCGCTCTCCGCATAGTTATAGTAATAGTAATTTCTTATTTTGGGCGCTCCGCCGTCTTTCTCATAAGCGGAGAGGTCGGGATAGTAGGCCTTGCAGTAGAGTTCGTATAAACCGCAGTAAAATTCCTCCGCGGTCATATCGTCTCTCTTCGTTTTCAAATCCGTATATCCTGACGCGACGTCCTTATCGTAACCGCTCGCGTTGGGGTCGCTTTTACCTTCGAGATACGCCTCATACCCTTCCGCCTTTTCCTGCGTCAGTTGCAGTTCCTCCCCCGTATATACCGCAGTGAACGTGTATTGCTTCTTTAATTCGGAGGGCAGGAACAGGTAGGTTTCGTAAGATATTTCCGTACCGTCAGATTTGACGCATACCGCGCGGAAATCGTCGAACGTGCTGTCGGCGGGTCTTAAATCAACCACTACGCGGTAACCGTTTACAGAATAAGCCGCCGCGTCGTCGGGATTAGCTACGGTATCTATCAGTTTCCCCTCCGCAGAAGGGTCTGCGTTGAGGACGGCGGAAAGCTTGCCCTTTTCTACCGATACCGTTACGCCCGTTACTCCGTCAGAAAAGACGCGGTATGCCGTATTTTTAAAATCGTCCGCCCTTGCGTAAAGCGACGAAAAGGGAGCCATATCCGCGGCGAACAAACCGAGGAACGTGAAAACGAGCGCCATTACAAAGGCAAGCAACACGTTCCCGTAACTGCGACTCGCCCCGCCTTTTACTATTTTATCGGAGAAGAATCCGAGAAAGGTATATTTAAGCCAACCCTTCATTTACTTTTCCGCCGTTTTATTTTCTTGCGCGTTGACTGATTCTTCGCGCATTATAATACTGAGTTCGGTTTCCCTGTCGAATAGATGAATCTGTTCGGGGGCGAACGATAGATTAATTTTGTCGCCTACCGCAAACGAGCCGCGAGCGCTGAGGCAGACTACGTAATCGGGGCCGTCGTCGCGCGTCTTTACGAAAAGATGCGTGGTATTGCCCAGAACTTCCGTTATATTTATCGTAGCGGGCAGACCTTTTTCACCCACCGCAATATTCTCTCCGCGTACGCCCAGCACGCAATCGTGCGGCTGTCCGTCGAGATACGCGGGGTCTATTTTGCGCAGTGCGGAAAGGGGATACGTACCAGAATATCCGCAATCGAAATCCACTTTAAGGCTCTTGCCGCTCTTTTTAATAACTACGTCGAAGAAGTTCATCTGAGGCGTGCCTATAAATCCGGCCACGAACTTGTTCGCGGGGTAATCGAACAGATTTACGGGCGTGTCTATCTGCTGAACTACGCCCAGCTTCATAACTACTATTCTCGTACCCATGGTCATCGCTTCGACCTGGTCGTGAGTGACGTATATGAACGTAGTTTTAAGCTGATTGTGCAATTTTACGATTTCCGACCTCATCGAGGTTCTAAGCTTTGCGTCGAGGTTGGATAACGGCTCGTCCAGAAGCATTACTTTGGGTTCGCGGACGATCGCGCGCCCCAGCGCTATTCTCTGCCTCTGTCCGCCGGACATAGCCTTGGGTTTATTGTATAAAAGTTCTTCCACGCCTAAAATATTCGCCGCCCACTTTACCTTTTCGTCTATCTCTGCCTTGGGCATATGCTTATAGGAATATGCCTGAACGGGCGTCGTCCGATAGTATTCGAGCTCCTTTTCGAGGGTAGCCTTGCGGCTTAAAAGTCCCTCTTTGATTTCTCCTTCGACGCCTTCGGCTGAAAGCGAAGCGTTTACGCCCTTTAATTTTTTCATTACGTCATTTATTTTGGCTGAGTCGATAAGCAACAGCGGTTCGCCCCGTTCGAGTTCGGCTAATCTCTCTTCCAACTCCTTTCTCTCCGCCTCTGCGTCGCCGTCGCCCGACACGTTCTCCGCCTTTTCTTTTATAGCGGTTTTAAGCTCGGCAATTTTTACTGAAATCTCTGCCGTCTTTTCTTTAACCGCAACTTTCAGCTCTGCTATCGCGGCTTTTTTCTCGGATATAGCTTTAAGGCTTTCTTCGCTCTTTTCACTCTTTAAAAGTCTTATTTCCTCTTCTAGAACGCTGATTTCCGCCTTTTCCTTTGCGCAGACGTCGTATAGAGGAACAGAGACTTTGCGCATTTTAAGCCCGAAAGCTATGTTGTCGAAAGCCGTCATATGAGGGTAGAGCGCATAGCTCTGGAAAACCATAGCTATGTTTCTGTCCTTCGGCTCTACGTTATTTACAAGCTTGCCGTCTATGTAAAGTTCTCCGGCGGAAATGTCCTCCAAGCCCGCAATCATCCTCAAAGTAGTGGATTTGCCGCAGCCCGAAGGTCCTACAAAAACGATAAATTCGCCGTCTTTTATATCCATATCGAAATCCTGAACGGCAACGAAATTTTTCGCCCTCTCAACATTCTCCTGCTTCTTTTTGAATAAGCGTTTCTTTTCTCCGCTGCGTGCGGGATAAACTTTATAAATATGACGCAATGACAAATCTGACATATTACACCCCTTTATTATCATATTTTTTTACAGTATAACACAAGAAATTGTAAAATGCAAGCAAAAATTGGAAACGTTTCCGCTTTTTTTATGATAATACTTATCTACTTAGCTCCGAACGGGAGCATTAAGATAAAAAGCGCTTAAAAATCAAGGCGCAAAGCGTTAAAAGAGCCCTAAACGATAGATACGGCAAAATATTTTGTAAAATAAAATTAAAAAACCTCGCAAAAACGCTTGTAATTTTTATAAATGTACCTTATAATAGTTAAGCGATTGAGGAAGCGGCGCAATCGCCGCAAGTCGAATCGGTCAAATATTGGGGTGTCGCCAAGCGGTAAGGCAACGGACTCTGACTCCGTCATTCGTTGGTTCAAATCCAGCTACCCCAGCCATGTCGTCGCAGATAAGCGACACGTTAGGGCAGGTTTTGTTAAGCAAAACCTGCCTTTTTTCACGCTTTCTGCTCCTCTTCCCACAAAAAAACCTCGTTTTTTTGCGAGAGCCCTGTTTTTGGTTTTTAGTGAATTTTCGTTAAAAACCGCCTCTTTTTTGTTTTTCCTTATCCTCTCATACCCTGAAATTGTGGGGTAAATCGTGGGGAAATTGTGGGGTAATTTAGTTTGTAAACGGCTGTTCTTTCGCCCACTTATCGGGCGTATCCTAATTATTAGGATAATTCGTAATTGACCTTCTCTGCCTCTTTAAGCAGGAACTCTTCGCTGTAAGTCGTGTAGCCTCTGTCAACAGCCGAAGTCTTTACGTCTTTGTCGAAGGTATGTCCTGCCCAAAGCATTACCACCTCGCCGGCAACTCCACATTCTTTTGCCCTTGTTATAAAGTTATAGCGTAGTTCGTGCGGGTGGTGAGTTGGAAACAGTCTTTTGAACGTTGTCTCTATCGTATGTACGTTGGTACTTTTAGCTTTCTCGAAGTCCACATAGGGAAGAACCCTTTTGAAAACAGGCGTAAAGGGAATACTCCTTTTCACCTCTCCCCTGCCTAACCTCGTCTTGCTTGTTACGCAGGTCAGCTTTTCGCCCTCTACCTTAATTGTGCAGAGTTCAGACTTCCTTAATCCAAAGTACAGCAAAACTAAAAGTGCAGAGCTTGCCGCATGGTCGGGATTATGTAAACAGAACCTGACAAGGCGATTTTCTTCTTCCTTAGTCAACGCCGTGCCTTTCTTGGTTTCGTAGTAGGGCAATACTATTTTCTTCATAGGCGAAGGGATATTCAAGTCCTCGCAAGCCAAATCGAAGATGCAGGTCATTATCTGTAATAATTTCTCCGCAGTGCGGTGCTTGCCCTCGTCTACGATTTTGAACAGGTATTCCTGAATTATCGCTCTCGTCATCTCGCCTACTGCCATTCCTTTAAAAGTTGCTTCAAGGTTGTAGCGGCATAGTCTCTCGTACTCTTTAAACGTGGTCGGTTTAGTCGTTTTACGCTTAATCTCAAGCCATTGATTGACGTAGTCTGTAAAGAGTACTCCGTTCTCCTTCCTGACTTCCTTAGGTCTGATTACGGGCTTATTTCGCTCAATAACAGGTGTTACGTTTTCATCTGCTAACGCTGTCAACTTTGCTATAAACTTGCGTTTCATCTCGTCAAAGTCCTTAGCGCAGGCAAACACATCTAACCCGTGTCTGCGGTAGTGAGCCTCGTAAACGCCCTTGTGGTAACGATAGGGTATTATTTGGTTGTTACACGCAAAAATTTTCTTATACATAGTCGGTATTAATTTCATCTCCTTTTTTGTGAAAGTAAAACCGACTTTTGAACTTCTGCCCCTTTCTCTTTCGGCTCCCTGCTTTGCAGTAGCCGCCTGTGCCGTTGGTAACAACTTTTGCAAGGTTTCAAGCGTGATTGAATCCGACGCTGCTTTTAAAACAGCCCTTGCCATTTCGTCGTTGCCTTCAGGCAGTGCTTTTAAAGTCTTTAAAATGTTGTCTAACTCTTGATTATTCAAATCTCCTTCTAATAATTTGTGTTTTATAAGGTCGCTCGGCTTGGGATTTCTGTCTAATCATTTTTTTGCCTTATAGGTCTTTGTCTATCTCTTCTTTACCGACTACTCTCCGTCGCCTTGCAGTTCCTTTAATTTTCTCTATTTGTTCTTTCCTCCTTCCGCACCCATAACGGAAAGCTGAGTGCGGTTTGCCCTTACACAATTTTCTCCTTATCTATTCCCGGCATTACGGGTGTATTAAGTATAGAATTGTTATTTCTATATTCCGCTGTTGTCGGTAAATATTTGCACTGTCGTATATATACAATAGTACACTTTTACCTATTTGTCAATGATTTTAGGGAATAAGCAATAATGCCTCCCCGTTATTTCAGCAGTAAAAATACTGAAATAGCTACTTGCGCAAGCAGTAGAATGGGAGTTGCCCAGAAAAAGAACTTTCTGAAACCGCTTTCATATCTGATTTCATCTTTTGCCTTCTCAACTTCCCTTTCCACTTCTTCTACCTTTTGTGAGAGCGATTTTGCCTGCTCGTCCATTTTCTTGACTGCGTTATCTGCGGCTTTGTTTACCCTTTCGTTTAACGTCTTGGTTGCCGCATCAGTCGCCTTTACCGTAGCTGTATTTACTTGGCTTTCTATCCCCGTTACCGTTGTCGTTATCTTCTGTAACGTTCCGTTCAGATTGTTCAACAACTGCCTGTTGCTCTCTTTCACGTCTTTCGATAGCCTCTCTACGTCTTCTCTCAGCTTCCTCTCGAGCAGCTCGTTCTGCCATTCTACGTTCCTCACTTGCTGCGTCAGTTCCGCTACTCGCACATTTTGCGTTGAAATCAAGTTGTTGCATTTCTCGTTCGATACCGCTAAGGCTTTCATTAACAATCCTTCCCGTGCTTGTACCGTGAACTGTCTTACTTCCTCGCATAACTCCTGCGCCGGAAGGTTGTCCGTTAAATCCACTTCGTCCTCGGTTATAGGTTGAGGACTTAACCCTGTTATTTTGTTCTCCAATTTTTCTTAATACCTCGCTTTTCGTATAATTTGTTCCGAGCTTTTCCCCTCGAATAGGTTTTTGTTTTTCGGGATGAAGGTAGGAATAATCCTTGCCGTCCCTTGTAATTATTACGCCGTAACATTTCTCCAGATATTCCTTGAACTTGTCAGGTGTAGTTGAGTTTTTGACCGCCTCGGCGATAACCTCTCTCAGTTCCTCTTTCCAACTCGTACCGCCTTTAAGCATTATCTTACGTTCGGTAGCCGTTCGACTGTTCTTGCCTCTTTTACGGAAGTTTAAAGGGGTAAAGCCCATTTCCTCTCCCAAACGGTTTGCCTCATCTTTCATTGACGTATAGTCGCCTTTACCTATCCGCAACTTCTTTCCCGTAACGGGGTTGACTGCATTTACGATAATATGGCTGTGAACCGTCTGCGTATCCGTATGCGTGGCTATGACGCATTCAAGGTCTTTAAACAGTCTTGCCACCAACTCGGTTGCATAGATATGCGCTTCCTGCGAATTAACGTTATCGCTCCTTGCGCACGACAATTTAAAATGGTAGTACTTTCGCTCATTGAACTTGCCGCCCTTGTGGAATCGGCTTGACGTTTGCTCAAACTGCTCGGCGTAGTCCTCATCTTCAAACAGGTTCCTCACCGAAACGTGAGCAGCTTTATCTTCCCTTGTTATGTAGTCGATTGCCTTTCTCGGTGAACTCTTACTTGATACGCCTTTGAATAGTGGCATTATTCACCTCCGATAGCGGAAGATAGTTTATGGTAAACCTTCTTACACTCTTCCACGGCAGAGATAATCTCACGTTCGGTAACGTTGCCGAAGTAGTTATTCTTCACCGCCTGATTGAGATTATTTCCCTGCCGTTTTAGCTCTGCTAAGATTTCTCCTGAATCGTCCACAACGATAACATGCTTGCCCGTTATGCTCCGAATAATAAAGTCCGTCATTGTAAGTCCGCTTTGTTTCAGCTTATTGTCTATTAAATTTTTCTCTTCTTCCGTTGCCCTAAACGTATAGGCAAACGGTCTTGCTCGTTTTGCTTTTCCTTCTATATCCTTGTCCTCCAAAATTATTTATGTTTGACCAAAGGGTCTTAGGGGAAAGATTTCCCCTAACGAGGCGACTTGTAAAGTCGGCATTTGGCAAGCCAAATGCGTACCTCGCTATCCGCAATAAACATAGTTTGCTGCTGTAATTTATTGCTTCAATATTTCCACCGATTAAGGTGGTCTGATTAACATTTGATTACTCATTGATTACCTTCTGATTGATTAATAATTTTGTTTGTTCCTGGCTTACATTTGGCTTGTTTTTTGCGGACTATTATTAGGCTTGTCCGCTCACCTTTAGTTAACGCATAGGCATCATCTCCTTGAATTGTTTTGTTGTTTTATCCCTATCATAGAGCTATTTAACCGCCAAAAAAGAACGTGAAAAAAGCCGCTGAAATCCATAACGTTTCACCGACTTGAACCTTATTTAGCTGTTTTGCTTGCTCTATGGTGGTTAGCCATTCGATTAAGTTAGATTGTTAATTTATGTGTTAATTCTCCAAAAAAATTGTATGACAAAATAGACCATCAACGTCACTCTTCAAAACACATAGAGTAACTCCGGACTTACTTCGTCGTTTCTTATTGCCGAAAAAAACTGTACGACAATAAAAGCCTATTACGGCTCACGAATTTTTTGTATGCTGAAAACACCTTGCATTCTATTTCGCAAGTTAAATCAACAACGGACTTCTCCCGTACAAACTTCTGCGTTGCTATGTTTCCCTTTTAATGACACAAGCAGAAC
This sequence comes from uncultured Clostridia bacterium, assembly GCA_964509935.1. GTDB lineage: Bacteria > Bacillota > Clostridia > Christensenellales > Borkfalkiaceae > Coproplasma. The sequence goes on from CAZDZH010000001.1 coordinate 190,087, forward strand.
CGCACCATACCAAATGCGTATAATACGAGCTATATTGTTCTTTCATTATAACACGCCTAACCGCACTTGTCAATAGTTTAAGAACATTTGTTTTTATGTGTTTTTGTCTTTTTATGGTATATAAAGTCAATTGCGGCTTTATCTCCATTAATCTTCATACTTACCCCTAATAATATAGATAATATTAGTTGGATTAGATCAAAAACGGCAGAAATATCTGCCGTTTTTGTTTTAGGATATCTTATACACTATTATGTATACGTTACCATATAAAACCCATCATCCTCGTCTAAAAGCTTAAATACCATTCTGTTTCTTGGACAAGTTTTAGTAACTTCAAGCAAAATGATATCTTCAAGCATTTTACACTTAACGCAAGCAAGTATCTTGTTAACAATATATTTTTTATTGTCCTCGGATAACGTACTGAAATACTCGTCTTGCATAAGAGAACAGACCAAAGCCTTTGCTATGGAATACCTCATACCGGGTTGAGTAGTTATATATCGGTCTTGCCTTTTACCGCCAATAGATATTTCAAGACAACTTACCATCAAATCAAGCGTTACAAGATACTTATTAACCTTTTCTATAAGTTCTTTCGTTAACTTAATTTTTGTCTCATCTTTTCCCTTCGCTAAAACAATGTCTTTTAAACTTAATAATACTTTTCCGTATTCGACATTTTCTAATTTTTCTTCCGCTACGCCTAACATAAATTCGTAGTTCAATTTCTTAACGATAAGGTTAATAACTTTTGTCAATTCCCCGTCTTCATCAAGTTCTATCAGTTGTTTAACGTTATCTCCATAATGATGATTTTTAAGTGCGTGTTGAATATTTCTACTGACAGCCGTGTCTATGTACTTGCAGGTACTTTCATAATCTTGGAAAGACGTTCCTTCATTAAGACCGCCATTATCCATTTTTAAAATTCCGCCATACTCAATATATTTATCTATCGAATTAATTTTAAATAACCTTGAATACTCCCTGAACGGAATATATGACGTATGAACCATTACGTTTCTATCATAGAGTTCATACCTGCTCGCCATTGCAAAAATAAGCGAGTCCGCACCTGAAACAACAATCTTCATTCCGGATGAAGCATAAATATCTGACAGTATTGCGGCTGAATTAATAAAATCGGGTAGTATTGTTATTTCATCTATAAAGATATATTTATAACCACTCTCTTGGAGCTTGTCTAAATCCTTAATCAACATATGCATACTATCAGTTGATTGAGCTTTGATAAGAGCCGTTTTATCGACGGGCAAACTACTAATCATCTGATATAAAAGCGTAGTCTTACCTGTTTTGCGGAGCCCGTATATAATACAAATTTTGCCGTCGTAATCTCCGTCTATAAATTTCTTTAACAGTCGAAAACACTCTCTCTTTTCAAACCCACAAACGCTTTTAGTTAGTTCGGTTAGCCGTGGTCCTATTACTACATTTGTGTTGAACATAAACCTTTACACCGCTAATTGCCTTATTTTATTTCATTATTAGTTATTCACGTCAATATCACAAATAATATAGTTTAACATTGCAAAAAGGTATTGTCAATAACCGTCAATACTATTAGGTTTATTGAATATTGTACTTACCTTACCTAAAAACACATTAATAACCTTTTTCTGCTTTTTAACAGCATATTCAAAGGCAATTTTAGTTCCGCTTTTGGGCTGAATATCTGGCAAATGATTGTTATATGCTTTTCTTACGTTTGGCTTATATGTATTGTCATAATAGAACACACAGACGGAACTGTTATCAATCATATAGTTGTTTCTCTCAACGTAGGAAGCTCTGCCGGTGCTTTTCATTCCCTGTGGAAATACCGTCTCATCATATCCCTCCAAAAGATATTTCTTATATCTATCATTAATTTCAGGATACTGTGAGCGAACGTAAACACGGACTATATCGGTATGGTCTTTTTTTAGTTCGCTTACAACAGAAAGACAAATATCATTAAATTCACTTCTACTGCCGAATAAAAATCTCTTTACGCCTTGTAACAGTAATTCTATTACTATCGCTTTAACACGTTCTTTTACAAAGCCAGGGTCCTTAACTTTCCTATGCCCGATAAAACAGCAATTTTCCCCATTCATTTATAGCCACCTTATCATTAAAGCGGCTAAACAATGAACCCCCTAAAAAATAAGATGCCGCCCCTTGCGGAACGGCAAATATAGAATATACCATTTACCGCAAGTTGCTACACTCATTTCAAAAACAGTTGTCCTCTTTTTGATAGCGAAAACAGTATAGTTCTACCGAACTATACGAACAACTGCAATATTAAATTGAAATGAATGTAGCGTACTCATTATAGCAGACTACAATTTTTTAGTCAATAGCAGAAAAACCATTCCTTTTAAAATCCATGGTTTTTATTGTCGAAACAACTGTAATAGGTAATCCGACAGGCAATTAAGTAACCCGTCGGATTTGATAGTTTTAATTTCTGGTGCTCTATTTGGTGAAATACACCTTAATCTATATTCTCTGAATAACAATTTATTTTGTGGGGTAATTTGTGGGGTAAAGTTCAAAAATCGGCTTGTTTTTAGTGTTTTTCAGTGATTTTTAGCCGTTTTTTAATATTTTGTCCAACCTCTGACTCCGTCATTCGTTGGTTCAAATCCAGCTACCCCAGCCATTTTTGGGCGGTTTTTAGCGAATTTTCGTTAAAAACCGCCTCTTTTTTGACTTTTAGATTTTTTTATCTTCTATCGATTGGGGAGAGATTGGGGAGTGGATTGGGGAGTAAATCGCCCTTTTTTTTGGGTTACAATTCGTAATCTACCTTACTTGCTTCCTTTAATTGATGCTCTTTTGAAAAGTCGGTATAACCTCTGTCCACACGGGACGCAAGCACGTCCTTGTCCTCAGAGTGTCCGTCCCACATCATAACAACTTCGCTGTGAACTCCACATTCCTTGCACCTTGTTATGTACGTGTAGCGTAATTCATGAGGGTGATGATTAGGGAATAACCTCTTAATCGTAGAAGCTATAGTCCTTTGATTAGTCCGCCTTGCCTTTTCAAAATCTATGTAAGGCAAATTTTTCTTTACCATCGGCGTGAACGGCGCATAACGCAGTACGACGTCTTGCCCTAACCTTTCCTTACTCGTTTCGATTTGCAACCAATTCTCGTCCACTACTTTCATAGTTGCCAACTCCGAATATCTCATACCGAAGTATAGCAGAGCGAGAATTGCGCTGGAAGCCTCTAAATTGCCATTCTCACGGCAATATTCAACGAGCTTGCGTTCTTCCTCCTTAGTGAAAGCAGAGCCTTTCTTGGTTTGATATTTGGGCAATACGACTTTAGCCATTGGCGAAGGCATCTGATAATCTTCTGCCACTACGTCAAAAATGCACCTCAGCAAATCATACAACTTGTCCGCAGTACGGCACTTCCCTTTGTCTATGTAAGAAAACAGAAAGCTCTGTAAGGTTGTTCTGTCCATCTCCGCTAACGCCTTATTTTCAAAGGCTGGAATTAGGTCGTGTTTACAAAGTCTATCGTATTCCTTAAACGTAGACGGCTTAACCATCTTCTGCTTGACCGTAAGCCAATCTCTCACGCAGTCTGCAAACTTAACGTCTGCCGTACTACGCTTGACGACGACTTCGGGCATAGGTTCTGTCTTGCTTGCCGATTTATGTAAAGCTTTTAAAAATTTTTCTTTCAGCACACCGAAGTCCTTTGCCGATACTTCGATATGAACGTCTTTCCTACGCAGACGAGCTTCGTACACTCCGTCTTTCCTGAGACGATAGGGAACGATAAATCCTTCCTGCGCAAAAATCTTCCTGTACTTTTGGGGCATACTTTTAATCTCCTTTTTTGTAAAAGTAAGCCCGTTTTCAGCTTTGCCGCTTAGCTTAGCTTGCGGTAGTTCTTTTCCCTCCGTGGGCTTGTCCACGGCTTCTTCCTTGGCTGATAAAAGCGATTGCATAACTTCCTTAGTGAACGATTGTGCGGCAAGGTTTAATATAGTTGTCACCGCATCGTCCTTCTGCCTATCGCTGATATTAGCCGTTGTAATTGCTTTAAAAACGTTACTTAATTCTTGTTGTTTCAATTCTCCTTTTTGTTATTTGTGTTTTATAAGGTCGCTTGGCTTGGGATTTCTGTCTAATCATTTTTTTGCCTTAAAGGTCTTTAGCTATCTCTTCTTTACCGACTACTCTCCGTCGCCTTGCAGTTCCTTTAGTTTACTTTATTTGTTCTTTCCTCCTTCCGCACCCATAACGGAAAGGTGAGTGCGGTTTGCCCTTACACAATTATCTCCTTTTACCTGGGCCGTTTCGATGGTGGCACAGTATTTCGGTGCATCATGATAAGCC
>CAZDZH010000002.1:0-33658 GCA_964509935.1 uncultured Clostridia bacterium
TTTTTTACGTCGTCTAAAAGTGCGGTTCCGTTATTTTTTTAATATTCTATTCGTGTAATGCGTTTGTTTCCCGTTTTTATTTTTTTGTATAAGTATATACAAACTACGTTTGTCTGCATACTTTTTGCATACTTTTATAAGCTACAATTAAAAATCGGAGAGATTAGAATCTTTGATTGGCGGCAACGGAATGCGACGATAATATTTAGCCTTTAAGGCAAACAAAATAAGTTTTTCCGTCCGTCAGCGATAAAACGCGCGGCAGTTCATTCTGCGCCGAGGTGCACTTGAGGTGTACCGCCGCATTTATACTGAATTAAATTAAGGCGCAGTTGAATTAATGCGCAAGCCTTTCGACAGAATTAAGAAATTAACCGTTTAAGGAGAAATGCGATGAGGAAAAAACTCATCATAGCCGTAATAGCGATAGCGTGCGTCGTCGTTGCAGGCGTAACGACGCTTATCGTGCTGTTAAATAAACAAACGCAGGTAAATCTTACCGTCGCAGGCAGCAAACAAACGGTGGAAATCGAGCCGGGGGAATTTCCCTACGGCGAATATAAGCTGACCGTTACGCACAATTCGGGTGCAACCGAAGAGGTATTCCTTACGGAAGATATGATTCCCGAAGAGGAAAAAATAAAGCTCTATCGTCAGGGCGAACAGAAGATTACCGTCTTTTATAAGGGCGCAAGCTGTGAAATAAAGGTAAACGTAAAGTATAAAAGTTTGGAGCACCTTTCGCTTAACGATAAAACCGTGGTCTATACGGGTCAGCCGTTCGAACTAAATACGGAGGGCGACCTGCCTGCCGACGTAACCGTGCGCTATCCCTACGGCAACAGCTTTACCAATGCGGGCGAATACGACGTTACCGCCATAATCTACGGCGATTCTTATCAAACGCGAACTCTCACCGCAAAACTTACCATTCTTAAAGCCGATTACGATATGAGCGGCGTATCATTTCCCGACGGCGAATATACTTACGACGGAACGGCAAAATCCGTAGCGGTTGCGGGTATTCTTCCCAACGGATTGTCGGTGTCCTATTCCATAGGCTCGAAATCGGGCAACACTGCAACGGAAGCGGGAGAATACGTCGTAACGGCAAGATTTTCTTCCAATAATTCTAACTACAATCCCGTAGGGGAAATGCGCGCAATGCTTACCGTGGAGAAAGCCGAATACGATATGGAAGGCGTAACTTTATCCGCGGCAAGCGCCGTTTACGATAAATATCTGCACGGTGCCGAGCTGGTCGGCTCTTTGCCCGACGGCGTGTCGGTAAATTATTATACGACGAAAAAGATTAAGGATTCTGACGGAACACAATGTTATGGCGAGGAGATTTCCGGCAACGGCGCAATCGACGCGGGCACATATCTTATATCGCTGTATTTTACCGTTACTGACAATAAAAATTATCTATCCGTAGAGCCTTTGACTGCCGAATTAGTCATTGAGCGTGCGGAATATATCCTTACGGGCGTCAATCTCAACGCCGTTATGGTTACGTATAACGGGGATTATCATACCATAGTTCTGGAAGGCGAACAATCGGGTTCAGCGGCGACTTTGCCGCAGGAAGTTTCGGTAAGCTATACCGTAAAGAAAACCCACAATCCCGACGGAAGCCAATGCGAGGGCGAGGAGATTTCCGGCAACGGCGCAACCGACGCCGGCGCGTATCTTGTTACGGCGAATTTCGACCTTACGTATTATAGAAACAACTACCTGCCCGTACAGCCTCTCTCCGCAGTGCTCGTCATATCTCAGGCAAGCGTTACCGTAAGCGGATTAGCCTTTATAGGCGCGGAATTCGATTACGACGGAAACGAACACAGTATCAGTTTAATCGGTGATATCCCGCAGGAAATTTCGGTTTGCTATACTATTAAGAAGGTTAAAAACGCCGACGGAAGCCAATGCGAGGGCGAGGAGATTTCCGGCAACGGCGCGATCGAAGCGGGAACGTACGAAGTTTACGCCGCGCTCGTTTGTTCGGATAATTATAAGGTTGATACGGACAGCTTTACCGCGTCCCTTATTATAAACGCCCCGTCGGGAGGTGAAGAATGATAAAAAAACTTGGATTTTACGGAATAATCATTCTCGTATGCCTTACGCTCGGCGCGGCATTTTCGTTTGGAATTCTGTGGCTGAACAAAATTTTCAACGCCCTCACGTTTATCAGGTGGACGGTTTTCTGGTTCGTGATATTTATGCTTATATCCAACCTGTTGTTCGTACATAAATTCACCGTCGGGAAGAAGCAGGAGATATTGTTTTTCATAGTTTCGGAACTGTTGATAAGCAATCTTATCGCGTACGCCGTATATTGTCTTATCGAATGCAGGTTCAACCTCGCCCGTCTCGATTGGCTGGGATTTCTCGATAAAATAATAGCTTTCGACGTAAAGTACTACGGCATAGTGCTAATCTTGTTTCTGGTTCTCTCTTTTGTCTATTGCAAGTTTATCGATCCGAAATTGCTCACCTTTATGAAGGTGGGATTGAGGGGCAAGGGAAAGCTTAAACAGGTGGAATCCAACCTCGAAAATTCCCGCTGGATGACCAAGGAGGAGAGGAGTAAGCTGTTTAAAACCTATAAATTCTCCAAGCTGGGAGAGGTAAAAAAGGACGGTATCCCCGTAATGGCGAAGCTTACGGCAAAGGACAGGGATATGGAAGTCGCTTTCAACTCTCCCTGCCATACGCTGGTTATCGGCTCTACGGGCAGCGGTAAAACGACAACCTTCGTCAGCCCTATGATTCAGCTGTTAGGCGCGAGTGCGGCAGGTTCGTCTATGGTGGTGACCGACCCCAAGGGCGAATTGTTTTCCCTTCATTCCAAATTGCTTAAAGAACGCGGTTACGACGTTAAAGTAATCGATTTAAGGGACACGTATTCCTCTTACCGCTGGAATCCTCTTGAAATGATTTGGGATAATTACGAAAAATACCGCAACGCTCCGCGCGCGGCGTTTGCAAGGAAGGGCGACGTTGCGGCAAGCGGACTCGCCCTTGCCCAGTCTGCCGAAAGCTTTAAGGAAGGGGAGCGCTGGTACGAGTTCGACGGTAAGGCATATTCCGATTACAACAGACTTGTGGAAGCTATAAAGGTATATAAAAAGAAGATTTTCGACGAGGTTTACGAGGACTTGAACGACCTCGTTTCCGTGCTTATTCCCGTCGAAAACGAGAAGGACCCCATGTGGGAGAAGGGCGCGCGTTCGATAACGTTAGCCGTACTTCTGGCAATGCTCGAAGACAGCGCGGACGAACGGCTGGGTATGACCAAGGAGAAATTCAACTTCTTCAATATGACCAAGATATTGCAGAACTCCTCCAAGGACTATCTCGAACTGAGGAACTACTTTGCGGGTCGAAGCATATTATCCAAGGCATATTCGCTTTCAAAACAGGTGTGCGACGCCGCCGAACAGACGAGGGCTTCGTATATGTCGATTGTATACGAAAAGCTTACTATGTTCAACGACGCAGGCATTTGCGCGCTAACTTCGGCTTCGGATTTTTCAAGCGAACAGCTTGCGCAAAAGCCCACGGCTCTGTTTTTGAAAATTCCCGACGAAAAGGACACCCGCCACAACCTCGCCGCAATCTTCATTCTCAATATATATAAAACGCTCATCAAGGTGGCAAGCGCTACCGAAGAGCTCACCCTGCCGAGGAACGTCTACTTCATTATGGACGAATTCGGCAATATGCCCAAGATAGAAAAATTCGATAAGTTCATAACCGTCGGCAGAAGCAGAAAGATTTGGTTCACCATGATAGTTCAGTCGTACGCCCAGCTCAACAACGTGTACGGCGAAACCGTCGCCGACATAGTAAAGGGCAACTGCGGCATAAAAATGTTTATCGGCAGCAACGATATGAACACCTGTAAGGAATACAGCGAACTGTGCGGAAACATTACCGTGGTTACGAGTTCCACAAGCGGTTCGGTAAACGGAACAGACGTTAACCTTTCCAGCCAGACGCAGGTTCGCCCCCTCATATACCCCAGCGAATTGCAAAGGCTCAATCACCCCGGGGATATAGGGCACTCTATAATAGTAACTTTCGGCAACTACCCGTTAAAGACCTATTTCTCGCCCAGCTTTAAAGTACCTTTCTATAAGACGGGCAAAATGGACACTTCCGAACTTGCAGAACGCTACTTCGACGAAAATACCGTAGTGTATAAGGTAACCGAGCGCAATCGCCTTATTCTCGGCAGCGAAAGCGACGAATCGCCCGAAAAGCAGAAGGCGGAAGAAACTCGCGTATCGGAAGCCGAAAAAGAGGTCAAAAAAGAGGTTAAACCCGAAAAGCCCGCGGCGGAGAGAGCGCAGAAAACAGAGATTGAAAGATTGTCCGAGCTATGGCTAAGTTATAAAACTAAGCACCCCGACTCTACGCCCGACGAGTTTTTCAAGGAAGCGGTAATGGAAGAACAGGAGGAATCGTAATGAATAATTGCTTAAAACGTAAAATTCTTCAATGGTTTTCGTTGGCGCTTGCCGCGCTGTGCCTTTTTGTAACCGTTTTATCGGCTTCGTTCGGCGTAGCAAAGTCCCTTTATCCGCTTCCGCAAACGGAACGGAGCAGACGGAGGGGACGGGGGAAACGTCCGTCCGCCCTGTCGCCTATATCGAAGGACAGAATATGAATGACGGAGTAGCGCAGCCATCCACCGACGGGTACGTTTATTTTAAAATAGCCCTCGACAGAGCGCCCGAAGAGAACGTGCGCGTATATTACCACACGCGGGATATGAGCGCGATTGCTTCGGAGGGCGATTACGACGCGGTAGACGATTCCGTGCTTTTAACGCCCGATTCGTATTCAAAGGTGCTTGCCGTCAAAGTATACTCCAAGAGCGTTCGTATACAGGGCACTGAAAGGGGCGAAAATTCGGGAAACTATTATTATAGGCCGAATTATATCGAAAAAAACCGTACTTTCAGAGTGGTTTTGTACAGGGCGGAGAGCGAAACCGGCTGCGCCGTTATCTCCGATACGCAAAAATTTCTGGAATGTTCGGCAGGATATAACGGCGTTTATGAAATCTGTTACGCCGGCGGCGGAGACGGTTCTAACGCATATTATAAGATGTACTACGACAATGTTACTGCCGGGTTGAGCGAATATTGGGAGTCGCCGGAAATAGACGGAAAAAAGACTTGGAGCAGCAAATTCGAGAAAAACGGCTATATAAAGATCGGCAATGCGCTCGACAAAGAGCCCGTATTAAAACAATTTGTGGAAGCGGGAATAGTAGGACTATCGGTAACGCTTAACGGTACCGTTCAGGACGATAATCATTGGGAATATGCCGGCGATACGTACATAAGCGTAATATGCGAGAATAAAGAGGTCGAACCGCGGAAAGATATAGAAGCGTTAAAAATAGTGTTAAACACAGACCATATGAGCGCGGGTACCGTAGATGGATTAGGGTGGAATGGCAATATCAAGAGCGCTACATTTTCAGACGCGGTCATAAAGAGAAGAGACCTTTCGTTTATTTTTCCGCAAGTATCAAGAGACGATTTACTCTATTTTAAAGTGGAAAATCCCGACAACAGCGACGACGTGTGGCTTAAACTCAGGCTCACCCTCTATCCGTTGGATATGAAAGCGCCTGAAATTGTCGGCTATTATATACAGGACGACGTGCGTAAGGGCGAAAAAATCGGGCTGTCGTTGAGAATCAGCGAGCCCGTTCAGGTGCTGAACGGCGAAAAGCCGCAGATAAAGGCTTTAATCAACGGCTCTATGCTCAACGAAGTTATTTTCGATTACGTTAGCGGAAACGGTACTGATACGCTTTATTTCGAGGCGGATATCCCCGATTCGGTTAACAAGCAGATCACGAGCATAAGGGTGCAGGAAATACTCAACATAGACCAGATACGCGAGTATGCTAATGGTCATTGGATCGAAGAAGGCAAATATCAGCAAGGGGGCGCGTCTCTCGTCAAACCTGAGTATAATACCACCGTGCGTTGCAACGTCGATTTAAGAATGCCGTCGATAAGCGTTATGGGCAATCTCTCGACCGCCGCCGAAAGGCGTGTGGAGGTTCAGCTTATATTGGAAAACATAAGCGAAAACGCCAAACTTTATTATGCCTGGACGGACGACGACCAAGAGCCTGAAAAATACGACTATACGGTAAACAACCCCTCCGCAAAGTACACGGTTACAGGACAGAACATGGACGGCAAAAAGTGGCTGCATGTAAAAATAGTTTCGGCATACGGAAACGAGTCGACTTTCGTAAGGGGACCGTATCGGTTCGATAATTCCCCGCCCGGAGTTTCGGCGTCGCTTGCCGAGGAAAGTACTCTTACGTATAAGAAGTTCATTATAAATATATCAGACGGCGTTTCGGGTGCTTGCGCAGGTATAAATAAGGTGTATGCGCTCATTTCGACTTCACCCGACGGCTCTAAGGCTACTGAAATAGACGTGTATAAGGGCGGAGGCGAGGCGCAAAAGGAGACGACTTATTCAATCACCGCACAGGAGCTGGGGCTTGAAAGCAACAAGTACGCCGTCTATTACATAGGTTTTTATGCGGTCGATACGATAGGCAACCAGACGGCGGCGGAGGATATAATCTTTACGCCATATCGGTTCGACACGAGGGACTTCTTCCCGTCCGCCTTTGAAAAGGCTCAATCGGTTGCAGGCGAAAACCTGCTTATAGATACGACTTCCGACGGGGCGCGCGTTATCGACTGTACGGAAACTCCCGTTCTGTATATAGAATACGGCGACGTTGAAAATCCTGTAATCGAAAGCTTTAAAAGGGCAGACGGAAGCGATTGCGCTTATACAACCTCTTACGTTGAGTCCGACGGAAAAAAATTTATAATAATAACCCTTTCGGACTGTGTGGCGGGGTACGCCGAGTGTTATCTTTCGGCGGACGACGGCGGAACAAAAAAGATTTCGGAAGTATTCTCTTTCTATTTCACCAAAAACGGAACCGAAACGACGGCGCACTATGCGAAAGTGCAGAGCGGCGCGCTGCTTATCAATAAGGTTTATCAGCTGTCCGAAAAGTCGGTTTTTACATATAAAGATTCCGAAGGTGTGGTAAAAACTGCGTCGTACGGCAACACGGCTTTGCCCGCTTCATTCTCGTCTGCGTACGAGGCGAAAAAGTACGTCTACTATAACGAATTGCTCGATTTATATGCGGTTAAGCTAACCGCCGCGCAGGCAACCTGGCTTAACGGTGGCACGACGTCAAACTACGTAAAGGCAAAAAACGAAAGCGTTACCGCAGTCGAAGGGCAGATATGGATACGCTATAAAAGCGCCGAGTGGGAGGCGTCGTCCTCTTCCAACGCCTGGGTATTTTACTATTACGGTCCTTCCGGATCTTCCGGATTTTCTTCAATCGAAATAGACGCGAACAGACTGTCAGATAATCTTTTAAATTCTCTTAACGCCGTATCCGAGCGTATGGTGGGCTACGGCGGCGAGACCTATCTTATAGGGGAAGGGAAAACAAACGCTTTGGGCGAACCTTATCTTGCACCTTCGCAGCTGCATATCGTACGTGAGAGTGCGTCCTGCTCCGTCAGCGGCACAGTCTTTTCCTCCGAAGTGTACTATTCGGGCGATTCGGCAATTTACGGCTCTTACGCTAATATCGACGGCGAGGACTACGCAATTGCCACAAATCTTCCTCTTTCGTTCGGGGCGCATACGAAACTCTATTATAAGAGCGCCGATTCTGCGGAATACAGGGAGATTATAAAGGGCGCCGGCTTATACCTTTCCGACGCGATCAGGGTTTCCGGCGTGTACGAATTGAAGGAATACGACGATAACGGTATGAGCGTATTCAAGATTTACGTAGACGTAAACGCGCCCGTTTTAACCGCTCTTATTTTCGACCTGGACGGAAGCAGCAATTCGGTGGAATTCGACGAACAGGCTCAGGGTGTGTTGTATAACGCCAAGATGGTTATGCTCAACGGCATCAGCGGTCTGGAAAAGGACGAATGTTCCTACGTCGCCGTATATAAATATATGACGAGTACCACGGGCAGCCTTCTCAACGTATATACAATGGATCAGCTCGCGTCGGAAAGCGTATTCCTCGAAGACGGCAATTATCATATCGAGGTTTCCGACCGTTCGGGCAATTCGTATGCTTTCGTTTTAAGGATAGATTCGTCCGGGCTTGTGTGCTCGGTTACCGAAGAGCCGAACAAATACATAAAGGTGGATTGCAACCGTACGGAAGAACAAATAGCTTCGTACGAGGTAACGTGCAACGGTAAACTGCTCACTTCGACCTATTCGACGTCCGCAAAATTTACTCAAAGCGGATTTTACGAAATACTTATAAGGGACATATACGGCAACGAATTTGTCAGATCGCTTATGTTCGAGCGTGAGATTCCCATTATTTCGTGGAAGTATTATTCGGACGGGGGCTACGTCGCTTACGACGAGGACAGCACCACGCAGGTTAAGATCTCGCAGGCGTCCGAAACGGTTTACTTCGTTACGACCAGCGTGCTTTTGCAGTTCACTTTGGGAGATGGATATTCGTTTTCTTCAAACATTGAATGGAACGAGAACCCCATAACCCACACCCGTACTATGAAGACCATTTCGGAATTCGTGCTAACCGTATGGTATACGGAGTTCAGCGACATCTCGGTAGTATATATATGTTCGGTAGACACCACTCCTCCGAGCATCACCGCAAGGCGGGAGGTCGTTACGTATACGCTCGGCGAAACCGACGAAATTAGAGAGCAAATAGCGAGCGGAAACGATGGCGATATCATTGCGTATTCGTCTATCGGCTATAAAAAGAGCAGCGTTTCCGAGAGATTCGTCTCCGATGGGGAAACGGTATCTTCACGCTTTATCAGGTTGTCCGTCTCCGATACGAGCGGCGTTTCCCGTATCAGGGTATATATCGACGGCAAGATTTACCTTGACGAAACGCAGAACTTTACCAACGTCGTTCTCAGTCGTTACGGTGAGTACGTCGTCGAAGCCTCCGATCCGTTCGGCAATCTTTCACGGTTTACTTTCACAAATATCAATTCGTCGTCTTTCTACTATTACGTAGACGGTAATTTACAGGATACCGAATATTCCTGTCTCGATTATTTCGTCGGCGACGCCTATACCAAAAAAGAATACGGGCATCAATCGGCGATAATCAAGCTTTATAGCAACGCAGAGGTTGCTTTTAAGATAACCAGCAACGCAACTTCGTATATCACGGCTTTCGCTGTGGAAAACGGCGAGCTGTTCCTGTTGACCTATAAAATAACCGTAGGCGATAACGGGGCGAAGAACGCCGTAACGCTTAAAAGCGCACCTTTATTATCGCTTTACGACTCCGCGTTTAAAGTCGGCGTCTGGTATCCGATTGCAACCAAGGAGCAGGCCGGGGCGGATATATTTGCCTGCTACGATAAGGAGGGCAAAATCTCTATCAAAACGCAGGCGAGCGATTCTTCCGTATTCACCGCCGAGGGAAGAGTTTATACGGGAACGGATAAAGAGCCCTTCTATTTCCTTGCGGAGCTTTGCTCAGAATTGACCAACGTAAGATTGATTACGGAAGATAACGAAGATATCGAAACCAACACCGACGGGAATCGGATTAAAATCAATAAGGGCTTCACGGTTTCGTCCGATTTCATAGCCGACGGAAAAGTAGTTTCCGTCAAGGTATATCATTCCTCCGCAGGCGAATTCAGCGATTGTAAGGTAGTTTTCGACGGGGAATATCGCCCTGCGACCTTCTCCGACGAAGGACTTTATCTCGTAGAAATCGAAAACGTATACGGCAATACGACGAGATATTACGTCATACTTTCCGACCAGTTCGCGGTAACGGTTAAAGCCGAGTTCTCCGACGGGGAAGAGGCGGCGTATTCTGTGGCGTATGAAGAAACCGTATATTGCAACGCAAGTATAACGATTACCGCATACGCCGAAAACGTCAGCGTTTTAGTTACGAAAGACGCAATCGTATTCTACGGCGCGGTTATCAGGGAAGAAAACGGCGTAACCGCAATTATGATAGAAGGCGACGGATATTACGTAATAACGCTGACCGACGGATACGGCAACACGGTTGTCAGAAAGGCGGAAATATTGTCCGTTCAGCCTACTTATACAGAGGGGCTTATTTACGGCTTTAACGAGGCGGCGCTAAAACGCGACGAGGGCTTTACCAACAAGCGGCTGTCCGTTTCGGCGGAGCTTCTGTCAAGTAACAATTTCGCTTACGCCGCGGTGCGTTACGAGGGAGTAACCACCGTGCTGTACGATATGCTGTCCGAGAGGAAAACTGCGCTCGACGCCGAACGGCTCGTCGAATGTATCGGCGTTGGCGGCGACGGAGAGTACTCGGTAGTATTCAGGGACAGATACGGCAATATGCTCGTCAGTATCGTCAATTACCGTCAGACGCCCACTCTCGAATTGTCACGCACCATAAGGAGCTCGACTGAAAAGGAAATTTGCGGTATAGACGCCGCATTGACCTACGGATTGTGGTCGAACAACACCCTGCACTTTGAATCTGCTGCGGAGGAATATATTTTCACCGTCAACGGCAGGAGAACGGAGTGCCCTTATACGCTCTCGTTCGGATCGGGTGCGGAAGAGGGCAGTTTCGAATATTCGATTCAATATATCGACGAATACGGCTTCGTATACGAATTTACTGCTACTCTGCTGCGCAGAAATATAGAGATAACTCTTCCTTCGTCGGTAGAAAGCAAGCTTATCGATGGCGTTCCGACCACTCGCCGCGGCTTCTCGGTGATTTTCGACGATAACGCCGTCTGCCGCTACTCTGTAAACGGAGGGGAAGAGGTAGTTTACGTAAAAGACTCTACTATATACGCGGACGGAGTTTACCGCTTTACCGCGACAGACGCTGCGGGCAACGTTTCGTCGTTCACCGTTAAAAAAGACTCCGCCGTTCTGTTCGCGCTTACCGAGACTGCGACGGGCAACGAAATAGTCAACGGCGGAATAGCCTGCACGGACAGAGTGGCGTTTTCGGCAAAAGGCGACGACGCGTTTATCGAAAAGGTGTTCCTCGACGGCAAATATCTCGCCGATTACAATGATAATAAGTTTACTCAAAGCGGCAAGTGGGAGTTGATTCTTGCAGACGGAGCGGGCAACCGCGCGTACTTCTGCTTCTACGTTCTCACTCATTCGGTAAATAAATTCGAATATACCGCACCTTATCTCTACCGCATAAGCGAGGTATGGTACGACTCGGGCGACGGAACGAGAATTTCGTATATTGAGTTCTTAAAGGGCGACGGAACGATATGCGAATTTACCGAAAACGGTACGTATTCGTTAGTTATGACCTCGGACGAGAGCGGAAAAACTATTAATTTCAACGTTAACGTGAACAACGTCGCTCCCGACGTATCGCTTGTTGGCTGCGAAGAAAACCAGACTACGTTAAACAACGTCACCGTAACGGGATACAAGGTGGGCGATACGATAGAGGTGTACCGCAACGGACAGTTGGTGCGTACGGTAAAAGTTCTCACTTCTTCCACCGACGCGCCCGTAATATCCGAGGGCGGCGACTATAAAATAGTCGTAAGGAACGAGGCGGGCGTCGAAACCAGCCTGTCGTTCACGAGAAAGCATATACCCAACGTTGCGGGCAGCGTGCTGATATTCATTTCTATTTTCGCCTGCGTCGTCTTAATAAGCGTGGGAATGTTCTATCGCAATCATTCCAAGTCGGACGATTAAAGCAATAACACGGCTTGCCGTGTAAATATATACAAACGATTGCGCCCGTTAAGCCTGACGTGCGTGACCGAAAAAATAAATTTTCAGGAGATTTGTTATGTTGTTGAATTTTTTGGCGATTTCATCTAACGATATGGAAAAGATCGTTAAACCCGTGTTGGAAGTGTGCAAAGTATTAGTGCCCGTTCTGCTCGGAGTAGTCGGCGCGGTTGGCGCCATCTGGTGTATATTGCTGGGCGTAAAGTATGCCAAAGCTGACGACCCTCAGGAACATGAAAAGGCGAAGAAAGGTCTTATAAACGCCATTATAGGTTTCGTTCTTATCTTCGTTCTGCTCATTATGTTGCAGGTCGGTTTAAGCATCTTTACCGAATGGTGGAGCGGCTATGCATATTAAAACCGCACTTCGGAGCGCCGCATTCGCGCTTTCTGCGCTGGCGGTCTCCGTTACAAGCGGCTGCGTTTTTTACGACTTGGGCGATTTTGAGAACGAGGAGGAATATTACGCCTCTTTCGGCGACGTCGGTCTAATCGCACAGAACGGAACGCGCAATTATTATTCTGTCGAAAAATATTTTTATAACGAAAAATCGGTCAACGATTTTGAAGGCGATATAGTCGGCTCGGACGAATATATCTATTTCATTCTGCCCTTTGCACGGTCGGTTTTTTTGGAATCGTTCACCATCTTCGTCCGTTCCGATAGCGATGCGAAGGTCGAATATTCTATGTTCGTTTCCGATTCGATACCTACCAAAATCCGCAATTTCAGCGCGCCGCTTTACGAGCAAGAAAAGGATGAGGAAGGCAATTTGAAATACGACGAAGAGGGCAACCCCGTATATAAGGAATTAGAATACGACGACCCTCCCGTCGAAAGCGCGGTTTGTACGGGCAGTTTAAGCCTGAAAGCGGAAAAGTGGAGTTCTTTTACCGCAGAAAAATGGTCGGAAGGCGGTTCTGTTTTAAAATCGATAGCGGTGCAATCGGGGTTATACCTTCTTATAAGGTTCGAAAACAATTCGGGCGTAGGCAAGGACAATGGGTTGGAAAAAATTTCGTTTTCTGTGACCAATATGCTTGTGCGGGTCGTTGAAAATGAGAGAAACGGCAATTAATTTCCGTAAGCATTTTTTTAAAGCGCCCATAGTGTACTTGAGGTGTAGTCTGCGTACGAAAATAGAGAAGAAAAACGCTCTGCAACCGATTTGACTGTTTCTCAGGTTACGGTCCGGTTTCCGAGTAGTTTAAGGAGTTAAAGAAGTTATGTTTGATTGGTGGTGGGAATTTTTATACAGCATCTCAAAGACTATTTTTGAATTGATTGACGGTTTGATGAGCTGCGCGAATAAATTGTGCGGCGTCGAAACGGTGTCGTTCGGAGGGGAGGAGAAGGACTTTCTCTACTATCTGTTTTCAAGCGATCAGGTTTGGTTTGCGTTCAGGGTAGCGGCTCTTCTGGGTATGATAGTACTTGTGATATTTACGATTTTTGCTATAATTAGGGCTATCGTAAAAGAAAAACCGGAAGGAACTCCCGCACAGATATGTTTAAAAGCTTTTAAAAGCTTATTGACGTTTTTGTTCGTGCCTGCCGTAATGCTCGCCGTAATGTGGCTGGGCAACGAGTTTATGCAGGCAATGTATAAAGCCACCACGCAGGGCTCTACAAGTCTGGGCAACTTTCTCTTTATATCCTTTGCGCAGGACGGAACGGCAAACGGCTTGCAGGAAGCGGGCGTGGAATACTTCCTTGACCATCCCGACGCATATATGGATACCGACCTCGTCTGGAATTATATGGATTTGTCTTATTTCCAGTTTGTATTCTCCTGGCTGGCAGGGGCGGTAATTCTGGTTTCTCTCGCTTCGTCTATGCTGCTGTTCGTGGACAGAGTTATTTCCATAATCGTTCTCTATATCGTCTCCCCGTTCTCCATTTCGACCTCCGTGCTTGACGACGGCGCGCACTTCAAGCTGTGGAGAGATCAGATAATGATAAAATTCGTTATGGGCTACGGCGCAATAATTGCCCTGAACATTTACGCTCTTATATGCGGGCTTGTGGCAAATCCTCAGCTTGTATTTTTTGAAAACGGTTTTTTGAACTTTTTAATGAAGCTGTTGCTTATCGGCGGCGGCGCGTTGACGCTTAAAAAATCTATGGCATTAATCGGCAATCTCGTGCAGGCGGGCGCAGGCTCGAACGAACTGCGCGACAACGAATTAGCCGCAGGCGGAATGCGCAGGGCTCTCGGAGCGATGGGCGGAGCGCTCGCAACGGCTACGGGGTTAAGTGCGGCAAAGGGTATCGTAAGCAGCGCGATTGATTCCAAAAAGCGCGACCTCGGCGAAAGACTGTTGGCCAGGATGGGAATGCCCATCAAAGATAACAGGGCAACAATAGGAAAAGGCGCCAACGAAGATAGCAATTCGCAGAATACCGACAGCCCGAAATACGGTGAAGGCGGCTCTGACGCCGTTAAAGACGCCATACAGGGCTCTAATCCGCGGGAAAAGAAGGACAACAACCAGAACGATAATAATCAACCGAACGGCGGAAATGGCAACAATATGATAAATAATGCCATTGCCGGCGGCAATTTGAAAAAAGAAGACCCGACCGACGACGAAGAAGATTTGAGATAAGGAGAAGGGTATGCGCATCATTCCCAAGACGGCTAAAGTCAAAATACAGTTTTTTAAAAATATCTCCATTGCGGACACTATAATAGCCATAATCGCGCTGGGGTTGGAAGTACTTTTGTTTCTTACCAACCTCGGAATAGCCAAATACTTTTTAATGGTCGTACTGTTCAGCCTTGCGGTCGGGCTGTATCTCCCCTTCGACGGACAGCGATTCTATATGATGTTCGTGCATCTTACAAGATACATATTTACGGCAAAGAGCTATACGAGCGACTATAAGAACGCCTCTACGAGTATAGACCGCTTTATTCCGTTCAAGGACATCAAGGACGGGTATATAGTCTACGACGACTATTTTGCAGGCGTGTTACAGATAGACCCTAGGGAGTTCCGCCTGCTTTCGGGCTACCGTCAGGACCAGATAATAGACGTGTGCTTCGGGCGGTTGATACGCTCTGTAAGCGGCAATATGAAGGCTTCGCTGGTCAAGGTGGACAGAAAGCTTCTTCTGAACGATTATATCGCCGCCGAAAACAAGAAGAGGGAACAGCTTGAAAAGCTTTACGAAACGGGCAACATAACCAAGGAAGAGCTTTCCGCAAGATTGAAAATAATAGCGGACAGAACGGCGGTTTATAACAATCTCAGCGGCGAAAACGCCATTAAAAAGCCCTTTTATTATCTTGTCGTGTACGACGCAGACAAGTCGGCTATAAGGGAGGTTCTTCAAAACGGTATCCTGTCCCTTGCCGAAGCGGGTATGACTTCCGAAATATTAAACGACAAACAGCTCGCCGTCTTTTTAAAATATACTTATTCGGATAAGTTCGACGAGAGCGACGTCGATTTGCTCGCTCCCGAAGAGATAATCGGCTGGATAAAGCCGAAGGAAATACGGCTAAACGCCAAGAGCGCATACATAGACGGCGAAGAGGTGTTCAACTACACCGTAAAAAATTTTCCCATTGCCGTTCTTAACGCATGGGGATATCAGATTTTCAATATCGAAGGCACTAAGGTGGTGATGAATCTCGAACCATACGATAAACTCAAAGCCGTTAAAATGATAGACCGTTCCTTGCAGGAGCTCGCCAGCCAGACCGACCAGTCGTACAAGGCAAGCTCGCTTATAGATAAAAAAACGCACATAGATACGCTTGTGGACGTTTTAAGAATGTTGCAGAACGACAACGAAACGCTGTTCAAAGTCACGCTTCACATAACCGTGTACAACAGGGACGGCAAAGCGGGAGAGGCGAAAAAGAACCTGAAAAAGACGATAAAGCGTATTCTTGCCGAGCAGGGCTTCGAACTTGCCGACAACTTCTGTCGCCAGAACAAGGCTATCGTGTCCTCCAACGTTTCCCGTTACGATAATCTTGGAGAGTTTGCGAGAGCCATTCATTCGGGCTCGGTAGCCGCGGTGTTCCCGTTCGTGCTCTCTACCGTTATGGACGACGGCGGCATAATTTTAGGAACTAACGGTCAGTTTCCCGTGGTGGTTGACTTTTTCAAACGCAACAGCGAAAGGGTCAACTCGAATATGGTCATTATGGGTAAATCGGGTTCGGGCAAGTCGTACGCCACAAAGACCATTCTTTCAAACCTTGCGGCGGAAAACTGCAAAATATTTATTCTCGACCCGGAAAACGAGTATAAAACTCTTGCCGAAAATCTCGGCGGCAGACTTATAGACGTGGGTACGGCGTCGCAGGGCAGAATAAACCCCTTCCACGTCATAACCACCCTCGAAGCCGACGAGGACGGGCAAGCTTCCAAAGTGAATAATTTCGCCGTGCATCTTCAATTCCTAGAAGAGTTTTTCAGGGTGGCTCTGCCGGGGATAGACGCGCAGGCGCTGGAATATCTCAACAATTTAATAGTTGAACTGTATAAAAATAAGGGAATAGGCTTTTTCACAGACTTTTCCGCTCTTTCCGCGGAGGACTATCCCGTGTTCGACGACCTCTATTCTCTCATTCAGGAAAAGCTTGCAGGTGCAACGATAGAATATGACGTGATGAACCTGCGCATTTTATCCAACTTCATTTCCAAGTTCGCAAGCAACGGAAGAGATTCAAACCTCTGGAACGGCAAATCCACTCTGACCGTAAAGGAAAACTTCACCGTGTTCAACTTCCAGAGCCTTCTCGCCAATAAAAACGGCGTAATCGCAAACGCGCAGATGCTTCTGGTGCTCAAATGGCTGGATAACGAAATAATAAAGAACAGGGATTTCAACATTAAATACGGAACTAACAGAAAAATAATAGTCGCCATAGACGAAGCTCACGTATTTATCGACCCCAAATATCCCGTCGCTTTGGACTTTATGTACCAGCTTGCAAAGCGTATAAGAAAATACAACGGTATGCAGATAGTCATCACGCAAAACATAAAGGACTTCGTAGGCACGCAGGAGATTATAAGAAAGTCCACCGCGATAATAAACGCCTGCCAGTATTCCTTTATATTTGCGCTTTCGCCCAACGATATGGAAGATTTATGCACGCTGTACGACAAGGCGGGCAGAATCAACAAAGTAGAACAGGACAGGATAGTCAACAACGAACGGGGCAACGCGTTTATCATCACGGGTCCTATGTCGAGAACGAATATCGAAATAGTAGCTACCGCGAAGGTGCGCGAAATGTTCGGAGAGGGCTGATAAATTTATTTTTGTAATTATTTACGGGTGTACTTACGGTGTATCGCCTGAGGTAATATAAAGGCGAAAATAAGAAGAGCGCGGAATAAAAGCGTTCCTTCAAGATTTTCGATCGGGACTTAAAATAAATGTTGTTACCCGAAAGATAAAAATTACTAAAAATCGCGCCGCATACGCAATCGCGCCGAAAAATCTAAATATAATAAGGTGAAAAATATGAAATTAGAAGAATTTATCAGAAAATACCCCGCTCTGGATTCCATTGGTTTCAGAATTGATTCTGCGATATTAAGAGAGAGCGCAAAAAATCTTACCATAACGCGCACCGATGACAGAATGCCCACTCCGTCGTCTAGCGGCAGAGCAAGGCGAGGGCTTCCCACAAGCGCATATATAAGCGCCTTTCAATACGTGCTCAAAACGGTTTCCGAACAACGCCCCGCTTTTAAGGAAAGCATAGGCAAGATTGTAGAGGATTTCGATTCGATGATGACCGAGAAATATAAATGCTCCCGATATTGCGGTTTTCCTGAGTATCAGGTTCGTTCGGCGATTACCGAAGCTATCAAACGTATGCCCGAAAATCGGGTAGATTACGCAAAAAATCTGATAAACGAAAGGGTAAGAGGGGACCATGTGAGCCCTTCATATGCGGCAAATAAGGTCATAGAAGATCACCCCGGCGACCTCAGACAGAATATCGATACCTTAAAAGCGCTTGAAAGTATCCATTCCGGGCGGTCGCTTGGCTGGAAAATTCTGCATCCCTTTAAAAATCTCGGCGAATGGCTGACTATTCGCTCTATTAAAAACGGAATCAGAGAGGGCGCAGGCGAGGAAGCTTTCAAATCCGAATATAATAAAGAACCCGAAAAATACGATTTCAAGCAGACCGACGCTCGTGAAATAGAAAATTCAGAGGCCGAACCTCAGGCTCAGGCGGAAGCGGTTAATAGCGAGCCTGCAAGAGAGAACGTGCACGTCGCCGAAGCCGAAGAACCCGTACCTCAGACGAGCGAAAAGACGGAAGAAAAACCGCCCGTCGCACCGCAGAAAGATTTGAAATAATGATAAAAAATTTTTAAAACAAAAAATTTGCGGTGTAACTTGGGTGTACACCGAAGATTATAATATAACCGTAAAATATCAAGGAGCAAAATTTATGCCTAATCAAATGATGATAAACGCTTATAAAAAATTATTCGGCGTTACCGACGACGAGCAGGCGGTAGCGGGAATCAGAGAGCACATGAGCAAAATCATGGAAATCAGACAAAGAGCGCAGGATCGCGCAGACGAGGAGTATAGCCCGGAAGATCTGTTTTTGGGAGGGTATTCCAATTTCTGCGAAGATCAACTGAAAATCGTCTGGACGAAAAATCTCATACGGAGACTCAACGGACGGGAGCTTGACCGCAATACGGCGCAGGTTACCGACGAATTCGGCGAATACATGACGGGTCTGAGCGAGATGCTCATACAAAGAGGCGTAATCGATAACGCTCCCAGCATGAACGATATCTTCGATAACGGCGGGGTACACGACGCGGAAGTCGAAGGAGAGATAGAGGAAGGTTGGCTCACGCAATGGAAACGCGACGTATTGAGCAAAACGCCCTCCACGAAAACGGGGGTCGCGCAGTTCGTTTTTTACGGGCGCAACCTCGAAACAAACGAAAAGCCGAGCGTAAAGGAAGCGCTCGGAAGAGCGAGAGCGGAAGTGGCCGCCGCCTGCGAGTCGGTAAACGGCGACAATGCGAAGGAAAAATGCGCCAAAGCGGTGCTTGCGTTGCGCGCCGTAGAAGAGAAGCACGCTTCGAGAAGCGGTTTGTGGAAATTTTTTCACCCAATCAATAATTACAGGGAAAACAAGGCGATCGAACAGCTGCGCGAGCAGGTGAGAGGGAGTTTCTCGGAAGAACAGATTGCGGCGGCTCGGGCGCAGACGGACGGAGAAGCGGCGTGGATCGTTACGGAAAAGGGAGATTCGGTTGTGGCGTCGGGTCATAACGAAATGAAGGTGAATCCGCTCGAATCGGAAGAGGAGACCCGTCGGAGAGCGGAAGAAGAGATCGAACAGGCGGAAACAGAAAAAGATCTTTTGGGTATGTTGGCGTCGGACGTTCATGAAAGGGAAGTATTTCTCGCAGATGAAAAATATCGCGAAGAATTCGGCGATACCTTCGAGGACGCGCTCGACGAAGAAGCGGAAACGCGCAAAGCGTTCGGGCAGGAGAAATCGGATTTTGTAGACGAATTTGCCGAAGAAAAAGAGGCTTTGTTCGTATCCGAAGCGGAGGACGGCGCGCAGGAAGAAAAGAGCGAAGCCCCCGAAGAGAAGGATGCGCCCGATCTCGGCAAGAATTTGAATTGAAGATTTAATAACAGATTAAATAAATAACGTGTAAACAACAAGGAGGAATATAAAAATGGCAAATCCGCAGAACGGACCTAAGGGCAGAGTATTCGAACCGCAACTCAGCCCCGAGGCAAGGGCGAGAATGGACAGGGAGCATCGCGAAGCGGTAACCGCTATGATGTACGGCGCCATGGAGCGCATGCGGCTGAACGGTCGGTGCGGCGTCGCGCTCGAACGGTTCAACACGCTGTGCGGCAAAATCGGCGTGACTGCAATTCAGATAGATACGCTCAAAAAAGACTTCGCTAAGATGATGATCGACGAAGCGTTGAACGGAAAGCGGTTCGACGAATTATATAAGCAGTACTACACTCAAAAACTTTCCGCCCTGCTTGCGGCGGGCGCGAACGCACGGAACGAAGACGCGATCAGATCCCTTTCCGAAGGGGCGGGCGCACGGTATACGATTCCCGGCGAGAACGAAATTACGAATACGTTTGAAAACTTTATGCAATCCTTTGGGGAAAATATGAGAGAGCAGGGGATACGCAGGTCGAACTCTCTGCCCGAATACGGCGGAAACGACGCCAAAGGCGTGTTCGATATTCAGATAGCGGCGCACAAAACTCTCATTCGCGACAACGTTCAGGCGTCGTACGAGAAATGTTCCCGCCGTGGGGCGGCTACGGTGGCGGAAACGTGCGAAGCGGCTCGGCGCGCCGTCGACAACGCGTTTTTCTACGCGCACGCGTTCCCGCAACCCTCCGCGCAAGGGGTAGACGCAAATGCGCCCGGCATGCGCGAAGCGGGTATCAGAGAATCGGCTGACGTAATCAGAGGCTTACGGGAAGTACACGCCTCCCGTTCCTGGCTTTGGACGCTGCGCCACCCGATCGATTACATGCGCGAATTGTATACGATCCGTACGCTGAAAAACGTAATGCGCGTGCGCGGAGGACTTACCCGGGCGGAAGTTGCGCAACGGCTTTCCGCTCCCAAGGAAACGTACGCCGAAGTTAGCAACAGCTACAACGAAATACACGACAGATATTCCGAACAAAAGTTAGCGGAGGCGGAAAGGGAGCTGGCGGAGGATAGACGGCAAAGAGAGCGGCAAAGAGAGGTAGAAAGCGCCAAGATCTATTCCCAAGAAAAAATGCTCGAGGACGGCATGGATAAAGAACAGGTAGCCGACCGCGCCGTAGCCGAATTTGAAGAGGACGTTGCGGCGTTGGAACAGTTGGAAGGACAGAATGAACTGGAGCGAGGACGCTCGAACAGCGAGGTCAACTTCGGCAATCGCCCGATTTTAGACGACGAAAGAGTTCCCGTTGAGATAGACGAAGAACAGGCGGAAGAGAAGAGCGAGCCGGTTATAGATAACGGCAGAATCTCCGCACCGCAGATAGACGTTAAATAAGAGAGGAGATTTATTATGCCGATACCTAAAATCATAGAAGAAATGAAAGCGCAGGAAGCGCAGTCAAAAGCCAAGTTAGCTGCCATTCCCAAGGATTCTTTCGAGGAGATCGTCGCTAAGGAAGAGGAAGATATCCGGACTAAACGAATCAACTTTTTTTATGCGCGGATGACGCGGGAAATACCGCCCGAACGGTTGCCTGCTTTGGAAAATTTTGCCAGAAAAGCTATGGGGGATTCCTATTTCAATAACGCGGTAGCTGCAGTCAGAAGGAAGACGGGAACGACGGAAAAGTACGTCGCGTCCCAAATGGGAGGAATGCTGCGCTTATACTTAAAAACGGAAGATTACGGCGAAATCTGTGCCCTCGCCGGAGAAGAGGTTGCCGAAAGGGCGTGGGAAGAGGCAAAGAGCTATTTACCTCCCGATTACGATCCCATACCCGTTCACCCGCTGGAAAACGACGTGGCTTCGCTAAAAGCTAAGCTTTCCGAACTAGTGCCCGACGAAGAGAAGAGGTCGTCTCTTTCCGCCGATCTCGACGAGATCAACCAAATGATTACGCAAGGCAATCCGAACTTCAACTCGACGCAGACGAGCAGAAACCAGGACTATTCTCACGTGCTGGGCGTTCAGGATTATAAAAACGGAGAGGAGCTGCTGAAAAACGGCGAGTTCGGGATGATCGGCGATCATATGCGGTACAACGAGTCCACAAAAGCCTTTAAATTGCAAGATTACTTCGGAGATATGCAATTAAAAAGCGCCATGCAGTCGGTCGAGGTAAAATATAATCCCGAATACAAGGCGAAAGTGATCGCCATTCTCAAACGCATGGACGAACTCGGTCTCGTGCCCGAAGGTGCGACGGGCGCGGAGGAATCGCAGAAAATTTACGGATTCCGCAAGCTTGTAGACGCGCAGACCGCGCTCAAAACAGCCGTGAAAGAGGGCGACGTGGAGCATATCCCTCAGCTGAAAGCGGAATACGTAGAGCAGACGGAGAATATGCGCGAGTTGTTCGCCATGGTCGAGGACGCGATTCCCGGCGACAACCGTTGCGTAGCCAACAACGTAGATAACTTGCGCTCGTCGTTTATTCCCGCCGAATTTAAAAAGAACGTCGCAACGAACAGCAACCTCAATTCGCTGTGGATTACTCTTTCGTTCATCAAACAGAGCGGCGTTTCTATCGAAGAGTTTGTAGAGCATCCTATTTCCCATCTGCGCGGCGTCATCACGAAAGAGTTTGAAAAAAGCGCGCCCGAAACGCGGTTTGCGGGAATGAGCGTCTCGCAGGTTCTCATTTCCGAAGCGTATACGAGCGCCATAGATTACGTAACCAACTGGCTGGGAACGCTTCGCGCGACAGACGCGCTGTGCGGAGGAGATCCCGAAAACCGCGCCTATAACGTTACGACGGTGCGCGTTCTGGAAGCGGAAATGGGCGCAGCCGTGCCGTACGCACAGGTTTATCTCTCGGATGAGCGCGATACGACCGCGAACATCTTCCTCGTAAACGACGAGGACAGGGAATATGCCAAAATGCCCACCGACCTCGACCCGGTGAATGGCGGAAACAAGTCGGCGGACGGATTCACGCAATATCCCGCCTTCGACCCCGTGCGGTATCTCAACGAGCACGATATCGATTATAAGGCGATGGCGGACAGAATGGGCAACGCGATCAAGGAATTTTCCGACGCGATTCTCGCGCAACCGGACAACGGGAAAGAGCTTGCTTACGACGTGTCTAAACTGATGAGATCCGTTCGTTTCGCGACCGCAAGGGCGCTCCTTTTGAAAAACCCCGATCTTTCCGAACCGGGCGTAAAGGAACTGACCGAATTTCTGGAAACGCCCCTCAAGGCTCTGGGAAAGTACGGCGTGAATAAGGATATGATCAACGCTCTGTACGCTCGCATGCATATCACCAAAAAAACAGATCCCGTCGAGGATATCGAAAGCTGTGCTTTCAATCTTAAAAAGCTTGTATCCGACAAGGAAAAGAGTATAAAGGGCTTTACTTCGAGCGAAAAGGCGTACAATCAGAAAGCCGATACGATATTAAAGGAAGCCGAGAGAATATCTAAGCAGGTTGCTAAGGAAAACGACCCTGCAAAGGTTGAAAAGTTGCAGATAGAGAGCGTAAAGAAGATGAACGAGCTCAAAGCTCTGCAAAAGTCGGAAGTAGAACGGCTGGAAAACGCTTTTAAGGGCGGCAAAATCACGGCTTATTACCTTAAAAACCGCACTGAAAAGATAGGTTCACTCAATCACAACAAATCTACCGCTATGTTCGAAGCCGACGCATTCCCCTCCAAGGACGACTACATTAAGTCCACGGGGCTGGAAGAGCTGACCTCCGACGAAAAGAAGGGGCTTTACGAATCGGCAAAAATGCGCGCGCTGGACGAAAAGCAGAAGTTTCTGGGTCGACGCGTGCTTGAAGGCAAGGGGTATCTGTCCAAGGAAGAAATTTCCGCGGACGGCGTGGCAAAAGCGATGAACTTAAATGCCGTGGATACGCAGGAGTTGGAAATGCCTCAGCCCGTTGAAGCGGCAAACAACCCTTCCTCTGCCGAAATAGAGATAGACAGGGAGCCCATCGTGGTTGTCGAAGCTTTGGACGGAAATCAGCCTGAATCGGAAGTTCAGGCGGAAGAAGTCAAACCGCCCGTATCCGATAAACTTCCTTAAACCTTATATCAGGTGTAAAATCGGTGTACGGAAAGTCGTAAAATAAACGCATAAATTAAAAAACAGGAGAAAAGGAAATGCCTAAGCAAAGCACAATCGAAGCATACGCAAAATTATTCAACGTGTCAAACAGCAAGGCAAAGAGCGCGGTAAAAGCGCATATCAAGCAACTCAACGCTTTTAAGAAAGAGGCGATGAAAGATTCTCTGGATGAAGATGGCTTCATTGAAGACGACATCCTTCAGATTGACTTCGATCTGGAATATGGAAAATGGGCTCATAATGTAGCGCAGTCGGCGTACCGAAAAAACTTTGAAACGTTCGTTGCGGGAGACCGCATGAGGACTACGACGGACACCGTTCGGGATTTTCAGAATTATTTGTATGCGCTCGCCGAGGAAGTGGACGAGCGTGGGTTGGTCGAATGTGATCGGGACACCATCAACGGCGCCGATGAATGGGTAAAACCCTCTCTCATCGTAAAAGAGACCCCGCGCAACCGAATCGCGGCCGCAAAATCCGTTTTATACGGAGCAGATTCCGCGTACAGCACGAAAGAAGCCGCTCTTATGGCGGTGAACGGCGTCAACGCCCTCTGCGAGAGAATGGACGAATTATCATACACTCAGAGAGAAGCGAGCAGCATTTACGCGGTTACAAGACTGGAAGCGGTCAGGAGCAAGCACGCCGAAAGAGGCGTATTATGGAAGATGTTCCATCCCATCGACAATTACAGGGAAAAGCGTGCGATTAAAGAGATGACGCAGACGATAAACGAACATTTTAAGCCCGAAGAAATCGCGTCGGCAAAAGAGTTTATAGAGAATAACTTCGCGGATTGGCATGATTGGGTGAAATACGGCGAGGATGAAATCAGATATTCCGAACCCGAAGAACCTGCAATCGAGCAGGCGCAGGAAAAAGAATCCGAAGCGCCCGAAAGGGAATCGGAGCGCGACAAGGAGTCGATCGTCGTTCAGGAGGCGGTCGATCAGGCGGAAGAGGAAGCGCCCGCGCAGGAGCAAACAAACGAGCCGATTCCTCAGATACAGGTTTGATATTTTTATCATGCTTTCGGCCGCACCGTAGCTTGTTTACGGACTTGTTTTTTACGGTGCGGGCGAAATTTATAACGGAGGAATAACTTATGGTAGATCAACAACAACTGATCGGGGATTGGAAGGCAAAAAACAAGAAACAGACTTTCGATTGCACCGATTTGTATCGGCAAATCTCTTACGAGGACGCCGTGAGCAGCGCGGAAAGCCGTTTCGAGAAGGCAATGGATCTGCGTTCCCGCGTAGAAGCAATTCAGGAATTACAGCGCAACCACAATGCGAGATCTTTTTTCTCAAAATTGTTCAACTTCCGTCGGAGCGGGCGTGAGGTCGCCGCGATCAATCGGATGACCGAAGCGCTCGTCAAGGAAATGGGGTATTCTGCAGCCGAAGTGTATGAGGAGATGCAGGTGGAATCTACGCCCGAAGAGGCAGTACGGAATGGCTATCTGATTTTCGGACAGGGGAATTCTGCGCCCCGTAACACGATGAAAACCTATAAGACAGCCTTCGGCACGTTGGATAAACTCATGCAGGAAGCCAGAAAGAACGCGCTTCACGGCACGATCATTCTCGACGGCGACGAAATCAAGTCGAAAGAAGATTTCAGAAAGGAAGATCTGAGAAGTTTCCGTATTCTCGACGGAGACGAAGTCAAGACTTCGGGAGAGTTTGTAAAGGGAAAGGAAGATCTGACAAGCTCCCGTATTTTCGTAGGCGGCGAAGCCAAAACTTCGGAAGATCTTGCTTACGATGCGGAGATGGGAGCGTTGGAAGAGAAATTGTACGGCGAAGAGATGGCGGAGTTGAACGAGCCCGAATATCAGTTGAACGACAGCGATTTTCAGACGAAAGAACCTCTTTTCGTTCGGGAAGCGGACGATTCCGCCGCGCAAGAGAAGAGCGCGTCGAGTGCGGAAAAAGAGGCGACCGCTCCCGTAAAACAATCTGTTTAAGGGGAGAGTAAATTGATGTATTTTTATCGGGATTATTTTCCGAGAAGCGTATTGAATAAATGCGGAGTTTCTCCTGACCTCGCATTGAAGTTGCCCGACGTGGCTGCGCTTCCTGCGGAAAAAAGGCGAGCGGAAGTCGGAAAGGGAATGGCGGAGATTTATTCGGTGTTTTTGCGCGGTGCGGCGGAAAAAGTCGGGCAGAATGTCCCTTCGTTTCTCGACGGACTTAGACTTGACGAGAGGATAGTATCGGCTCTTTACGACGCAGACGTGCTTCAAGAGTGCGATAGGGCTGTTTTCCCTGAAAATTACCGCATAGAAAAGGACCTGTCGGGCAGGGAGAACGTCGCCGAAGAAAGGATAAGCATAGAGGTTCCCGAGTCGGAAGATTTACAGTCCGACGTGTCGCAGAAAATCGAAGAGCCGGAGCCGCCTCAACGGGGTAAAACTTTGTTATGAGAGTGCTGTGCGTAGACGGAGATACGGAGCGGTTGAATTCGCTTGTACAATTAGTTAAAAAGACTTTTCCCCTTGCGACTGCGGACGCGGAGAGCAACGGGGATAACGCCTGCTATCTTGCGGAAAGAAGGGGATACGACGCGGTGCTTACCGAAACGCAATGGGCAGACGGAGACGGTATTAAAATAGCCCGTTATATACACGACGTTTCGCCGCAGACCAAGGTCATATTCATAACCGAACAGGAAAAATACGCCCTTCTCGCATTTCAGGCAAGGGCTTGCGGCTATCTTATTTCACCCGTCACACAGGAGCGGCTTAAAGAAGAATTTGCCGACCTTAAAATATGCGACGGCGAAAAGAAACGTATTGTGGAGGCGAAAACCTTCGGCAATTTCGAGCTGTTGTGCGACGGAAAGGCGGTTAAATTTACCCGCTCAAAAACCAAAGAACTTATTGCGTACCTCGTGGACAGACGGGGTACTTCGGCATCTGCAAGCGAGCTTATCGTCAACCTTTGGGAGGATAAAAACGTAGATAAAACGACGAGGAGTATGTTACATAACCTTATTTGCGAGGCGAAAAAGGTGTTTGCAGAGCTCGGCATATCTTACGTTCTCGATTTTAAATACAATTCGTTCCGCATCGACGATAAGCAGATAATTTGCGATTATTACGAGCTGTTGGACGGAAATAAAAACGCGCGGGAGAAGTTTATGGGCGTATATATGGCGTCGTATTCCTGGGCGGAGATTACTTCGGGAACGCTGTCCGAGATGACGGGCAGATTCTGAGTTGCTTTCTTTTAAACGCCTGTTTAATATTTTGCCGATAGCCCCGCCGTATTCGGTGCGGGGTATAATCGCAAAAGTCGATAAAATTTGTTCATAAACATTAAAATAAAGGTCGGAACGTGGGTAGCAGTATGAGTGGTTTCAGCAGTGCCGATAGCGATAAATTGTCGGGCAGTTTTTCAGAAATAGTAATTTCCGCCGCCGCCCGATTCTCAGTAAAGTGGAAAGAGGGCGGATATTCTTCGCGCAAAGTGGTCAAAGAGGTAACGTCAATCGTCGGCAAGGGCGTTTACAGCGTTCAGTCGTGCGCCGCTCTTCTGGCATTGGAAAACAGAATAGCCGAGCGGTACTCATCTATTTTAACTACTCTTTTACACTATTTTTCTTGGAAGAGGGAAAGCAGTCTGCTGAACAGACTGAAAGGCGCGTTAAAAATTCCGCGAAACGTAACGGTCGCGCATTACGTCCGCTCTTCCGACGCGTCGGGCGATGAAAGCGCCGAAGGCGTGCGTTCGGGCGACGGAAAGAGAGGCGCGGAAAAGGAAGAGATAAAGGACAAAAAAGAGGAAAAAGTTTCCGTTAAGACGGGCGTTCAACCGTCGGAATTAAAAGACGGCATAAATGAAGAGACAGAACGCT
The DNA here is from genome assembly GCA_964509935.1 of uncultured Clostridia bacterium. Lineage (GTDB taxonomy): Bacteria > Bacillota > Clostridia > Christensenellales > Borkfalkiaceae > Coproplasma. The sequence continues at coordinate 27,502 of CAZDZH010000002.1, forward strand.
TAATGGACGAAGGCGAAGAAACCTCGCCTGATAAAATAGCGGTCAATGAAGATAAAGAGGAGTGTGACAAAAGACTCCGCGGCGAAGAAATTTCTCCCGACAGCGATATTAAAGACTTTTCAAATAGAAGTGACGCATATAAAATTCCCGAAAACGACGTTAAAAAAACGGACGAACGCAGTTTTAAGAATAAATCCGAACGCGAAATTCCCGTAAAGAATTGCGCGGAGGCTCCTGCGGAAAAGGCTGTAAAGCGCACTTCTGCGGGTAAGGGCGTCGGCGTTTTGCCTACAGACGTTCCTCTCGAAACCTACGGGCGCATTTTCGGGCAAAAGACAGACGGCGCAACTCCTTTGAGATACGAGCATTATAACCGCCCTTCGGAAAGCGTTGCCCCTGCCGCACAAAGCGTTCGGCTCAATCCCGCAGAAAATAAAGACGGGCGGGTTGTTCCTTCGGAAAAATCAGCGGAAAGACCTTCGGAATTTCCGTCGGAAAGGCAGTCTGAAAGCTCCGCTCGAAATGCGCCTTTAAGCGAGGAAAACAAGGCGCGGATACGGGCGAGGGAAGAATTCGCAAAGATGAGCGAAGAGGAGATTGCCGCCGTTCGTCAGGCAATGCAGGAGAGTCTTGACAGGGAAATGGAGATAGCGGAGGCTAACGGCGAGATATACAAAATGCCCATAACCGTAAAGGAGGCGTTTGAGAAATCGGACGCGGAGCGTTCGGAGCGTAGCAACCAATCTCCTGAACCCGACAACGTAATAAAAAAATAGATAGCGCAAAACACGAATCCGATGTACGTAGTTTGCGATAAATACAATTATCAATAATTTGTATAATAAAATTTAAAGATGAGTTCTGCACGGTGCGGAACTCATCTTTTTAAGTGTCGGACTTGAAGGATTTAAAAGAACCGCCCGAAAAACGGGCGGTTCTGATTATGCGTAAAGCAAAGCTTTTTCTAGATTAATGTAAATATCCGCAATCAGCGCGTTACGGCTTTCGCAGGAGCTTACGTATCCAAGCGTTCCGCCTACTTCCGCGGTGTAAATTCCTATGCCTATCACAGCGCCCGTAATGGTTGCTGCGGCAAAATTCACCTCGCCTTCTGTAAGGATACCGCATACCTTTTTACCGTCGATATACAGCTCGTCGGTATTTTTTATTTCCGGTTTTGCATTGCAGGCGCGTCCGATACACTCCGCGACCGTAGAGGCGCAGACGCCGCGCAGTTTTTCCGCGCAGGATAAAGGATAGCAAAGGGGAACGGCAATCGACATATAAATGCCCTTGCGCTCCGGCGAGAGAAATCTGCCTCCGTCCTTTTTGCGCCCTTCGCTCTGGCTGTCTGCGACTATCACGCATTTGCCGTATTCACAGTATTTCTGCCGCGCGACGGTGTTGGTGGAAGTAACGCAGTCGTAACATTCCACGTGCGCGCCCGTCTTTTCGGATATGATTGAGGAGGACAGCAAATCGCACCTTCCGTCCAGCATATATCCTTTATTCGTAACCGAATTAATTATATAGCCTTCGGCGGTTAGTTTTTTTACAACTTTCCACACCGCCTGACGGGTAACGCCGAACTTTTCCGAAAGGCTCTCTCCCGAAACGTATCCGCCCCTTTTTTCTTCCAACTCTGTAAGAATTTTGTTTTTCAGTTCCATAAATTCATTTTATCACATTAAAAACGCCGTGTAAAGAGCTAAAAAATCAAAAAAACGTTGCAAATGCAAAACTTATGTGTTAAAATTTATAATGTATTATTTTAGCGTCCCGCCGCATAAAATGGCAGTATGCAAAAAACTCTTTCGGTCGTAAATCTTACGGCTATACGTTCAAACGCTGAAAAGATAAAAAGCTTACTGCACGGTAAAAAATTTTACGCCGTAGTCAAGGCTGACGCATACGGGCACGGCGCGGTCGAAGTCAGCCGCGAAATAGAAGATATTGTCGACGGTTTCTGCGTAGCTATCGCCGACGAGGGCGCGGCGCTCCGCATAGGCGGGATAACCAAGCCGATTCTCGTATTTTCTCCCCTGCTGGGCAAAGACGACGTATCCGAATGTGCCTTTTACGACCTTGCCGCAACGGTAAACGGGGCGGCAGCGGCAAAACTTATCGGCGGTTTGCCCTGCCATATAAAAATCAACACGGGAATGAACAGGTACGGCTGTAATCTTAACGAGCTGGAAGAAGCGCTTGAAATTCTCGATAAGAGTCAGATTCTAGGGGTATATTCCCACTTATACGCCGCCGACGACGCACAGGTCAGCAAAAAACAGCTTTGCGAGTTTCTGCCTGCGGTAAAGGCGGTAAAGGCGGTCAATCCCGAAGCTGTCGCGCACATTTCGGCGAGCGGCGGAATTCTGCGCGGAGGCGAATATCTCCTCGACGGCGCGCGGGCGGGAATTATGCTTTACGGCTATTCGCCGAGCGGCTTTACCGCGGAAGGCTTGACGCCCGCGTTGAAGGTCTACGCCCGTCTATCGCAGGAAACTTCACCCGTAGGCGGCGGAGTGGGATATAACTCTGCGGATAAAAATTACGAAAAGCTTTATACCTATCGCCTCGGCTATGCCGACGGTTTCTCACGCAACTATCCTCTCGGCGAAAAGACGCTGTGTATGGACGCGTTTATAAGTCAGGAAAAACAGCCGCTGATGTGCGTTATGGACGACGCTCGCGCTTACGCCGAACGCCTGGGCACAATCAGTTACGAGGCGTTGTGCTCGGTAACGCGGCGAAGCCAAAGAATCTATGAAAGATGAACTGAGATATAAATATAAAATCAAGCGCAAATATTTTCAACACTCTCAAAGGGAGGTAGCCGACTGCGCTATCCGCGATTGCATAACAGAACTATATAAAGATAAGCTCCGCTTTTTCGTGTATTACAGTTTCGGCTCGGAAGCGGATACCCGCGCGCTGATAGCCCGTCTTATTTCAGACGGAAAAGAGGTATATCTGCCGAGGGTGGAGGGCAAAAATATGGTTGCCGTAAGATTTTACGGCAGTGCCGAAGAGCTTAAAAAGGGCGCGTTCGGCACGTTCGAACCGCAGGGACAGGTCTATTCAGGCGACTTCGACGTGATAATAGTTCCTCTGCTCGCGGTCAATCATCAGGGCTACCGACTCGGTTACGGCGGCGGATTCTACGACAGGTTTTTAAAGGACAACCCTGCCGAAAAGGCGGGCATTGGCTATTATTTGCAGTTTACCGAAGAAATTTTTCAGGAAGAGCGGGACGTTCCGATAGATAAATTTATTTGCGAAAGGGGGATAATCAATTTTGGACGAACAGTTGACTAAGCAGGAAAAACGCCGCAAAATTTTGTGGGAGATTAAGGATATATTTGCAGGGGTGGCTTTTCCCCTTATCGTGTTGGTTATTTTCAGCTCGACGATAATAGCTTACGCGTTTACGGGTATTGACGACCTCACCGTCAAAATTCTTGCGGTGGGCGGCGGCGAATTGCTGATTATAAGCGCATATATAATCTTCGGCAGGCAGAACGGAGCGACGGCGTACCGTAAATTCGTGCTGAACGACAAGAAGAGAGCGATAGGCTCAGACGATAAACAAAGTATTTATAAAACGGGCGAATACGCGATATGGAAGGGCGCTTTGATAGGCTTTCTGACTACTGTTCCGTTTATAATTTTCCAGATAATCAATATCTGCTACGAAAACAGCTTCTGCACCTTCATTCTGCAATACGCCTGCGGCTGGGCTTTCTTCCCGTCAAGGCTTCTTGGCGCGCATCAGGCGGTAAATCTCGCGCTTGCGCTCTTGCCTACGGGCGTGCATCTTATAGGTTATATTCTCGGCAGATATAAAGAAGAAAAAATTCAGAATAAAATTTCCGAGGAGAGCGGAAAGCTTAAAAAAGACAAACGCGCGAAGCTGGATGAGGACGAGTTTTTCGACCCACTCGACGAGGAATATATCAATAGCAAAAAGAGAAAACGCAGAAAATAAGGATACGCCGTAAATGAGGATTATAAGCGGAAAATACAGGGGATTGACCCTTGCCGAGTTTAAGGGCGAAGAAATACGCCCCACCGCCGACAGGGTAAAGGAAAGTCTTTTCAATATTATCTATTCCCGCGTTGCGGGGGCGAAAGTCCTCGACCTCTTCTGCGGCAGCGGAAATCTCGGCATAGAGTGCCTGTCGCGAATGGCGGACAGCGTTCACTTCAACGATATTTCCGAAGATTCTTTAAAAGTTTTAAAAAAGAACCTTGCAAAGCTGAAAGACGGCGCAAGCTATAAGATAACAAAAAGCGATTTTTCGGCTTGTCTGTCTTGCGCAGGCGGCGGTTTCGATTTGATTTTCATAGACCCGCCCTACCGCTTCGATTACGGCGCGCAAGCCTTGAAAATAATCGCCGACCGCGGACTGTTAAGCGAAAACGGCATAGCCGTTTACGAGCGCGATCGCCCCTTCGAAGGCGAAATTTGCGGCTTGGAAAGGTTTGACGAGCGTAAGTACGGCAAAACTTATCTGACCTTTTTTAAAAGAGTTTAAATGCTGAAACTTCGGCATATATGCGGGGCAATTTAAAAATTTTGCCCGATAGAGCGCCCTGTGCGGCGCGGAAATAAAAGGTAAATTATGAAAAAAGCTGTGTTCGCAGGCAGTTTCGACCCCGTGACCGTCGGGCACGAGGAAGTGATTAAAACAAGCCTGAAAATTTTCGACAAAGTGATAGTGGCGGTGTTGGAAAACCCGCAGAAAAGTTTTCTTTTCGACATAGACGAAAGGGTTAATCTCTTAAAAAAACTTTTCAAGGACGATAAAAATGTGGAAGTGATTACCTTTTCGGGCGCGGCGGTGGACCTGCTCGAAAGGGAAAACACCCCGTTTTATATACGCGGCGTGCGCGATTGCATAGATTTCGAGTACGAAAACCGCAACTATTATGCGAGCAAAAAATTGAAGGACGATATTATAACCGTGTATATTCCGTCCTCGCAGGAAAATCTTCACGTAAGCTCTACTCTCGTAAGAAATTCCGCGCATTTCAAAAAGGATATAAAAGGACTCGTTCCCGCGGCAGTTGCGGAGGACGTGGAAAAAATGTTGGAGGCGAAAAATGTTTGAAAAACAGGTAAGAATACCCGAACCGGAAGAGATTAAGCAAGCTAAGCCCCTTCCTCCGGAACTTAAAAAGATAAAGGAGGAGAGGGATAATCTCATCTCTTCGGTTATCACGGGCGAAAGCGATAAATTAGTGATTATAGTCGGACCCTGCTCCGCCCATTCGGAAAAGCCCGTTCTGGACTATGTGGAAAGGCTCGGCAAGCTCAACGAAAAGGTAAAGGACAAGCTCGTCCTCGTGCCCAGAATATACACCAATAAACCGAGAACCAAGGGCGTGGGTTACAAGGGTATGTTTTCCCAGCCCGACCCCAAAAAGGGCGAGGATATATTGAAGGGAATCAACGCCATAAGGGAGCTTAACATATCCGCCATAGGCGTAAGCGGCTTGTCCGCCGCGGACGAAATGCTGTACCCCGCAAACTACGCCTATCTCGACGACCTGCTCTCTTACGTAGCGGTGGGAGCTCGCTCTTCCGAAAATCAGCTTCACAGGCTCACCGCCAGCGGCGTAGACGTGCCCGTAGGCATCAAAAACCCTATGAGCGGCAGTATTCTCGTTCTGCTCAATTCCATATACGCGGCGCAGTCGGGTCAGATTTTCAAACTCAACGGCTGGCAGGTCAAGACGGACGGAAACCCCCTCGCGCACGCTATTTTGCGCGGAGCGGTGGACGGGTACGGAAACGACATACCAAACTTCCACTACGAAACGGTAATGCAGGTAATCGACGGCTATGCGAAGTCGGGACTGAAAAACCCCGCAATCATAATCGACGCAAACCATTCCAACAGCAATAAAAAGTTCAAACAGCAGATAAGAATCTGCGAAGAGGTAATGCAGAACCGCCTGTACGACGCTGATTTCAAAAAGAACGTAAAGGGCTTTATGATAGAAAGCTTTATCGAAGAGGGCAATCAGAGCGAGGACAAGGTATACGGAAAATCCATTACCGACCCCTGCCTCGGCTGGTGCGACACCGAAAGGCTTATTCTGGATATTGCCGACAAAGTATAAATTTGCGGACGAGTTTTAAATCTTTTGCGCG
>CAZDZH010000002.1:33758-107691 GCA_964509935.1 uncultured Clostridia bacterium
CTGGATATTGCCGACAAAGTATAAATTTGCGGACGAGTTTTAAATCTTTTGCGCGTAAATCTTTTTCGCGAAAGTAATCTGCTTCGCGCGTAGGGCGACCGCCGTCCGCTCCGTGCAAGCTTTAAGGAAAAATAATATGGACAAAAAAATCGGCTATCTCGGACCGGAGGGGAGCTATTCCCAGCTCGCCGCCGAAAAATTAAAAGCCAAAGCGCAACCCGTACCGTACTCGGGATTCTATCAGTTGGTAAAGGCTCTTAAAGGCGAAGAAATCGACTTTGCCGTTCTGCCGATAGAAAATTCTTTAAACGGCGGAGTAATGCAGAACATCGACCTTCTGCAACAGACCGAGGGCATAATCGCCGTCAAGGAAGCTGTTATCAAAATAGACCACAGGCTGGTTACGCAACAGGGCGCGAAGCTTGAAGATATAAAGAGGGTATATTCCCACGCACAGGCACTCGGTCAATGCGCGGCGTATCTTTCGGAAAATCTCCCTGAGGCAAAGCTTATCGAAACCTCTTCCACGTCGGGAAGCGTTTCGATGATAAAGACTGCGCAAGACGCCGCCATAGCGGGCGCTCATTGCTCTTGCGGCGATCTGCAAATTTCCAGTGAGAGCGTTTCGGACGAGAAGAATAATTACACGCAGTTTCTGCTTATCACTCGCGGCTGTGCGGACGAGCTTGCGTCCTGTAAAAAGATATATTTTTCCGTAACCTGCCTGCACGAGCCAGGCGCGCTAATGCGCCTTCTCGCCGTGCTTGACAAGTATTCGCTGAATATGACCAAAATAGAGAGCAGACCCATTAAGGACAGAGTGGGGGAATACCGCTTTTTTATCGAAATGGAGGCGGATTATTCCTCGCCCGACGTAAAAAAGGCGATTGAGGGCATTAAGGCAATTTCTTCATCGTTCAAACTCCTCGGCTGTTATTGAACCGTCTCTTAAAACAGACCGTACAGCCATAGAAGCGCAAAGCAAAAAAGTCCTTGCAGAAATTTGAAAGATATAAAAAAAGTCGGTTTTACCCCGCACTTTATAAGATAGCAGAGCTGTTGAAGAAGTATGGAAAGACCGCCGAAGGTTATTAAAAATCCGCATAGCGGCACGGCGGCGGGACTTGCGCTTGCGGCGAGTTTTGCGCACCCTCCCGTGGCTTCGATAAGCCCGTAGCACAGCGCGGAGGCGGCTTTTTCGCCGAACAGAGCGGAAAAAGCGGCTTTCAGCGGAAAAAGAAGATTAAAATCTTCCGCCGCTCCCGCGAAAGTATAAAAAAAGCAGATAAAACCGCCCGCGACGAGGCAGGCGATGACGGCGGAGTAAAAGCTGTCGTATAAAAGATTTTCCGTCTTTACGTTATTTAACTTGGCGCGCACCGGTACGTCGCGTGCCGTAAGACTGTAAACTAGCGCGACGGAAAAAACCGAAACGAGGTGAGCGGCAAGCAGCGCCATTCCCAGAGTTTTGTCTCCGAACATTTTAAACCCAACGCTCGCTACGATAAACAGCGGACCGGAAGTAGAGCAGAACAGAGAAAGCTTTTTTGCCTGATTGCCTATTTGCCCGTTTTCGTAAAATTCGCAGACTATTCTGCTCCCCGCAGGATAGCCCGAGCATACGCTCATAAGCAAAATAACCGCCGATATATCGGGCAGACGCACCCTCTTGCAGAGGGGGGAAAGCGGTTTAGCCGCTCTTGCGGCTGCGCCCGATTTAATAAGAAGCATTGTTATCGCCATAAACGGAAACAGAGAAGGAACGACGCATTCCGCCCACAGCGCAATCCCTTCGAGGCATAGCGGCAAATACCTTTCGGGGAATATAATAATAACGCCTGCAAAAAATAACAGAGGAAGGGCGTATAACGCTCCTTTAAATTTATTCAGCCGCATACTTTTCATAATACATAATTATTTTCAAGAAGGTTGGAATATGAGTAAAAAATTAGGGCTTGCATTGGGAAGCGGCGGAGGCCGCGGAGTCGCGCATCTCGGCGTTTTGCGCGCGTTGGAAGAAGAGGGGATAAAGCCCGATTTCATATCGGGCAGTTCAATGGGCGCGGTAGTCGGCGCAGGCTACGCCGACGGTCTTTCGATAGACGAAATGCTTGAAATAGTCTTGAAATTAAAGACTGTGGACATTCTGGATATTTCCGCCGTGCCCGTAACCAAGCTCGGGCTTTTAAAGGGAAACAAAGTCCATAAACTGCTTTTGCAGAATCTCGGCGACGTGACCTTCGATAAGCTTAAAATCCCATTCTGCTGCGTTGCCTGCGATATTTTGAGCGGCAAACTGCTCACCTTGAACGAGGGAAAGGTCGCCACGGCGGTTCAGGCTTCAAGCGCTATGCCCACCGTGTTCCGCCCCGTCAGGCAGGATAAAATGTTGCTTGTGGACGGCGGCGTGCTTTGCAGAGTGCCCGTAAAACAGGTAAAGGATATGGGCGCTGACGTTGTCGTCGCGGTAGACGTGCTTTGCAACACCCGCGAACCGGTAGACGGCGTTTCTAACATAATAACAAAAATTCTCCGCGTCTACGATATTATGGACAGCAATCAAAGCTCTATAAAAAAGGAGTTGGAAAAGGATTGCTGGGACGTTTGGCTCGAACCGGAAATGAAAGGAATGAGTCAGTATTCCGTAAAGGAGCTCGACAGAGCTTACCGCGAAGGTTACGAGTGCGCCAAAGCAAATATGGATAAAATAAAAGAATTTTTAAAATAACGGTACAGATGGATTTATTCGATTTAAACGGCAATACCGAGGCGGCAAAGCCGCTTGCCGAGCGTATGCGCGCAAACAATCTGAACGATTTTATCGGTCAGAAGCACATAGTGGCGGAAGGATCGCTTTTACGCCGCGCAATATCTCTCGACAGACTAGGAAGCTGCATTTTTTACGGACCTCCGGGTACGGGAAAGACTACGCTCGCCAACATAATCGCGCAGACCACGCACGGCGAATTTATAAAATTGAACGCCGTGCAGGCGGGGGTAGCCGACGTAAAAAAAGCCGTAACCGAGGCTGAAAACAACTTAAAAATGTACGGCAAACGCACCTATCTGATGCTTGACGAGTGTCACCGCTTCAACAAGACGCAGTCGGATTCTCTGCTCCCCGCGATAGAGCAGGGCACTATAATTTTTATAGGCTCTACGACGGAAAATCCCTACGCTTCGATGACTCCCGCAATCGTGTCCCGTTGTAGGATTTTCAGGTTCGAACGCCTGTCCGCGGACGATATAGAAGGCGCGCTTTTAAAAGCCTTGAACGATAAGCGCAAGGGCTTGGGCGAATACGGCGCTGAGGCGGAGCAGGCGGCGATACGCCACATAGCCGAAACGGCGGGTGGCGATTTGCGCACTGCGTACAATGCGCTCGAACTCGCCGTGCTTACTACGCCGCCGTCGGCGGACGGAAAAATAAGGGTTAATCTTTCCGACGCGGAACAGTCCATTCAGAAAAAGGCGCTATCCTACAACGAGGACGATTACTACGATTACCTATCCGCGTTCTGCAAGTCGCTTCGCGGTTCCGATTCTAACGCCGCGCTCTACTACGCAATGCGCCTTATAGAGGGCGGCTGCGACCCGATGCTCATAGCGAGGCGGCTGGTAGTTCACTCTTCCGAGGACGTGGGAATGGCAGACCCGAACGCGCTCGTCGTAGCTTCTTCCGCAATGTACGTTCTCGAAAAGACGGGCGCGCCCGAGGGACTTATTCCCCTTTCCAACGCCATTATTTACGTTTGCGAAGCGCCGAAAAGCAATTCGGTGGTTACGGCTTTCCACGCCGCGCAGTACGACGCGCAGAACGTGCGCGACGACGACGGCGTCCCCGCGTATCTTAGGGATAACTCCTACGGCGGAAAGGAGGATAAAGCGCAGAGCAAACTTTATAAATATCCGCATAACTACCCCGAAGGGTACGTAGAACAACAGTATCTGCCCGATGCGTTGAAAGACAAAGTCTATTACAGACCCAAGGGAATAGGATACGAAAAAACGGTGGAAGGAATAAGAAAATCCAAGGGGAAAAAGTAAATTCGGGTTTGTGCAAAGACTCGCATTTAACAATAGCGCGGTACGCGCGATTTACGTAAAATACGGAAAATAACGGAAAAAATATGGTAACTGAAAACAATAAAAGGCTGTTGCTCATCGCCTGGCTGGTTCTCGCCATAGGCGCGATATTCGCGGCGCTGCTGCTTATCAACAATCTGGTCAGAAAACCCGGCACCGAGCCGAACATAAAGGATTATTCCGATACGCCGACAGAGTGCACGTATATTCAAAAGACGACCGAAAATCCCGAAGACAGCTATTTCAGGTTTACGGTAACAAACTCCTACGGCGTTAAGGTAAAACTGATTATAGCATACAAAGCTTTGGTTGTGAACAACCAATTTCTTAACGACTTGATGCTGTCTGTGGACGAATACGGCGAAACCGAGTACGTCAATGAAAAGGAATGTTCATTGTGGCTTAAATTCTGCATTAAAAAGACGGACGAGGAAAAATATAACGTCGTAGCCCCCTCTGCGGAAGAAGACGACCCCAATAGTTATATACCCGTGATAACCCTCAGCATTGCGGAGGATGAGCACGGGGAATATACCGAAGTCGTTTCGTTTGAAAGCTATAAAAAAGATTATGAAACCCGCATAGTCAAGATGAACGTGTGCGGTGGGATTATCTGCGGATTAAGCCTGCTTTTATCGGGCTTTCTATTCAGTCAGTATTACAAGCCGGGCTGGTATAAAAATTTTAAGCGTAGTCAGCAAGCAGACGCCGAAGACAATACTGATCTGCAAACTGACTCCGACGATAAAAAATAATCTTAAACGGACGAAGAAGATAAAATAATTCCGAATATTAAAAAACCGCCTTTGCGCAGATTTGCGCAAAGGCGGTTTTTTGCGCGCAGACGCAAGGGTAATTTGTCATATTCGGGCGGCTTGCAAAATAAATTATACAGTCGGGTAAGATACCGCAGCGGGATAAACGGTTTCGACAAACAAACAGCCTTTATCTTAAATTCAGACAAATTTTTCAATTATTAAATTGCTAATATGGGTGAGCAAGTTGGCTTATATAGTTAAACTGAAAAGCGTAATACTCTGTTTCTGCTCGGCGGTCGTTATAACCGCGCTGTCTTTGACGGCGTACTATTCGGGCGCGTACGCGGTATATTTCGGCGGAACGCCGCGACTTCTGCCAATTTATTCCGTGGGCAGGGACGATAAGGTTATTTCCATTTCCTTCGACTGCGCGTGGGGTACCGATCACACCGACGCCATTTTGAACGCGCTAAGAGTAGGCGACGTTAAGGCTACCTTTTTTATGGTGGAGTTCTGGACGGAAAAATATCCCGAATACGTAAAAAAGATAGACGAGGCGGGGCACGAAATAGGTACTCATTCCGCAACCCATTCCTATATGTCCAAACTGAACGCCGAAGAAATAAGGCTCGAACTTAAAACTTCGTCGGAGGCGATAGAAAAGATTACGGGAAAAGAGGTGGAGCTTTTCCGTCCGCCCTACGGCGACTACGACGACGAGCTTATCAAAACCGCTTCCGAGGAGGGCTTCTATTCCATTCAATGGGATACGGACAGTCTGGATTGGAAGGATTTATCCGCTACCGACATCGCTATGCGCGTCATCAACAACGTAAAATCGGGTTCGATAATACTTATGCACAATAACGGTCTGCATACGGCGGAGGCAGTGCCCATAATTTTAGAAACGCTTAAAAACAGGGGCTATACTTTCGTTCCGATAGGCGAACTCATTTACAGGGAGAATTACTCTATGGACGGTACGGGCAGGCAGATTGCCGCCACCTGATAGGTTAAGGCGGGCAGAGCTTTTAAGCGGACTTGCGCAATCTTACCAAATCAAAATCCAAAACACGTTAAAGAGGTAAAAGAAATGATTACAAGCGTAGAAAAGAACAACAAAGTGTACGTATGCGGAAAAATCACAAGTGAGGCGACCTTCTCGCACGAGGTGTTCGGCGAAGGATTTTACGAATTTTTTATCGATGTCAAAAGACTTTCCGGTCAGGGCGATATCCTGCCCGTAACCATATCCGAAAGATTGATGACCGATAATATGAAGCCCGGCGGAGAGCTGTGCGCGCTGGGTCAGTTCCGCTCCTACAACAAGCTTGAAAACGGTAAATCTCGGCTTATGTTAACCGTTTTCGTGCGCGAAGTGCTGGACACTCACCCCGGCAAAAATCCCAATTCCATAGTGCTTTCGGGCTATATTTGCAAACCGCCCGTCTACCGCACTACGCCTTTCAATAGGGAAATAGCCGATTTGCTGATTGCCGTAAACCGCTCATACAATAAAAGCGACTATATCCCTGCCATAGCCTGGGGCAGAAACGCCCGCTTCGTAAAAAATCTTGCCGTCGGCGACAAAGTCGCGCTATCGGGCAGAATACAGTCGCGCGAATATCAGAAGAAACAGCCCGACGAAAGCTTTGTCACTATGACCGCCTACGAGGTGTCGGTTTCCAAACTCGCCGCGTTCGACGACGAAAGCGATTTCGACATAGACGAGGAGTTCGACCTGTATTCTATGCCTAAAAGCTACGAAAGTCAGACCGACTGATATTTTAAGCATATTCCGTTTTTATGCGCCTTTTGCCGTCGCTCCGAGAAACAGACGGGCGAGCAAAGACTAAAATATAAATAAAACTAATAACCGAATCGTATAAGACTAATTAAATATTATCGGAATTGTTTCGTCCGCATCGTATAAGACTAATTAAATATTATCGGAATTGTTTCGTCCGCCGTTTGATTTCGGCGGGCGAAATTGTTATAATATAAACCGTTTAAATAATATCAGGTTTTTGTATGAAAGTTAAAGCGACGGTGGATTTAACTCGCGGCAACGTGTGGAAAACTTTATTGTTGTATTCTCTTCCCCTTCTGGGCAGCGCGATGGTGCAACAGGCGTATTCTCTGGTAGATCTTCTCGTGGTCGGCAACTTTGCCGCCGACGGACAGAACGCCTTGACTTCCGTTGGGCAGGCGACGGTGATAGTGAATATTCTTCTCGCGTTCGCCCTCGGCGCAAACGGCGGCTGTTCGGTAATAGTTTCAAAATTCTTCGGCGCGAGGAACAATTTAAAGGTCAGGGAAACGGTCAATACGTCTATTGTAACCTTTTCCGCGCTGTGCGCTATCGTAATGGGGCTCGGATTCGGGTTGGCTCTTCCGTCTATGTACGTATTAAGCGTCCCCGACGAGCTTGTCGGCGACAGCCTCGCCTATCTCTACATATATTCAGGTTCTCTGCCTTTCGTCTTTCTTTACAATATCGGCTGCGGCATCTGTTCCGCACTCGGCGACAGCAAAACGCCATTTTTGTTCCTCGTATTTTCCTCGGTGGCAAATGTCGGGCTGGATTTTCTTTTCGTCTGCGCGCTTCATACGGACGTCGCGGGCGCGGCTTGGGCGACATTCATCTCTCAGGCGGCGGCTTGCGCGCTAACCGTCTTAGTGCTTATAGGAAAGATAAAGAGCGTTAAATGCGAAGAAAAAGCGGGGCTTTTCGATAAACGCATTTTTAAAGATTTAATAGTGACTTCCGTCCCCATAATCTTGCAAAACAGTTTTGTTTCTGTCGGAAATTTCTTCGTTCAGAAAAAGATAAATCTCATAAGCCTCGACGCCGCCGCAGGCTTTACAACGGGTTTCAAACTCGTACAGATAGCCAACGTCGGCGTAGGCACTATGACCAACGGACTCGCCAACTACTGTTCGCAGAATAAGGCGGCGGGCGAATACGGCAGAATTAGGCAGGGCTATCTCGCGGTGCTCTGTTACGCTATGATTACAAGCCTTATTTTCGTCGCTCTCTGCGAATGTCTGCCCCGACAGTTGACTATGGTTTTTATAGATACGCCTACCGAAGAGGCGATAGCCTGCTCCGTTCGTTTTCTGCGCATAGTCGCGGCGTTTCTGCCCGTAGTATGCGTAAAAATAGTTTCCGACGGAGCCGTCCGCGGTTGCGGCGGCAACCTCGGCTTTACGGTGTCTACGTTTACCGACCTTATACTTCGCGTCATATGCGTCTATATCCTCGTGGACGCGGGATTACGGTTCGACGGAGTATGCTGGGCGTGGGCGTTAGGCTGGTCGGTAAGTATGTTCATTGCCGTAAGCTTTTACGCGTTTATCCCATGCCTTAAAGGGGTCGGAATTTTCGGAAGAAAAAAGGCAATAAAATAAAATCGTAAAAACGCTTGATTTTTTCAAACGCATATGATATTATTGTTAAAACAAAATTATAATGCAGTGATGCGGAGCAGTAGATTTTATATCGGGTTAAGAGATTTGCCGTTCGGTGCAAGGCAAACGAAGAGAGATTTCGAACTCGCCGCGGAGCAGATCCGCTGAACGTTATCAGTAGGCGGATACGGTTGCCCGCCGTAAAACGGGACGGGGGTGAACGCCCCTTAAAGGCGGAATTAATTCCGTAAAGAAGAGTGGTACCACGCTTAGCGGCGTCTCTTTAAGAGACTCCGCTTATTTTTTTAACAGGCGCAGCCCGATTTAACGGGCGCATCGCCGCAGATTAAGCCGATTTAAATACCCTTACGGGATTTACTCGGCTTGCAAAAAGGAATTAGAGGCAGGAAATTATTATGAAAAATTTTACAAAGTACGCAAAACAGTATTTTTTACCGCCCGTGCGCTGTATGGACTGGGCGGAAAAGGACTTTATAGGTAAAGCCCCCACGTGGTGTTCGGTAGACCTGCGCGACGGCAACCAAAGCCTTATCGAACCTATGGGGCTGGAAGCAAAGGTCGAATTTTTCAAGCTGCTTGTGGAAATAGGCTTCAAGGAGATAGAAGTCGGCTTTCCCGCGGCTTCCGAAACCGAATACCGCTTTTTAAGGAAACTGATAGACGAAAATCTAATCCCCGACGACGTAACCGTACAGGTGTTGACGCAGGCGCGCGAGCATATCATAAAAAAGACCTTCGACGCCGTGCGAGGCGCAAAGAACGTCATAGTGCACGTCTATAATTCCACTTCGGTCGCGCAGAGGGAACAGGTTTTCAGAAAAGATAAGGAGCAAATCAAGCGCATTGCGGTAAACGGCGCGGCGTTATTGAAGCAGCTCGCCGAAAAGGACGGGGCGGCTTACCGCTTCGAGTATTCTCCCGAATCGTTCACGGGTACGGAACCGGATTACGCTCTCGAAGTGATAAACGCAGTTTTGGAAGTTTGGCAACCTACCGCCGACCGAAAGGCGATAATCAACCTTCCCGCAACCGTTGAAAACGCTATGCCTCACGTATACGCACAACAGGTTGAGTATATCCATAAAAATATGAAATACCGCGACAGCGTCGTTTTATCTCTTCATCCGCACAACGACCGCGGATGCGGCGTCGCCGCGGCAGAATTCGGTTTGCTTGCGGGCGCGGACAGAATAGAGGGCACCCTCTTCGGCAACGGCGAGCGCACGGGCAATTCAGACGTTATTACCATAGCTATGAATATGTTCTCGCAAGGCGTGGACCCCGAGCTCAATTTCGAAAATCTGCCCTACATCACGGCAATGTACAAAAATTTTACGGGAATGCAGGTCAGCCCCAGACAGCCGTATGCCGGCGAGCTCGTATTTGCGGCATTTTCGGGCTCGCATCAGGACGCTATCGCGAAGGGTATGGAGTTCAGAAAGAACGACGCCGCGAGGATATGGGACGTTCCCTATCTCCCGATAGACCCCAAGGACGTGGGCAGGGAGTACGAATCGGACGTAATCCGCATAAATTCCCAGTCCGGCAAGGGCGGCGTAGGCTACGTGTTACAGACGGCTTACGGCATAAATATGCCGCCCAAGATGAAGGAAGCTTTCGGCTATTTCGTAAAGGGCGTTTCCGATAGGGCGCATAAGGAGCTGGGCTACGACGAAATTTACAGATTGTTTACCGATAATTTTGTAAATAACAGGCAGGTTTTCGACGTTACCGAATGTCATTTCAAACAGATAGAGGGAGGCATAGAGGCGACGGTAACCGCCACGTACGGCGGAGATAAAACCGTAACCGTCGCGGAAGGCAACGGCAGGCTCGACGCCGTGTCGAACGCGATAAAGAAAATGTGCGGCATAAAATTCACGCTCACAGGCTACGAACAGCACGCGCTTTCCGACACTTCGTCGTCAAAGGCTATTTCTTACGTAGGCGCGGAGGTCGGCGAAAAGATATGTTGGGGAGCTGGCATAGACGACGATATTATCAAGAGCTCGTATAAGGCTCTCGTTTCCGCCGTAAATAATATATTTATTAATAAATTGACTTGATATGAATAAAGTGCTATAATCAAGTAAGTCAAATACTGAAAAAAGAGGTATATAATATGTGGCATTATCCCATATTCGGCAGACTGAAAGACGGATCCTGGGTGTTTATGCAGCAGGTGTCGTCGAGCGAGGTCAGCTTCGGCGTGTATTTCTACGGACTATTTATGTCTTTGGGAATCATAGCCTGCTTCGCTTTTCTGGTTTTTGCATTCAAAAAGAGAAATTTCAACGACGAGGCGATAGATAAAGTTCTTATAATAGGTTTCGGCGCGACCGCGTTCGGAATTTTTATGGCTATGCTTTTCCAGTCCGTATACGACTTTATCGAAAATCCCTCCGCAGGTTTTAAATTAAGCGGGGATATGACCTTTCAGGGCGGACTTATAGGCGGCGTTTCAAGCTTTCTAATCGTGTGGAATCTGTATGTGTTCGTAATAGCTCCCCGTACCAGGATAAAGCTTTTGCAGAACAATATGAACGCAGGACTTACCGACGCAATTCCCGTAATCCCCATAGGCATAACGATAGCGCACGCTTTCGGCAGACTCGGCTGTACGTTTGCGGGCTGTTGCCACGGCGCGGAAACCGACGCGTGGTACGGTATATATATGTATGCTTCCAGCTACGGGGAATATACGAAAGTAGTTCCCACTCAGCTTTTCGAGTGTATATTCCTGTTTATCCTTGCGGCGGTGATGATAGTACTGCTGTTCAGATTCAAATTCAACTGCAATTTCGGCGTCTATGCGATAGCTTACGGCGTATGGAGATTCTGCCTCGAATTCGTGCGCGACGACCACCGCGGCGGATTTATCCCGGGGCTTACTCCCTCGCAGTTCTGGTCTATAATAATGGTATTGCTGGGCATAGCGTATTTCTTTGCTTATAAATATTTATTCGTCAGGTTTATGAAACATCCCGAATCGCAGCCTTCCGTAAGGGAGAGCGCAGATGCGGAAAAGGACGCGCCCGTGGCGGAATAAACAATAAAAAAATAAATAAAACGATAAAATACGTCCCCGACGGCAGGAATTTTCCTGCCGTCGGGGAATTTTTTTATATAAGTTGCGGCAAACTTATTTTATCTGAACGGGCGTATCCAACCGCCTTGAAAGGAGTTTAAATGAAAGCAACAGGAATTGTAAGAAGAATAGACGAGCTCGGCAGGGTTGTCATACCCAAGGAAATACGCTCTACTTTAAGATTGAAATCGGGCGACCCGCTTGAAATTTTCACCGACCGCGACGAATTGATGCTTAAAAAATATTCGCCTATCGCCTCGCTTGATAAATTTTCTGAGAGTACGGCTAAAAGCCTCAACGATTTGTCCGGGCATCTCGCCTTAATCTGCGACACGGACGAAGTTCTGCACGCAGCAGGCAACGGCAAAAGGGAGGTTACGGGCAAACTCGTGTCCAGAAGTCTGGATAAAATAATGCAGGAAAGGAAGAGCTACGTCGCAAACCTCGCCGAAGGCGGCGACGTCGTGCCCATCTGCGAGGGGGAAGAGCAGAATATCACCGCGCAGATTATTGTGCCTATCGTAGCTAACGGCGACTGCCTCGGCGCGGTAGCGCTGTTGTCCAGCGAGCAGGGTGCGAGAATGGAGGCGGGCGCGTGCAAGCTTGCCCAGCTTTCAGCGTCTATCCTTGCAAATCAGTTCGAGTGAGGTTTATTGCCTTCGGCGCGGCAGGTGTCGTATGAAAAAACAAAGCTATTTAAAGGGCGCGCTCGTCATTTCCGCGGGCGGGCTGATTTCCAAAGCGCTCGGCGCGTTTTACCGTATTCCGCTTCTGGCTTTTCTGGGCGGCGAGGGAATGGGGATATACCAGATGGTATACCCCCTGTATTGCATACTTTTAACAGTGTCCGCAAGCGGCATACCTACGGGCATAGCAAGGATTATTTCTGCGGGAAACAGCGTCGGGGCTGAAAAAACGGCGTTCTACCTTTACGGTACGATAGGGTTAATCGGTTCTCTTTTGATGTTCGCGCTCAGTTCTCCGCTCGCCGCCGTGCAGGGCGAACCTGCGGTTGCGCTTTGCTGTAAAATAATGTCGCCGTCGGTATTTTTCGTGTCGGTTCTTTCGGTAGTAAGGGGATACTTTCAGGGCAAAGGCAATATGTATCCCACCGCCGTAACCGAAGTTTCCGAACAGGTGATAAAGGTAGCCTTCGGCGTAATGCTCGCCCGATACTACCGCGCCGATACGGTCGCCGCAGTTTCCGCCGCTATTCTGGCGGTAACTCTGTCGGAAATTATCTCGGCAAGCTTTGCGCTGTGCCTTTATCTAAACCGTACGCGCGGCGCGAAACCGCTGTATAAAGAGCCGCTCGCGGACTATAAAACAGTATTGAAGTTTACCGTACCGCTCACGTTTACGGCTATCGCTATGCCTGCAAGCCAGCTTGCGGAAAGCATTGTGGTCGTCAATATATTGAGGGGAACGGCGGGCAACGCAACCGCGCTCTACGGAATATTTTCGGGTTGCGCCGTAACGCTCGTCAATCTCCCAGTATCCGTTACTTACGGGCTTGCGGCGGCAAGCGTTCCGTCCGTTTCACCCCTCGCGGAGCGGGGCGACGTAGCAGGCGCAAAACGTAAGGTCAGAAAGGCGCTGTATTTAACATTTTTAATATCGCTTCCTTTCGCGGTAGCTCTCTATTTGTTTGCGCCGCTCGCAACGCGCATATTTTTCCGCTCGCTCGCCCCTGCGGAAAAAACCCTGCTCGTGACTTTGGTGCGGATAATGGCTGTTAACGCCGTCACGCTTTCGCTCGTGCAGACCTCGTCCGCGTGTCTTACCTCTCTCGGCAAGCCGCTGTACGGCACGGTAACGCAATGGGTAAGCTCGGTTCTGCGAGTGATTTTGTCGGCGGCGCTCGTGCGCTACACTTTTCTTTCGGTGAGTGCGGCGGCTGTTTCAGCCAACGTGTGTTATTTAGTTGCGGTTTTGCTCAATTTCTGGTATATTGGTAGGGTAAAAGAAATAAGAGGTAAACCCGATGAAAATAACCTTGGTAGGTCTTGGAACAAAAAAAGACCATCTAACGCTTGCGGCTGAACGCGCTCTCGGCGGCGCGGAGTGCGTATTGGCGCGCACTTGTCGCGGCGAAGTTTTTGAAAATCTTGAAAGATACGGCGCGGAATATCTCGACGACGTTTTCTCCTCTTCCCGCAATTTCGACACGCTCAATAAAAATCTCGCCGCAAAGGTAATAGCCCGTTCTAAAATTACCCCCGTAGTATATTGCGTCGACGGGGCTGTTTCCGAGGACGAAGCCTGCAAAATCATATTAAAAAAAAGCAGGGATACCGAAGTTTTAGAGGGCGTTTCCAAAATATCGGAGATAAAAAACCTTGCGCGACTCACCTGTTCGCAAGTAACTTCCCTGTCCTCTTACGAGGTGCGCTCGCTCAAATCCTGCCGCGCGGCGGTAGTTTACGATATCGACGACGAGTACGCCGCTTCGGAAGTTAAAATAGTTTTATCCGACCTGTTCGGGGAAGAAACGCAGTGCGCGTTCGTCAAAGGCGGTTGCGCTGAAAAGATAAAAATTTACGAAATAGACAGGCAAGCCCCTTACGACGCGTCCTGCGCGGTAGCTGTGGAGGAAGGAGAGTTCCTTAAAAAGGACAGGTACGATTTCTCCGACCTGGAACATATTATAAAGCTTCTGCGCGCTCCGGGCGGTTGCCCTTGGGACAGGGTGCAGACAAGTTCAAGCATCAGGCAGAATATGATTGAGGAAGCGTACGAGCTTGTTGACGCAATAAACCGCGATGACGACGACGGTATAGAGGAGGAGTGCGGCGACGTGCTCTTGCAGGCGGCTTTCCACGCCGTGTTAAAGGAAGAGCAGGGCGCTTTCAACGCGACCGACGCGCTTACGGGCGTGGTTAAAAAACTTATTTTCCGACATTCCCACATTTTCGGCGCGGATAAAGCGGTCGACGAGGCTTCCGCACTCGGCGTGTGGGAAAAGAATAAAGAGGTGGAAAAGCACCAGACCACTTTCGGCGAAAAGGTGCAGGCTGTGCCCGTCAATTTTCCCGCTTGTATGCGCGCGCAAAAGGTTCAAAAGCGCGCCGCTAAGTCGGGAATGGATTTTCTCTCGTCGGTGTCAGCCTCCGAACGCCTCGGCGAAGAGGTTGCCGAACTTCTCAACGCGCTCGTGACGGACGATAAAGAGAATATCGAGGAAGAGGCGGGCGACGTGCTTTTCTCCGCCGTAAACGTGTGCCGGCTTGCGGGCGTTGATTGCGAGGGCGCTCTCGCCGCCGCTACCGAAAAATTCGCTAACAGATTCGTCAAATGCGAACAGCTTATAATCGCGGACGGAAAGGACATAACGCAATTAAACGAACTTGAACTCGACTGGTATTGGTTGCAGGCAAAAAATGCTCTTAAAAAAGATTAAAATATCAAACTTAATCACCCCTAACAACCTTTTTCTCGCACCGCTTGCAGGCTATACCAACTGTGCGTTCAGGCAGACCTGCCTTTCTCTCGGCGCAGGGCTTACATTCACCGAAATGGTTAGCGCGAAAGGGCTGTTCTATAACAGCGAGGGCACCAAGGAGCTTTTAAAATTGCCCCCCGAATATGACGGAATCAAGGCGGTTCAGATATTCGGAAGCGACCCGTATTTTATGCGCGCGGCGGCGGAGAGCGAATATCTTTCACCGTTCGAGCTGATAGATATAAATATGGGTTGCCCCGTGCCTAAAATTTTCAAGAACGGCGAAGGCAGCGCGCTTATGGGCAATATTCCGCTCGCGCAGGAGATTGTAAGGGAGTGCAGGAAGAGCGGCAAACCCGTCTCGGTTAAATTCCGCATAGGTCTGGACGAAAAGCGCATAATAGCCCGCGATTTTGCCGTCGCAATGCAGGACGCCGGAGCGGATATGGTAACCGTGCACGGCAGGACGCGCGACAAAATCTATTCCGGAGAAGTGGATTACGGTCAGATAGCCGCTGTAAAAAGCGCTTTGAATATCCCCGTCATTGCCAACGGCGGCGTATTCTGTAAAGCCGACGCGGACAAGCTTATGCAAGAAACGGGCGCGGACGGAATTATGATAGCGAGGGGGGCTATGTACAACCCATTCGTATTCGCGGAAATATGCGGGAAAGAGATAGATGATAAAAAAGCGGTTATTAAAAAACAGCTTGAAGATACTTTCAAATATTTCGACGCGCGTTTTGCAATCGTGTATATGCGCAAAATGATAGCCTTTTACATAAAGGGTAAGCCGAATTCCGCCGCGGTTAAACTCAAACTTTTCAAGGCGGAAAGCAGGGAAGAAATAGAGGAAATTTTACAGAGTATTCGGTTTTGATTTTTACCGTGTTGCGGCGGGGGCGCTGAATAATAGCGCCTCCGCCGCTTTTTTAGTATGCGTCGCTTCCGCTCAACGCATTTAACGCAAAAGCAATTTCTTACCGCGGTTAAACTATTTCCGCCCCGAAGAAAATCGCGTTATCGACCTTATCCGACATATTGCGCGCGTTTTTTACATTTTACGACGCCGTAAAGCCGTTATAATACAGCTTACGATGCAAGTGTACCTTGAAACGGCTATTCTCGAAAATTTCTGTATGGACTTCACGCTTCTGTATTCCGCAAAGGCGATAGTCAAAAATCCGTGCGGAATTTTCCGCCTTGCAATCTCTTCCGCACTCGGCGCGTGTTTCGCTGTGATTTTTCCGCTTATGCGGCTTTCGGGCGCTGTCGCCGTAGCGGTAAAACTCGCCTCGGGGTTCGCGCTCTGCGCGGTCGCCGGCAGATACAATAGCGTGAAAGGTTACGTAAAATTCGCCGTATGCTTTTTTGCGCTATCGTTCGCGCTCGGCGGTCTGCTTTTAGGGATTTTTTCGCTTGCGGATATAAAGTACGAGGAGGGAGGGGGATTTTTAATATCCTCCGTACCCGTGGGAATACCGATATTCCTTGCGTTGGTTTTGGCGTCGGCGGCAAAAAAAACGGCTTCCCGAATAATTTCAAGGCACGCCAAAAACGCTGTTGATTGCCGCATATATCTGGGGGAATACAGTGTATCCTGCTCGGGTTTTTACGACAGCGGAAACCGCGTGTATTATTCCGGCCAGCCGGTAAGCGTAATACCTTACGAACTTGCGGAAAAACTTATCGAAGTAAACGGGATAAAAACTTTCGCGTCAATACATACTGTTACGGGAAATAAAAAAATGGCTGTGTTTACCGCCGATAAAATAGAGATAGACGACGGCGAAAAAAATACGTTTCATTTAAAGGTTAAAATAGGGGTTGCGCCGAACAGGATAAACCGAATAGTATTGCACCCCGACCTAGCGGAGGTAAACTGATGTTTGATAAAATAAAAGAAATTATTCGTTCTATTTTCGTCGGAAACACCCTCGATTACATATGCGGCACAGAGGCTCTGCCCCTTCCGCTATCCTCCGACGAGGAAAAGGACACTATAACTATGCTTGAAAACGGCGACTCTGCCGCCAAAACCCATTTGGTGGAGCACAATCTGCGGCTGGTCGTGTACATAGCCAAAAAGTTCGAAGGTTCGGGCGTCGACGGCGACGACCTCGTTTCCGTCGGAACGATAGGGCTTATCAAGGCTATCAATTCGTTTAAATCGGATAAGAATATCAAGCTTGCAACCTACGCTTCGCGCTGTATAGAAAACGAAATACTTATGTATTTAAGGCGTATGTCGCGGTTAAAGCAGGAAGTATCCTTCGACGAGCCGCTTAATACCGATTGGGAAGGCAACGAGCTGTTGTTGTCCGACGTGATGGGCACAGACGCGGATTGCGTGTATTCGGATATAGAGGGCGGCGTGGAGAGGGAGCTTTTAAAGGCTTCTCTTTCAAGACTATCCCCGCGCGAGCAGAAGATAATGCGTATGCGATTCGGGCTGGACGGGGGCGAAGAGATGACTCAAAAGGACGTAGCCGACAGACTCGGCATTTCGCAAAGCTACATATCGCGACTGGAAAAAAAGATTATCGGCAAGCTTAAAAAGGATATAACCCGCCAGATTTAAATAGACTGTTACCGCCTTTCAAAACACTCTGCCAGCGCATAATAATGCCGTACCGCTCTTATATGGCTAAAAATAAGTGTAAACTTTATGTACATATTCAACCGTCAAGGAGGGTAAAAATATGTTGCAGAAAGTGGTTATTTGCGGAGTGGATACTTCGGGGCTGCCAAAACTCAGTCAAAGCGAACAGGAAGAGTTGATGGCTAAAATCAAAAAAGGCGACGCCGAGGCCAGGGAAAAATTCATAGTAGGAAACATGCGCCTGGTACTGTCGCTGGTTCGCAGATTCTGGGCTAAAAACGCCAACGCCGACGACCTTTTTCAAGCGGGTTGCGTGGGGCTTATCAAGGCTATTAACGGGTTCGATTCGGGCTTCAACGTAAGGTTTTCCACCTACGCCGTGCCTATGATTCTGGGAGAGATAAAGCGCTATTTGCGCGACGGAAATTCTTTAAGAGTTTCGCGTTCGATAAGGGATACTGCCTATCAGATTTTAAAGGTAAGGGAAAAGCTGGAAGCTTGCGACGAGGACGTAACCTACGATAAAATAGCCGGCGAAATGAATATAGCCGTATCGGAGGTAGCGTACGCTCTGGACGCCATATCCGACCCCGTTTCTCTTTACGATCCCGTATACAACAAGGCGGGGGACGAGCTTTTGCTCGTGGACCAGATATTCGACGAAAAGAACAACGACGAAACGTGGACGGAAAAGGCGGCTCTGTACGAAGCTATATCCCGCCTCGAAGCGAGAGAGCGCAATATTCTCGTTCTTCGCTATTTCGAGGGCAAAACCCAGACGGAAATTTCTGCGGAAGTGGGCATCTCTCAGGCGCAGGTTTCGCGGCTTGAAAAATCCGCTTTAAAGCAGATACGCGCCAATATAGGCTGATTAATAGCTGATTTATAATTAATAAAATCGTTCGCCGCCTGCGGCGCCGAAATACGGCGCCGCAGGCGGCGTTATTCGTCCTATAAACTTTTATAAAATTACGCCGTTTATTATATTTAAACTATTAATTGACATATTTCTCATAGCGTGATAGAATTATATACATATAAAAATTCAGAAGATTTACGGCTTTGACGCTTTTGCGGCTTGAAAAAGGGTATAAAAGGGGTATAAAAAAATGAACGTAGCTATTATTCTTGCAGGCGGAACGGGTACTAGAGTAGGCGCCGACGTGCCTAAACAGTATTTGACGGTAAACGGAAAGCCGGTTATTTCCTACTGCCTCGAAAAATTCCAGAGCGTTTCCGCGGTAGATAAAATAGTTATCGTAGCTGCCGAAATCTGGCAGACTTTTATAAGCGAGTGGGTTACAAAATGCGGCATAACCAAATTCGCCGCTTTCGCGCCTGCGGGGAGCAGTCGACAGAAATCAGTGCTTAACGGACTTGAAAAAGCGTATGAAATAGGAGCTAATCCCTCTGACTGCGTTATAATCCACGACGCGGCGCGCCCTAACGTAAGCGAAAGTATGATAGAAAGCTGCCTGAATATCCCCGACGGCGCAGACGGAGTTCTTCCCGTTCTGCCGTTGAAGGACACCGTCTACGTAAGCGAGAACGGCAGGGAAATCTCTTCTTTGCTCAACCGCGACCTATTGTTTGCAGGTCAATCGCCCGAGGGGTTCTGCCTCGGTAAATACTATTCTATTCATAACGGACTGACCGAAAAAGATTTGTCTGAGGTTCGCGGAAGCAGCGAAATAGCGTATAAAAATAAACTTAATATCCGCCTCGTAAGGGGGGACGAACGCAACTATAAAATAACTACGGCGGCAGACGTAGAAAAATTCAAATCGGAGGCGGAAGTAAGATGAAAGCTTATTCTCTGAAAGCGGTAAACAAACTCGAATATTGCGACGTCGACTATCCCGAATGCCCCGAAGGCTGGGCGATAGTAAAAGTCAAGGCGGCGGGAATTTGCAGTTCCGATATTCCCCGCATCTACACGAAGGGCACGTATCATTTTCCCACCGTGCCCGGGCACGAGTTTTCGGGCGTAGTGGAAGAAGTCGGTTGCGAAAAGGATAAAAGCTTAATCGGCAAAAAGGTGGGGATATTCCCCCTGATACCCTGTAAAAAATGCGACCAATGCGCTTCGGGGCGCTACGAAATGTGTAGGAGCTACGATTACGTAGGCTCGCGCCGAGACGGTGGGTTTGCCGAGTACGTCGCCGTGCCCGTCTGGAATCTAATCGAGCTTTCAGACAGCGTTCCGTTTGAAGCGGCGGCGATGATGGAGCCTCTGTCTGTTGCCCTTCACGCGGTAAAGCAGGCGGGGATTAAAAGCGGAGACAGAGTGGCGATTGTCGGCTCGGGAATGATAGCTTTTGCGGCGGCGCAATGGGCGCTTAAAGCCCAAGCGCAATCCGTAACAGTAATAGGCAGAAGCGAAGATAAGCGCAAACTCGCCGAGATAATAGGCGGCATAGAATACAAACTGCTCAGCGACGCGTCGGAAGAATACGACGCCGTGATAGAAGCGGTAGGAACGAACGCGGCGATAAACAAATCGGTCGGTCTTGTAAAAGCGGGCGGAAGATTGGTTCTAATGGGCAACCCCGAGGGAGATATAACCTTTAAACAGGACGTCTATTGGCGTATTCTTCGCAAACAGCTCTCGGTTATCGGCACTTGGAATTCTGCGTACGAAAAGGACGCGCCCTGCGATTGGTCGGACGTAAAGCGGGCTTTGAATTCGGGAGAGATTAAGGCGGAATGTCTTATATCTCACACTTTCGCGCAGGAAGAGCTTGCCGAAGGGCTTGAACTAATGAAAGGGCATAAAGAACCTTATTGCAAAGTAATGACAATATGGAATAAAAATTAATTGCGGGGGTTTACTGTATGGAAAAGAGTCGGATTTCGGCGTCTATGATGTGCGCCGACCTGGTAAATTTAAAGGAAATAATAAAGATATTCGAGCGGGAGAACATAGGCTATCTGCATATCGACGTGATGGACGGAGAATTCGTCCCCAACTTCGGCTTGGGCGTTGACTATATCAGGGGCTTGCGCGAGCTTACGAAAATTCCTCTCGATATTCACCTTATGATAAAAGACCCCGAATACAAGCTGCAATGGATAGGCATAAAAGAGGGCGATATAGTATCGATACACTACGAAAGCACCTATCAGGTTCAGCGCGCGCTGGACTGGCTTGCGCCGTATAAATGCAAAAGATTTCTCGCCATCAATCCCGCTACGCCCATATACGTCCTCGAAGAGGTTCTGGATTATATCGACGGCATAAATCTATTGATGGTAAATCCCGGGTTCGCGGGGCAGAAAATCGTGCCCAGCACGCTCAAAAAAGCTGAAAAACTGCAAAAATTTTTAAAAGAGCACAACCGCGAAGATATTATAATCGAAGTAGACGGAAACATCACGCCCGAAAACGGGCAGAAGCTCCGCGCGTTCGGCGCAGGCGTATTCGTGGCGGGTACTTCGAGCATATTCTCGGGCGATATAAGCAGATATCCCGCAAATATAGCTAGGTTGAAGGCGCATATCGGCGCGTAATCGCGGTTAATTTCACTTTCTGATTAAGAGGATGATAATTTGGATAAAAAGAAAGGCATATTGAACGTAACGGTTTCCGTTTCGTTCAAAATTCTTCTTCTCATCGGTTCGCTGTTGGTAAGAAGATTTTTAATAAACTACGTCGCGGACGGCGACAGGGTAAACGGGCTCGATTCGCTTTATACCAGCATAATAGGCTTTTTATCCGTTGCCGAACTGGGCATAGGCAGCGCGATAACCTTTTGTATGTACAAGCCGGTGGTGGAAGGAGACAACAAAAAACTTTCTGCGCTGTACTTTCTTTTTAAAAAACTCAATCTCGTAATCGGCGGCGTCATTCTGGCGGGCGGCGTAATACTAATGCCCTTTTTAAAGTACTTAGCCGCAGATTACAGCAGTCTCAACGTAAACCTCTATTTTACTTTCGGGTTGATGCTCGTTTCGGTCGTGCTGACTTATATGTTCAGCGCTAAGACTGCGATAATCAACGCCTATAAAAACAACTATATAACAACGGCTATTTCCTCGGGCGGACAGCTTTTGCAGTACGTTCTGCAAATAATAACGGTGGTAATCACCCGTTCGTTCGTCGGCTATCTCGTCTGCCGTATAGTTGCCGTGGCGGCGCAGTGGATAATCACCGAATTGATAACCCGCTTCAAGTACGGCGCGGTGATTGCGGATAAACAAATCGTAGACGCCGAAACAAGGCATAACGTTAGCAAAAACGTAAAAGCAATGTTTATGCACAAGATAGGCGCGGTTCTGGTAAATTCGGTGGACAGCATCATAATTTCCGCGTTTATCGGCGTGGCGGTTCTCGGTTATTACAGCAATTACGTCGCCGTTATGACTGCGATGACGGGGCTGCTCGCGCTTTTCTTCACTCCTCTGACCTCGGTCGTAGGGCATATGTGCCTCAGCGAGGACAACGAGTCCGTGCTCCGTTATTATAAATTTTTTCACGTTTTCAATTTCATAATAGGCGTGGTATTCTTCCTCGGCTATTACGCGGTCATAGACGATTTTATAGCCATCTGGCTCGGCGCGGACCATATTATGGCTAAGAGTATATCTTTCGTTATAACCTTAAACTCTTTCATTCAGTTTATGCGCAAGGCGAATACGCTTTTTCGCGACGCAACCGGCACGTTCTATTACGACAGATGGCGTGCGGTCGTAGAAGGCGTGGTAAATATCGTGCTTTCGGTTGCGTTCGTACTGTTGTTCAAAGAACTTTTCGGCCCCGAAATCGGCGTCGTAGGCGTCATCGCCGCAACGATAGTTACAAATATCTTCATCTGTCACGTAGTAGACCCTTACGTTCTGTATAAACACGTATTTTTAACCTCGCCGAAAAAGTTTTACTTTAAAAACTATCTGTTTATAGCGATTTTTGCCGTTGCGCTTATCGCGGTGCATTTCTCCCTTCAATCGTTTGAAAGCCGTTGGATAGAGCTGCTTGTAAACGGCTGTATAGCCGTTGCCGTCTCCGTCGTGCCCTGCGCCGCCGTCCTCGTAACGGATAAAAATTTCAGAAGTCATTTCAAATCTACCGTAAACAGATTCAAGGTCAAATTCGCGGGGGGGAAGAGCGCGTCGCCTCAAACCGCCGTAGGGGAGGAAGTCTCCGAAGGCGAAAATGCCCGCGGACAGGACGGGGAAGGGGACAACTGACCTTTTGCCTAGATTATATTTGCCGTTTAAAAGGTCAATAATTGTAATTCGCAGGAAATATTGACCGATAAAATTTTATTTCTCTCATAAAAAAGACAAATTTTGGTTTAATACGCCAAAATTTGTCATAATTAATGCGACAAATAAGTTAATCCGATTAAAAATTGCTTTTTTTTAGCTTTAAGAGTTTACATTTTCAATCGGTTTATGATATAATGTGTTAAGTATGGAGGTACGACTATGATATTAGCAGACTGGATAGCCTTGGGCGTCGTAGTCGCGTTTGCGCTGATAGGACTTATAGTCGGTTTCGGCAACGTATTAAAATTTTTCACAAGCGGCATCTTCGGTGTTATTATATCGCTGGTCGTTTGTTATTTCCTTTACGGTATAGTACTTAACTGGGATTTCGTAAAAGATTTGATGACCGCTCTTTTAAACGCGGTGGAAAGCGCGGATAATTGGTTCTGCGATTTCCTCGTAAAGATAAGGATAGATATAGTCGCGGTATGCGTAGCTATGTTTATCGTAGTGCAGATAGTCAGAATTATTATAGTTTCTATAATCAAAAATATCGTAGAAATAAACAATCCCGTGGTCAAAGTGATCAACAAGCTCTTCGGTATGGTGCTTGCCGTGGCTATTCTTGCAATGTTGGGGCTTATCGCTTTCCAGGTCATAGCGTGGATCGGCGGAAATACCTCAGCCCGCTTTGCCGATGCGATAGCCGACAGCAAATTCAGGCTGGATTATATTTTCTTGCATAATCCGCTCAATCAGATTGCAAGCTTCAAGGTATAAAAGGTAGGTTTTATATGCGATAAAAGCGTTGCGGCAGGAAATTTCAGCTTTCCCGCCGCATATTTTATTTATATGGAATTATCTTTCAATAAAATTAAAAAGCTTGAAGTAATATCCGTTTCGGACGGCAAACATCTCGGCAGGGTGTGCGACGTTATCTTTTTTTATCCTGAAAACAAGATAAAGGGGTATTTCGTAACGGGAGGGAAAGGTTTCAGTCTTACCAGACAGGACGTATTTATACCCGTAGCTAACGTAATAAAGATAGGCGAGGACGTAATTCTTACCGATATAAACAAAAAACCCGATAAATCGCAAAAACCCGTCTGTCCGTCGGGACAACGCCGCAATAACGCGCACGAAAATTGTCCGCCGCCCTGTCCGCCGTTCCCGCAGGATTGCTGTCCCCCACAATGCTGTCCGCCCGACGACCGCCGTTCGTACGATGAATACGAATAGAAAAAGGTCGTATACACGTATACGAAAAATTATTTAAATCGCTTGAAATTTTATAAAATAATGATATAATAAAGTAAATTCTATCAGAGGTGTAAAGGTTATGGACAGATTAAAAGGTAAAGTAGCCATAGTTACCGGTTCCACCAGCGGAATAGGTATAGGCATTGCAAGATTGTTTGCTGCGGAAGGCGCTAAAGTAGTAGTCTGCGGCAGACGTCAGGAAAAAGGACAGGCAGTTGTAGACCGCATCGTAAAAGAAGGCGGCGAGGCGTGCTATCATTTTATGGATATAACGGATACGGGCAGCATAGAAAAGCTGTTTGCCGACACGGCCGAAAAGTACGGTAAAATAGACGTTCTTGTAAACAATGCGGCAAACGTAGCCTTAAAGGACGGGCGCGTGGACGAGCTTTCCCTTGAAATGTGGGACAATATTTTCCAAAGCGATATGCGCGGCACGTTCTATGCAACAAAGACCGTTCTGCCCTATTTGCAGAAGAACGGCGGCGGGTCTATTATCAATATAGGCTCTATGGCTTCTTGCAGCGGCGACCTCAGCTCAACCGCTTACGCTTGCGCCAAGGCAGGCGTGGATAAGCTTACGCAGTACACCGCTTTGCAGTACGGCAAACAGAATATTCGTTGCAACTGCGTTCGCCCCGGACTTATAGTAACGCCCGAAAACGACGCGCACGTTCCTCAGATGTTGAAGGACATATTTACAAGCAATATTATGGTCAACCGCTACGGTTGCCCCGAAGATATAGGCTATATGTGCGTATATCTCGCTTCCGACGAGAGCGCTTACGTTACGGGTCAGATAGTCAACGTCGACGGCGGACTTAACTCCCACGTTTCCACCGTAGCGCAATTCCGTCAACTCAACTCCCGTACTTGGTAATAGATAAAACAGGCGGGCGCGTTATCTGAAAACGGGCGAAGAGCAG
Source organism: uncultured Clostridia bacterium (assembly GCA_964509935.1). Lineage (GTDB taxonomy): Bacteria > Bacillota > Clostridia > Christensenellales > Borkfalkiaceae > Coproplasma. The sequence goes on from CAZDZH010000002.1 coordinate 58,561, forward strand.
ATTTTCGGTCGCGTTTTCAAGCTTAAAATAATAAAGATATCGGCAAATTCAGCGGAATGTCGATCATGGTTCGGATTATCGGCGGAAACATTTTGTTTCCGCCTTTTTTCTGTTTTAATTTATAGTGATTTATTGTATTTTTAGCGGCTTTTATGATATACTTTATAATGAAAGACGGCGCATAGTTTTATCAAGCTTAAAGGCTTGCTGATTTAAAACAAGAGGTTTGGTTTTGAAGAAAATACGTATTTCGGTTTCAATCGTACTCTCCGTAGTTATGAGTTTGTCGTTGGCGTTCATGACTTGTTGCATCGGTTGCAATCCGTCATCGGATAATAGCGAAAAAGCGGAAAGCTTTACCCCCTTTTACCGCAATGAATCAAAAGTCGGATATTCTGCGGAAGTGATAGGTACTGTTCCGCGCCGAACGCCGGTAGTCGGCGACGGCGGACTTGACGCCTACCCTGTTTACGGAACGTTGCTCTACGGAGCGGGAGAGGAAACCAATCCCGTCGAAAAGGCGGCTCTCCTCGCGGAAAACGCGCAGTTATGCGCAGGCTCGGAATCTTACGACAGTATGGACGAGAACGGCAATCTGTATTTAAACGGCGTTCCAACGGGCGGAAAGCTATATAAGCATTCCGCCGCAGAGGGAATGTACCTTGGCAACGTTTCTGACGACGAGCCCGCGCTCGTCAAAAAAATTACTATTCAGGCGCGCCGTTCGGGCAACCATATAACGGGATTATACGCGCCCGCGGGCGAAGTTTTAAAGATAGAGATGAGCGAAGCAGACCTTGAAAAGACGGGCGGAGTCACAGTAGAAATAGGACAGGCGCTCTCAAACGGACAAGCCAACAATATCTGGGCAAAGCGTGAGTTTAACCGTATGCCCGTAATTCTTAATACTATGACGGTCGGCTCCACCGTAGGCTACGTCGGTTCGTTCCTCGGCGGACCCGTGTATATCAAGCCCGTAAATCAGGGCGCGCGGTTTACGGTTACTATTTCGGGCGGCGTAGCGTATTCGCATTTTATTCTCGGTTATACCACGCAAGAAGAATTTGAACAAAGCGCGCAATCTTCCGCGCCCTATTTCGACCTCGAAGTTTGGGACGACGGAGTGCGCATATCCGGTCCTGCGGCTTATGCGGCTGAGTTTTCCTATTCTCAGCTTACAGACGTAGCCGAGCTCTGGGAAAAAATTTCTTCCGTATCCAATCAGGTGCCGTCGGGTTCGGCGGATATAGGCATTAATTTTATTTACGACTGTTTCGTTGCCGCAGGCGCGGCGGTTGCCTTTGTTGGCAGAAATACCGTAAATTGTCCGTTAAGCTGGATGACCAACGCTCTCGATTACGATACTTTCGTAACATCGGGAAGTTGGGGAAATATCCACGAGTATAATCACCACTATCAGCGGTTCGGTTTTGTGCCCGGCGACGAGGTTACGAACAACGCGGTGAGCCTCGTATCGTACAGCCTATTTACAGATATATCCTCGGCGAGAACGCTTGACGGAGGGCTTTCAGATTGGAATTGCTATACCGACCCCGCGTGGGTATTGAATAAAACGATAACCTCTTCCCGGAGCGGAACGGCGAATTCCGACCTCGATTCGTACGCGAATATACTTCATTCATTCGGACAGGACGCCTTCCTTGCGGCGACCGTACTCGGCAAAGGCAGCGGCGGCGCCGACGTCTGGTTCCGCGCCCTGTGCGAGGCTACGCAGCACGATATGACATATTATTTCACCGAACTTCTGCACCAGACCGTATCGGAAAGTGTGCTTGAAGAGATTGCGGCGAAGAACTACCCTATGTACGTCCCTGTCGCCACTATCTACCAGACGGGCGGCTCTTATATAAACGGCGGCGATACCGTGAGGTATGAAACCGCAAGACCGTTCAGAATCAAGCGCGGCGAAGCTACCGTACTTGACCTTTCGCAGGAGCTCGTTCTTCCCGAAGGTTTTTCTTACAGAATCAAGAGTTTTTCCTCGCCGCAGTACGGAACTCTGGCAAACAACGGCAACGGAATCTATACCTATACGCCCGACTCCGATCATAAACTTTCGGGCAAAATGGTCTTAACCGTTGAAATATCGCGCGAAGACGGCGCGTTCGAGGTTGAGGACAAACAGCTCATAATAGAGCTGTGCCAAGGCGCGGACGACAATCTGCTTGAAAGGACGGTTTACACCTACTCGTCTGAAAATATGTTTGCGAGCGCGGAGGAGGCGTACGAGAGCGGCTATTCGGGTTACGAAACAGTTGTAAAGGAAAATAACGTCAATCCCGTGCAGAACGGCAACGCAGAAATTTGGGTTCCCAACCCTTCGGGCAACGCCGTAATGGAGTTGAGCGGCAAAATTTATATTCAAAGCGGCGGCGATTACCGCATTGCAGTCCGCGGCAGGCGTTCGGTCGCGCTTTATACCTCATTCGACGGAGTAAATTATACTCTCGCGGCGACGCTTGTAAATACGGCAGGCGACGATAAATTCCATTTGGAGCAGGAAAACTCTTATGCCGATTTCAATTTGAAAGAGGGGGATTATCTGTACTTCAAGGCGGTTCTTCTCGTCGACAGCGCGCGTGCTTATATCGGCGTGGGTTGGGGAAAATTTAACGGCGACGAGGTGAACGTAAGTTATCTTACCGGCGCGTACAGGAACGCGGCGGACGCTCCGACTAGGTTCGCTTCGGAAAAATATTATCCTAAGCAATACGAGGCGGCGTGTTCTGTCGTTCCCGAAACCTCGCCCTCGGTCATTGAAACCAACTATTCTCCGTGGACGGACGGATACGAAGAGGGGCATTTTGCGATAGATAATCTCTTTGACGACGATAAGACCAACTTCATTCACTCCGACAGGACGAATATCACTGCGGAAAATCCCTTTGAACTTACCGTAGATTTAGGCGGAATAATCGACGCTAACAGGCTGACGATTTTCGGCGAACCGTCAAGAAAATATCAGCCGAAAAATTTCTGTTTATACGGCGGAACCGATTTGAACGATATGAAACTGATTGCGGAAGTATCAGACGCCGCCGTTTCAAACGACAACGTTATTGTGGATTTCGACGAGTGCAAACTGCGTTACTATAAGATAATAGTAACGGACACTTACGCGTCGGGTACAAAATATATCGCCCTGCGCGGTCTTGAAATGTCGCTCAACCTTTCTGGCGGCAGTCTGCGCTCTCCGTATGAAGAATCTTTCGTCTGCCGCGGAGATTGGGAGCTTGTAAATACTCTTTCTACCTTCGGCAAACTCTATTGCGGAAAAGACGCGAGCATGATGTTTGAATTTACAGGAACGCGCTTTGCGGTATTTTCGCAATTCGGCGCGGAATACGGAGAATTCGATGTGTTTATCGACGGCGAAAAAGTCGATACGGTATCTCTCTCGGGCGACGAAAAAACGGCTCTTTCCTATCTTTCGCCGCTGTTGGACGAGGGCACGCATACCGTGATTTTGAAAAGCAAAGCCGCCTTCAACGTAGACAGTATAGGTTTATGGTAAATTTTTAATTAAGACGATTCAGATAAAAACGCTATAAAAAAGAACGCCCGTCGTTTTAACGGACGTTCTTTATCAGTTTAAACAAAATTCCGCATAAAGCGATAAGTTTCGGCATACTTTATCTTAAACCCTTAAAAGGGATTAAGAGGGAAAGAGTATGTGGGATTACATAACCGAACGGATAATAAAAGAAGCTGAGTACATAATAGAAAACGGCGCGACGGTCAGGCGCGCCGCGTCTTACTTCGGAATTTCAAAATCTACCGTACATACGGTAGTTATAAAACAGAACGGTTTATTCGGATAGTGGAATAAGAACGCAGGCGGAAAACAGCGCGTTTTCCGCCTGCGTTCATTGTAGCGTTCTATTTCAATTGTTTTATATAATTATACGATTGACGATTTATAAGTTTTTTGGTATAATCCCACCATTATATACGACGTTTAACATATGATTTTGTTGCAGAGGGCAACTTTGCAACGCTAAACCGAGCACGGTTATTTGTGTCAAAGGAAAACCGATAAATTGAGGTTAACAAATGAAAAACATTCTTATAACGGGCGTTTGCGGCGGTATGGGATACGTCGCGGCTAAGAGTTTTGTCGAGGAGGGCTTTCGTGTTTTCGGTATCGACTGCCGACCGTCCTGCGAACTGCCCATAAACTATTATTGCGTCGATATTACAGACGCCCTTTCAATAGGCAAAGCGTACGCCGAAATATCGGCTGAAACGGACAGACTTGACGGCATCATACATTTTGCAGGTATATATAATCTCGATTCGCTGGTCGAAATCAGCGAAGTGGAGTTTACTAGAATATTCGATATCAACCTGTTCGGCGTATTCCGCGTAAATAAGGCGTTCGTGCCTATGATGGGTGAGGGCGGCCGTATCGTAATTACTTCAAGCGAGCTCGCTCCGCTTGACCCTTTGCCTTTTACCGGCCTTTATGCCGTAACCAAGGGCGCGCTCGAAAAATACGCCGATTCGCTCCGAATGGAGCTGAATCTTAACGGCATTTCAGTCAGCATAATACGCCCCGGCGCGGTGAATACAGGTATGCTCGGCGCGTCTACGGCGGCGCTTGATAGGTTCTGTAAAAATACTGAACGCTACGCCTGCAACGCCGTGAATTTCCGTCGTGTAGTCGACTCGGTGGAAACGCGCAACGTTCGCCCTGAAAAGATTGCTCAAGCCGCGTATAAAGCGGTTACGGCAAAGCGCCCGAAGTACGTATATAACGTCAATCGCAATCCGCTGTTGCTGCTTTTGAATATCCTTCCAAAGCCGTTGCAGGTCCGCATTATTGCCCGTATTCTGAAATGAAAAAATATTATAAACACAGCCGACTGCGTATAAGCAGTCGGCTGTGTTTATATGCTCAAAAATCAATCGTTTTTGTAAACCGATCTGTATTTTTTCAAGGCAAAGTAGTAGTAATTTCTCATAAAAAGCCCCAATTTTTTGGGCGGTAAATATATGCTCACAATTAGTTTTTAATAATATATACGACAATATGCAATGGGGAATCTGATAAAAATTCTATCGTTACAGGCACGGATTCAGTAGAATCAACTCGTAAATTTAATATTGCCGTTGTATAGTCTTTAATTGACATTATTATTAAAATACTTTATAATATAATTCAATTATATTAAGGCGTAATCGGCAGATACGATTACGGTATTTTTTAAACTCGAAAGGAAAAAGCAATATGAAAGTTGTTATTTTAGCAGGTGGATTGGGAACGAGATTATCTGAAGAATCGCACCTTAAACCTAAGCCTATGATTGAGATAGGAAAGTATCCCATTTTAGTGCATATTATGCGAATTTATGCAACGCAAGGGTTTAACGATTTTGTGGTTTTAGCGGGCTATAAACAACAATTAATAAAAGAGTATTTTGCGCACTTCGATATGTACACAAATGACGTTACGTTTGATTTCTCTTCTGGTGAAAGCCATATTTTGAAAGCGCCTAAATTTGATTGGAAGGTTACCGTTGCAGACACGGGGCTGCTTACTCAGACGGGAGGCAGAGTATTGCGAGCAAGAGCTTATATCGGTGAGGAGCCTTTTTTATTGACTTATGGCGACGCTGTTGGCGATATAGATATTAATGCCGTTTTGGAATCGCATAAGAAATCTGGTAAATTAGCTACCATTTGCGTTTATAATTTCGGGCAAAGCAAAGGCGTTGTGGATATTGACGAGAATGGTACGGTAAAAGCATTCAGGGAAAAGTCGGATCTCGACGGAGATTTAATAAATATAGGCTTTATGGTATGCGAGCCTGCGGTATATGATTTTATAAGAGGAAACGAAAGCGTTTTTGAAAAAGACGTTCTCGCTAGGCTTGCCGATCTTGGACAACTCAATTCATACGTCCATCACGGCTTTTGGCAGTGTATGGATACGTTAAGGGAAAAAGAAATGCTTGAAAAACTTAATGCAAGAGAAGATTGTCCTTGGAAGGTTTGGAAAAGATAATATGTTGAATTTGTCTTTTTATTGCGGAAAGACCATATTGGTTACCGGACATACGGGATTTAAAGGAACTTGGCTTTGTAAAATTTTAATTGATGCAGGTGCAAAAGTTATCGGTTATTCGTTAGTGCCGCCTACGCAACCTAGTATTTTCAATTTATCTGGTATCGAAAAGCAGATGATATCGATAATCGGCGATATCCGCGATTTTGATAGTTTAAACGAAATTTTTGATAAATATCAGCCGGAATGTGTTTTCCATTTGGCGGCTCAGCCAATCGTTCGCGATTCTTATAAACAGCCAAAGTATACATATGAAACTAACGTTTTAGGCACGGTAAATGTTCTCGAATGCGTCAGGTTACATACCTGCGTTAAAAGTTTTTTGAACGTTACAACTGATAAAGTATATTTTAATGACGATACTCCCAATCATCCTTTTAAAGAAGATGAGCCTTTAGACGGGTACGATCCTTACAGTAATTCCAAGTCTTGTTCGGAGTTGGTAACTCACAGTTATAAAAAATCTTTCTTCGCGGACGGCAGGTGCGCCATTGCTACCGCAAGAGCAGGCAACGTAATCGGCGGTGGTGATTTTGCAAACGACAGAATAATCCCCGATTGTATCAGAGCGATTGCGAAAGGAGAGCAGATTGTTGTACGTAATCCTTATTCTACAAGACCGTATCAGCACGTTTTAGAGCCTTTGTACGTATATCTTGAAATCGTTGAAAAGCAATATAAGGATAGAAAGTATGAAGGATATTACAACGTAGGTCCGGATGATTGTGATTGCGTCAATACAGCGGACTTGGTAACGATGTTTTGTAACGTATGGGGTAATGGCACGTCTTGGATTAACAAGCACGACGGCGGACCGCACGAAGCTGCTTTTTTGAAATTGGATAATAAAAAAATCAAAAACGTTTTCGGCTGGTCTCCGAGATGGCATATAGACGAATGTATTCAAAAAATCGTAGAATGGACAAAAGTCTATTTTGAAAACGAAGCCCTTATTCCACAAGAAATGGACAAGGAAATTAAAGAATTTTTTAAATATAAGTTGGAGAAATAATGAAACAGGTATTAGTTACAGGGGCAAACGGTTTTATAGGTAAAACGCTTGTTAAAGCGCTGCTTGATAGAGCTTATAAAGTTGTTGCTTTGGATATACGCTTCGATGAAGAACTCCTTAATAACGCTAACGTAAAATGCGTTAACGTATTGGATAAAGAGATTTCTTCGTTAAAGTCAGAAATTTCCGCAGGGGATTACGATTGTTTCTTTCATCTTGCTTGGGCAGGAACTTCCGGCCCTCTCAGAGCGGACTACAATATCCAGTTGGATAACGTAAAAATTACTTGCGATTATATTAAGCTTTGTAAGGAGTTAGGGTGTAAGCGAGTTGTTTATGCATCTTCCATCAATGAGATGGAAACGTATGAATATTTGCAGTCCGATAACGTCGAACCTGCAGGGGGATATATATACGGTACGGGAAAATTAGCCGCTCATCTTATGGGTGAGACTGTTGCTAAACTTAACGACGTTGATTTTATCCCCGTAATTATAACCAACATTTATGGCGCGGGGGAGAAATCTGCCCGTATGATTTATACTTCAATAAAGAAATTGATAAATAAAGAGCATTGTTCTTTTACCGCAGGTAATCAGACTTATGATTTTATCTATCTAACCGACGCTATCAATTCAATAATCTCTGTTGCAGAGAAAGGTAAAGCGTTTAATCGATATTATATCGGTTCAGGCGAACCTAAGCCTTTAAAAGAGTTTTTACTTAAAATGAGAGATATTGTTGATCCTGAATCCGAAATAGGATTGGGAGATATTCCTTTTAAAGGCGTAGACATTTCCTACAATCAATTCGATTTGAAGAAGGTAGAAAAAGATACAGGATATAAGAATCAAATTCCTTTTGAAACGGGTATTAAAATGACTGCCGAATATATCAGAAACGGAGAAAAGTAAGATGCTGAAGTGGAAATTTGAAGAATTGGAGATGCGTGGCGCGTATATAATCACTCCGTTTTTTGCCGACGATATACGCGGAGGATTTCTTAAAGATTATTCAAAAGAAGTATTTGAACTAAACGGTATTCGACACGACTTGGCGGAAGTTTTCTATACCATTTCGCATAAAGGCGTTATAAGGGCTATGCATTTTCAGAGGGTAAAACAGCAAGCAAAATTGGTCCGCTGTATTTCCGGTAAGGTATATGACGTAATAATCGATTTAAGAAAAGATTCTCCTACGTTTATGAAATGGCAAGGATTTTATCTTACAGGCGAGAATATGGTAGAGCTTCTTGTACCCGAAGGATTCGGACACGGGTATCTTGTAATCGAAGATTCAATAGTTTCTTATAAGTGCGGCGAAAAATTCTATGGTGAATACGACAGCGGAATACGCTATGACGATCCCGATATGGGTATCGTTTGGCCCTATGATGAAATCGGCGGTAAGGAAAAAGTAATCAATTCAGAAAAGGACGACAATCTTCCTTCTTTTAAAGAGTTTATGTATAATTACGGAAATTTTTTAGGTGATAAAAAATTATGAGTAATGAAAAAGAGCCTCTTGTCTCTGTCATAATGTCTGTTTATAACACCGAAGAGTATTTAAATAAGTCGATTTCAAGTGTAATCAACCAAAAATATAAAAATATAGAATTCATTATTATTAATAACGGTTCAACTGACTGTTCATTAGAAAATATTAAATTTTTTATTGAAAAAGATTCAAGAATTATCTTAATCAATAATGAAAAGAACGTATTGTTATCAGAATCAAGGAATCAGGCATTAGATATATGTAACGGTAAATATGTCTATATCGTTGACTCGGACGATTATATCGAATCGGATACGATAGATATGTGCGTTAAAATTGCAGAAAAAGATGATTTGGATTTAGTCGTATTTGGTTGGTATATGGATTATGTCGTTGACAATCAAAGATTGTCCTTGCCTGTATGCCCTAAGCAGAATTTGTTTTTAAATAAAGAAGATTTTAGGAAAAATTCTGTTTTTTATTTAAACCAATCGATTCTAACGGTTCCTTGGAATAAGCTCTATAAACGGAGTGTTATTGAAAGCAAGCATATCAGGTACAGAAACACGAAACTTGAAGATCATCATTTTAATATGGATTTCATTTCGGATATAGATAAAGTCGCTTTTATCGATTTGCCTTTATATCATTACTTTCGTTCCAGGTCAACAAGCGAATTGAATTATATTTATAAATTTAATTTATTCCAAAAAAAGAAAGAGCACTATCTGCATACAAAGGAAGTTTTTAATTATTGGGGAATTAACGATAAGGGCTCATGGATTATCTTGTATTCATACTTTGCTGAAAGAATAGTGCAATGTATTCAAGAAACTGTTGCCAATGAACAGTATTCAAAAAAGCAAAAACTCAACCTGATAGATGAAATATTGAACGATGCCGAGGCCAATTATGCGATAAAGAAGGCAAAACCCGAAGGGGTAATTATGAAGATTATGGTATTGCCGCTAAAATTGCATTGGAAATGGCTATGTTTCCTTGAAGCTAAATTTATAAACTGGTATAAGAAAAATAATAACGTTAAATTTATAAGACTTAGAGCAAGAAATGTAAACGGTTCAAAGGAAATAACGAATGAAGGTTTTAATAGTTAATAAATTTTTACATACCGTTGGGGGATCGGAAACTTATTGCTTTGCCTTAGAAGAATTATTGCAATCAAAAGGGCATGAGGTAATATGGTTTTCAATGTCAGACGAAAGGAATAAGAGAAAGACAGGTGAAGAATTTTTTGTAAAAAATATTGACTATAAAACCAAAAATATCTTTAAAAAAATAAAATATGGATTAAAATATATTTATTCATTCGAAGCTAAGAGGAAAATTGCTCGTTTATTAGACAAAGAAAAGCCTGATATTGTACATTTCAATTTGGTGCATCATCAGATTACTTTATCTATAGTAAAAGAAATTGTAAAAAGAAAAATTCCTATTGTATGGACGTTGCATGATTTAATAGGAATTTGTCCCAATTATCTTATGTTAAATCATGGCAAAATTTGTAATGATTGTATTGAAAACAGGGGGATTATATCTTGCATTAGAAATTCTTGTGTACAAGAGTCTAAATTAAAAAGTATATTGGCTTTTATCGAAGCGTCCAACTATAAGAGGATGAAGGTTTATGATAAAATAGATACGTATATTGTACCTTCTCATTTTTATTTAGGGAAATATAATCAGGCAAAATTCACGGAAAAACCGATGGTTCATATTCCTAACCTTCTTAATATAAATACACAGTATTTGCCATTTATTGACAGAGATGATTATGTGCTGTATTTTGGAAGGCTTTCAAAAGAGAAAGGCATAAAAACCTTAATTGAGGCTTGTATAAAGTGTAATAAAAAGTTGATGCTTGCGGGCAAAGGCGCATTAGAAGAAGAGATAAGGGAGAGTTTTAACCAAGAGATTAATAATGGATTGGTACAGTTATTAGGTTTTAAGAGCGGCGAAGAACTTACAGAATTGGTCAGAAAGTCAAAATGCGTGGTATTGCCTTCCGAATGGTACGAAAACGGACCCTATTCGATAATGGAGGCAATGGCAGAGGGAACCCCTGTTATAGTATCTGATTTGGGTGGATTGCCTGAAATGGTAAAAGATAATTATAACGGTGTGGTTTTTAAACACGGAGAAGTGGATAACCTTGTTAAAGCAATTAACAAGATATTTAGTTTGACTATTGAAGAATATCAAACTATGTGCAGGAATTCAAGTATCTTAGCAAAAGAAAAGTTTAATGCTGAAATATATTATGAAAAGTTAATGGAAATTTATAAGGGTTTAGTGCAATGTTAGTTTCGGTAGTTACAGCCATTTATAACAGAGCGTATATTATTTCGGATTTATACAATTCTTTGAAGCAACAAACAAATAAAGACTTCGAATGGATATTAGTCGACGACGGCAGCCGTGATAATATAGATGAAGTAGTTGAAGGCTTTTCTGATATTCGAATAACGTTATTGAAGCAAAAGAATTCCGGAAAACATATAGCGGTTAATTATGGCGTAAGTGCCGCGAAAGGGAAATACATATTTATCGTTGATTCTGATGACGTGATAACGCCTGACGCTATTGAAACAATATCCGATTATGACAAAAAATATTCAAATACCTTTAAGGAAAATCGAATAGCGGGGTTCTCTTTTTTAAGGTCGTTTAAAGATGGAAAGATTAATGGAAAGAAACCGGATAGCGAACATATATCAGATTATATAAATGAAAGAATTAATAAAAATGATGGTTTAGGCGATAAAGCTGAAGTTTTTTTACGAGAGGTTCTTATACAGTATCCATTCCCTTGCTTTAATAACGAAAAGTTTCTGATGGAAAGTTATATATGGATCCGTATGGCATACGATTATAAAATGATATATACGGACAAATGCATATATATCGGTAATTATTTGACGGATGGGCTGACTAAAAATATTTTAGATAAAAAAGCAAAAAATCCTATTGGCGTTTATGAAACGTTCAATTTATATTTAGATCGTCGATTTTCCTTTTACAACAGGTTAAAGGGGAGTATTTATTACTATTGCTATTCTAAGGTAGCGAATAAAAAGCTTAAAGAGATGATAGATAGTTGCAGAAATAAAAATTATTTTTTAATGTTTTTGATTCCGTCGCTATTGTATTATGTTTTCTTATTTAAGAAAAGGAAATGATATCTAATGAAAAAAGTAGCGTTTTTAGTATCTAGACTAGGAAGTGGCGGTGCAGAGCGAGTAATATCTGTATTGGCTACATATTTTGCTAAAAAGTATAAAGTAACATTGTTTGTATTTTCAGATGATTCAAAATATGCAATCGACGATAAAATTGAAATTATTAAGTTGGATAGCGTTAAATCGAAATTTAAAAAGGTAATTAACCGTTGTAACCAAATTCACGAATATATGAAAAAGAATTCAATTACAACTATTATTACTTTTGAATTGTATTATGCATTAGTATTATCTAAGTATAAAGATATTAAGACTATTACATCTTGTAGAAACTATCCTAAGTTAGAGTTTAAATCTCCGATAGGAAGATTAATTCAATACGTTACATTTATGAGAGTTTCTCATGTGGTTTTTCAAACAAACGAACAAAAAATACTTTTCAAGCGGATTAAGAATTATTCCATTATTCCTAATCCAATAAATGACGAGGTTTTCAAAATACAGAGGAAAGCTGCCGAGAAAAAAATAGTGGCAGTATCACGAATCGAAAAGCAAAAAAACCTGAAATTGCTTATAGATGCAATGATTGATTTTCATAGCGAGTATGACTATACTTTGGAAATTTATGGAGAGGGGCAGCTTTTACAATCTTACATTGATTATGTAGAAGAGAAAGAAGCGTCGGATTATATCTTTTTTAAAGGTTTTTGCGCCGACGTTTTAACACAGATATCCAATGCCGCGGCCTTTGTTTTAACGTCTAATTTTGAAGGAATGCCTAATTCGTTGCTTGAAGCTATGTCTATAGGTATATATTCAATTGCTACAGATAGTTATGGCGGCGGGGCGAGAGCTTTATTGCGTGATAATTTTAACGGAAAATTAATTCCTATGAATGATAAAGAGGCTTTGGTAGAGGCTCTTAAAATGTTGGAGAATAACAGTGAACTTGTAAAGCAAATGGAAATAAACGCTATACATGATAGAGATAAATATGCTTCTGACGCAATTGGAGCTCAGTGGGAGACGTTAATCTGATGAATCCACTCTTTTCAATTTGTATACCCGTTAGAAACTCAATAGAAACGCTTCCGAGATGTTTAGAATCTATTAAAGATCAAAATTTTGATAATTACGAAATAGTGATAATAGATAATGGATCTGAGGAAAAAACACGACGTTTTTTAGAGGAAATAGAGGATAAAAGAGTTACTGTTTTTTTTCAAGAAAACAGGGGATTATATTTGTCCAGAAAAAAAGCAATTGAGTTATCAAATGGAGAGTATTTATTGTTTCTGGATTCTGACGACTACTTGGAAGAGGGTATATTATCAGGGTTAAGTGCCGTCATATCCTTAACTAATGCAGACGTATTGCTATTATCGACTAATGTAATAGAAAGTAATTTAACCAAAGAAGTCGTATATCCCTTTGAAAATACAGAATTAATAGAATACGATAAGAACATGGCAAAAGATTTCCTCGCAGATCCTCTTTTCAGTAATATTTGGAATAAGGTTATTAGAAAGGGAATTATACATGGAAAGTATGATTTCAATTTTACGAATTCAGAAGGACTATTTTATGTTCTTGAATTACTTGAATCTGATTTTTCTTTTGTAAATTGCAGAAGTTTGCATTATAATTATCTGGTTAATAAAGACAGCTCTATAAGGAAGTATAATGAGTGCTTTGCTAAGGATTTAGGACTATTACTTGATGAGTATTTGAAATTTGTAGAAAAAATCGAACAATATGAATTAATTGAGCATAAAGCTTCTTCTTTCTATTTTTTACTATTTAATAATGTATGCGCAATAGCGAAAAATTTTAATAGCAAAGATTCGTACAATAAAATGAAAGAGCTAAGGGATTCATATGGCGTTCAAAAGCTTTTTTCATATTTTAAAATTAAAAATTTATCATTTAGAAGGCACGTAATAATTGTTTTATTTAAACTTCGATTGTTCAAATTAATTCAATTTATTTGTAAAACAAAGTAGGAAAATTAAGATGTTAATCAAACCCATACGTTTATTATACTTATCAATTTATCTATATTTGATATCTGTTTTTTGCTTTTCTACAGGGACGGGTATTGACCATTATTTTTCCTTGGCGGCATTCGGCTTTTTAATTGGCGCTTTTTTGTTATATTGTTTTTTTGTTCCGAGCAGTGAAATAATTTTAACCAAGTATTTCATTTTTAGCTGTCTATTCTGGTTATTTAATTTATTTTCGTTTATTTGGAGTTCCTATCAAAGCGTATTTTTTCAAACAAATATTAAAAACGATATAATACAAATTTTGCCATTTATATTTATCATAACGAATTTGGCTACGGACAAAGAAAAAATCGTATCGTTGATGAAAGTTTATTTACTTGCTGTCTTTACAATGATACTGGTTATAATTATACGTACTCCCATTGCGGACTATCTTAACGGAGCACGAATAGGTACCGTTACTGGTTTGTGGGTAAATCAACTGGGTCGTTTTTATGTTTTTGCTTTGATTTTCCTCCTTTATTTTTTAAAAGAAGATAAGAAAAAATCACATAAAATCTTTTGTATAATATCGATGATAATAGTGTTTGTTTTTCTTATCTTAACGCAATCCAAAGCTACAATAATTAATACTTTGCTGTTTTTGCTTATATCCGAAATTTTTTTAGAGAGGAAAAGAAAAAAAGCGCGAAAAAATTTTATTAGGATAGCTGTATTAGTTTTTGCAGTGTATATTATTCTGATAAATAATAAGTATTTTATGAATAATTTCTTTTCCAGATTTACTGAATTTTTTGACTTTTTCTCTGATTCAGATGAATTGGGTAGTACTGCTACAAGATTTACTTTAATGGGGTTCGGACTTAACTTATTTGCTAAGAATCCCTTTATAGGTCAAGGATATAACGCTGTGTACGGATACACAGAATCTATCGGATATACAATAGCTACGTATTCTCACAGTAACTATATCGAGATTATGTCGGCAATCGGTTTAGTCGGTTTGGTAATTTATTTGTATCCGATTTTACTGAATTTTAAACGTTTCCCTGACAGGGGTAAAGATCCTTTAATCAAGTTATTTCTGGCAGTAACGATTCTTATTTTATTTACAGATATTTATGGGATTACTTACAGCGATATAGGAACGCTTTTTGTATTATCGATAAGTACAAGTTATTTAAGTCGAAAAGAGGTAAAAAATAATGAATTATGCGGTTATAGTTGTAACGTGCAACAGGGTAAAACTCTTAGAAGAATGCGTTAATGCAATCTTGGGGCAGACAAAATCTGCGAATCAGGTGATTATTGTAAATAATAATAGTCAGGATACGACAGAAGACTATCTTTCAACAATCAAAGACGCGAGATTTATAATAAAACATTCTAAGTCAAATTTAGGCGGCAGCGGTGGCTTTGCCTTGGCTATGTCAAACGTCGACCTCGAAAATAACGACTATGTTTTAATCATTGACGATGACGCTATAATTCAAAGTAATTTTGTCAGCGAAATAGAAAAAAATATTGTTCCGGCTATTCATGCTTATTCCGGTACGGTTATCGAAGACGGAAAACCGGCAATCTTTCATAGGAAGAGGATTACAACGAAAAATATTTTAGGAGATGCAGTACCTCTTGAAGATTACAATAAGGATAATTTTTTGTACGATATAGGGAGTTTCTGCGGTCTTTTTATTTCAACCTCGATTATAAAAAATATTGGACTTCCTAAACAGGAGTTTTTTATATGGCATGACGACTCAGAATATTGTTTGCGCTTCCATCACATTTCAAAAATTATGAATATTAACAGTTCTGTGTTAATTCATAAAAGAAAGCCGGGTCAATCATCAATAGATAACTGGAGAAATTATTACGGGACAAGAAATCAATTGTGGATATTAAAAAAATATAAGTATTCACAATATTTAAAAGAGTTATTAAAAATTAATATCAGGTTGAAAAAAGAACCTGCATATAAAAAAGCAAAAAGAATGTATAAAGATGCGATACGCGATGCAAGACGTAACAGATTTGGAATTAATAATCTATATTTACCTTACTAAATATCATAAGAAGGAAATTAATGCGAATGAAAATACGCATTATAAGGAGCTATTATGTTAAGTAAGAACGTTGACTTGAACGGGACAACTATTCTTGTGACAGGTGCAGCAGGGTTCATTGGCGCCAATCTGGTAATGCGCCTTTTAAAGGAAACGGAACAATCTACTATTGTAGGTTTGGATAATTTAAACGATTATTACGACCCTGAAATTAAAGATTTCAGACTTAAAGAGATTGAAAAGATTGATAATTTGAATAAATGGGCATTCGTGAGGGGTAATCTTGCCGATAAGGAGCTCGTTGGAAAGATATTTTCCGAATATTCTCCCAAAATAGTAGTAAATCTTGCGGCGCAGGCAGGCGTGCGATATTCCATTGCCAATCCCGATGCATATATCGAAGCCAATCTTATAGGTTTCTTTAATATTTTGGAGGCATGCCGTCGCCATGAAGTTGAGCACCTCGTCTATGCTTCCTCTTCCAGCGTTTACGGAACAAATAAAAAAGTGCCTTACAGCACCGAGGATAAGGTGGATAATCCCGTATCATTGTATGCGGCGACAAAAAAATCAAACGAGTTAATGGCTCACGCTTATTCTAAGCTGTATAACATTCCTTCTACGGGCCTGCGATTTTTTACCGTATATGGTCCGGCAGGTCGTCCCGATATGGCGTACTTCGGCTTTACCGACAAGCTTATTAAGGGGCAGACGATCGAGATATTCAACTATGGCAACTGTAAGCGCGACTTTACATATATCGACGATATTGTAGAAGGCGTTGTGCGAGTAATGCAATGCGCTCCCGAAAGAAGAAATGGCGAAGACGGGTTACCTGTTCCGCCTTATAAAGTTTATAATATAGGAAATTCCAATCCTGAAAACCTTCTCGACTTCGTTAAGATTTTACAGGAGGAATTGGTCGAGGCGGGGGTATTGTCTGCCGATTACGATTTTGAGGCGCATAAAAAGTTAGTGCCTATGCAACCCGGCGACGTACCGATAACGTATGCGGACACTTCTGCTTTGGAAGAAGATTTCGGATTCAGACCGAATACAAGCCTGAGAGAAGGTCTTAGAAATTTCGCCAAATGGTATAAAGAATATTATATGAAGGATGAGATATAAAAGAACATGTTGATAACCGATTTTATTAACAAATTACTTATGAGAAGAGATCCGATAGCATATTGGAGAAAAAGAGGCGTCATAATAGGTGAAAAATGTGAAATATATTCATCAGCAAATTTCGGATCTGAGCCATATTTGATTTCATTGGGTAATCATGTTCGAATAAATTCTGGCGTTAATTTTGTGACTCATGATGGAGGAGTGTGGGTTCTTCGTTGGGTAGGTGATGATACATTGAAAGATATAGATTTATTTGGCAAAATTAAAGTGGGTAACAATGTCCATATAGGAACTAATGCAATTATTATGCCTGGAGTTGAAATTGGTTCAAACGTTATTATCGGTTGTGGAGCAATTGTTACTAAAAATATACCAGACAATTCTGTTGCGGTAGGCGTGCCGGCTAAAGTTATAGAAACAATTGACGAATATAAAGAAAAGCACGCTAACGAGTTTGAGTTTACTAAAAATCTAAGTAAAAAAGAAAAACAAAAATATTTGGAAAAGAAATATAAGCTTTAGCAGAGTTATTATTAAACTAATTAATTACGATTTTGAGGCACATAAAAATTTGGTGTCTATGCAACTGGATGATGTTTCCGTGACTGGAGATTTAGAGTTTAGACCAACACGAATCTTCGGTAAGGTCTGAGAAATTTGTAACATTTCAAAGAATTTCATAGAAAGGATAAGTATTGAACGGATGAAAGCTTTTAAAGAATTGTATAAAAAAGATATGCTGAGATATGGCGGGGGAGGATCTTTATATGTTAAAAAGTTTCATTATCTTTTGAGGAGAAGCCAAACGACAAAAGGTATTATAAATAAATTTTATCGTTTTTTATTTAGGGTTCATTGCAATAAGAGAGGACTTGAAATCAGTTCACGAACGTTGATTGGAGCAGGGTTATATTTGGGTCATGCTTTTAACATAACTATCGGTAGCGCTACTAAGTTGGGTAAGAATATAAATATTCACAAGGGAGTTACTATAGGCCAGGAAAATCGCGGCAAGCGTAAGGGAACACCTACGATAGGTGATAATGTATGGATTGGAATTAATGCTACTATTGTTGGGGCTGTTTCCATCGGCTCGGATGTATTAATAGCGCCTAATTCATATATTAATTGCGATATTCCTGATCATTCAGTAGTTTTTGGAAATCCATGTGTTATCAAATATAAGGAAAATGCGACAGAAAATTATATAAATAATAAAGTTGAATAGTTGGAGAAAAACATGAACAGAAAAATTGCAGTTGCGGGAGCAGGGTACGTCGGTTTGTCCATAGCAACGTTGCTTGCGCAACATAATACGGTCAAACTTGTGGACGTCGTTCCTGAAAAGGTTGAAAAAGTCAATAAGAGAATCAGCCCTATTCAGGATACATATATCGAAAAGTTTTTTGCTGAAAAAGAGTTGGATCTGATTGCTACGATAGACGGAAAGGAAGCTTATAAAGACGCGGATTTTGTTGTTATTGCCGCGCCGACGAATTACGATTCCAAAAAGAATTTCTTTGATACAAGTTGCGTAGAACAGGTAATCGAACTTGTTTTAGAGGTAAATCCCGACGCGGTAATGGTCATTAAATCGACCATACCCGTCGGTTATACGGCGAGTGTGAGAGAAAAATATAAGACGAATAAAATTTTATTCAGTCCCGAATTTTTGCGTGAGAGCAAGGCTCTCGAAGATAACTTATGGCCGTCCAGAATTATCGTCGGAACAGATGAAGAAAACAGAGTAAAGGCAGAAGAATTTGCAAACCTCTTGCAGGAAGGCGCTATTAAGGAAAATATCGATACGCTCTTTATGGGATTTACCGAGGCAGAGGCAGTGAAACTGTTTGCTAATACATACTTGGCTCTCCGCGTTTCCTATTTCAACGAACTTGACACCTATGCAGAAATGAAAGGGCTTGATACCAGAGCTATTATAGAAGGCGTTTGCCTCGACCCTCGAATCGGTACGCATTACAATAACCCTTCTTTCGGATACGGTGGTTATTGCTTGCCAAAAGATACGAAACAGCTCCTTGCAAACTATGCGGACGTACCCGAAAATTTGATTCAGGCAATCGTTGAATCGAACAGAACGAGGAAAGATTTTATAGCAGACAGAGTGCTTGAAATAGCAGGCGCATACGAGGCAAATAGTTCGTGGGATAAAGCAAAAGAAAAAGAAGTTATAGTCGGCGTCTATCGCTTGACCATGAAATCAAATTCGGATAACTTCCGCCAGTCTTCAATTCAGGGTATAATGAAACGAATAAAAGCGAAGGGGGCAAAGGTTATCATCTACGAGCCCACGCTTGAAGACGGTGCAACATTTTTTGGTTCTTTAATTATAAACGATTTAAAGGAATTTAAATTAAGAAGTGACGCAATAATTGCAAACAGATATGATTCTGTTTTGGATGATTGTAAGGAAAAAGTGTATACGAGGGATTTATTTAGAAGAGATTAAGATAATTTATTATATTAAAAAGAAAATCTCACGGTTAAAATATAGGTGAAAAAATGGCGTCAAGAACTCAAAATGTTTCTAGAAATTCAGTAGTCGGATTACTTATGAAATTACTGAATTTACTATTAACTTTTATCGTTCGAACAGTTTTCATAAATATTTTAGGTAAAGAATATCTGGGGATAAATGGTTTATTTACAAATATTTTAACCATTTTGTCTTTTGCTGAATTAGGTATTGGCAATGCGATAGTTTATTCAATGTATAAACCGTTGGCTGAAAATAATTATAGCAAAATCAATGCATTGATGAAGTTTTATCATAAATGTTATTGTGTTATAGGCGCTATAATTATTGTAGTAGGTTTATGTATAACGCCTTTGATACCGTATTTGATAACGGGTTATACTTTAGATTTAAATATTTATTGGCTGTTTATATTATATTTAGTCAATACCGCCGTTTCTTATTTTTTTGCATCAAGGACCTCTTTTTTATCTGCTTCACAGCAACAATATAAAGTAGATATATATCAACAAATTATTAAAGCATTAAAAGAAATAGGTATGGGATTGGTTTTGGTACTTACAAAAGATTTTGTATTGTACCTAAGCACCAATATTATTCTTGAACTGGTTTTTTCTGCAATTATTTATATTTATATTGGTAAAAAGAACCCATTTTTGCTTCAAAAAAATGACGAAAAATTAAGCAGAGAAGAATTGTCGGCTATTGCTAAAAATGTCTATGCGTTAGTTTTATATAAAATCGCGACAACGATTTTAGGCGGAACAGATAACATAATTATTTCTTCGTTTGTGGGGTTGGAGGCAGTTGGTATTTTATCCAATTATACTCTTGTTGTAACTAACGTAAATAATTTTACGGGAATATTAAGCAGCTCTGTTACGGCAAGTATAGGTAATTTAAATGCGGGGGATGATACGGTAAAACAAGAGAGAATTTTTAATAGTTTGCTGTTAGTATCGTTCTTCTTATTCGGATTGCTTTCAATCGGTATGATGTTGTTTTTTAATCCTGTTTTTTCACTTTGGTTAGGTGATGATTATTTATTAAGCGAATGGGTAGTTTTTGCAATTAGTTTAAATTTTTACGTAGGTGGTATGCAAACAGCCGGATATACTTTCAGAATCACGAAAGGGTATTTTCGACAAAGCCGATATTTCCCAATATTGAATGCGCTTATAAATGTGGGACTTTCCATTGCTTTGGTATTTAATTTTGGCGTTTTTGGAGTTTTGATTGCTACGCCGATTTCTCGCCTTCTTACGACAACGATAGTTGATCCGTATTATGTATATAAATTAGGATTTAACAAATCTCCGTTTATTTTTTACAGAAAATATCTGTTGTTGTTGCTTTTGGAAATAGCCACTTATTTTGTTAATTATTTTGTGTTATTATTCATACCAAACAGCAATATCGCGTTCGTGCTTTTGAAGATGCTAATTTGCTTGGTTTTGACTTGTTGCATTTTCTATTTAGCTTTACGTAAAGATAAGTATTTTATTTACGTCAAAGAAACGGTTGCAAATATCATAAAAAAAACATTTAAAAAATTTGGTAAAAAAGGAAATTAGAGCAGGTATACCCAATGAAAAAGTATAAAATAGGATACACAACCGGCGTTTACGATATGTTTCATATCGGGCATTTGAATATTCTAAAAAAAGCAAAAGAACAATGTGAGTATTTGATTGTGGGCGTCAGTACGGATGAATTAGTTCGAGATTATAAAAGCAAAAATCCAATTATTCCTTTTGAACAAAGGTGCGAAATCATCAAAGCAATTCGGTATGTGGATGAAGTTGTTCCGCAAACCTCAATGGACAAGTTGGAGGCGTACAATCGTCTGCATTTTGACGTAATTTTTCATGGTAATGATTGGAAAGGTAGTGCCCTTTACAATGAACAGGAAGAAAAATTGAAAAATGTAGGCGTAGAAGTTGTGTATTTTACTTATACACAAGGAGTGTCGTCGGCACAATTAAGAGAAAAAATTGAAAAAGGTAAAAAATGAATAATTCACCCCATATTTTAAATAATAATGAACTTTCACTTTTGCAAAGGGAAGAAAAGAGTATTTTGAAAGAAATACATCGTATTTGTGAAAAGAATAATATAAAATACTATATTGTTGGAGGTACTTTATTGGGGGCGGTACGTCATAAAGGCTTTATCCCTTGGGATGACGATATAGATATAGCGATGTACCGTTCTGATTATAAAAGATTTAAAAATTTATGTAAGAAAGAGTTGAATCAAAATTTTTTTCTGCAAGATTTAAACACAGATAAAGGATATTATCAAATTATGCCAAAGATTCGCAAAAACAATACTATCCTTGAGAGCATTGGCGATGAGAAAATACAAATGCATAAAGGCGTTTTTGTCGATATATTTATGTTGGATTATGAAAAGAAGTTAAATACCTTCGTCAGGAGAAAATCAAAAATTCATTGGGCGATTATCAATTTGCTTTATAAGAAAAAGCACAATACGCCGCAAAAAAAGTTTAAACGATTAATATTGAAGTGTATTCCGACAAAATTATTGGTATTCATCGATAGCCTTTTTATTGCTTCGCATAGAAAAAAGGCATTTACAATGAATTATACGAGTATGTATGGAATAGATAGACAAAGTTTTCCTTCAGACTTTTATGGTGAACCTGTATATCTTCAATTCGATGATATAAATGTTTATGCGCCTAAAGAATATATAAAAATTTTAGAGAGCGTTTATGGCGATTATATGAAACTTCCACCTGTAGAAAAACGAGGCTTACATCATAAAATAAATAGCTTTAAGGTTTAGGATTTCAGAGAATACTATATTTATAATTTGTCCTGTATATAAACAAAAAGGTAAAAAGATGAAATATGATTATTTGATTGTTGGCGCAGGTTTATATGGTGCTGTATTTGCAAGAGAAGCGACTGATGCAGGGAAAAATGTTCTTGTAATTGATAAGCGATCTAATATCGCGGGTAATATTTATACGGAAAAAATTGCAGGCATTAATGTTCATAAATACGGTGCGCATATATTTCATACAAATAATACAGAAGTTTGGAATTATGTGAATCGTTTTGCAGAATTCAATCGTTTTACTAATTCGCCGATTGCAAATTTCAAAGGTGAACTATATTCTATGCCTTTTAATATGTATACGTTTAATAAGATGTGGGGAGTTACAACTCCTCAAGAAGCAATAGCAAAGGTTGAGGAGCAGAAAAAGGAAATTATAGGGGAGCCTAAAAATCTTGAGGAGCAAGCTATTTCTTTAGTTGGCCGGGATATTTATGAAAAGCTGGTAAAGGGGTATACAGAGAAACAATGGGGCAGAGATTGTAAAGACCTTCCCGCCTTTATAATAAAGCGGCTTCCGGTCAGATGGACTTTCGATAATAACTATTTCGATGCGCGCTATCAGGGTATACCTGATTGTGGATATACTGATATGGTGGAGAAGATGTTAGAAGGTATAGAAGTTTATCTTGGGGTTGACTATTTAGATAATAAGGCAGAATTAGAGAAAGTGGCAAATAGGATAATTTATACCGGAGCAATAGACGCTTATTTTAATTATGTTTTAGGTAGTCTCGAATATCGCTCTGTTCGATTTGAAAATGAAATTTTGAATATCCCAAGTTATCAAGGAAATGCGGTAGTTAACTATACGGATAGAGAAACGCCCTGGACAAGGATCATAGAACATAAGTGGTTTGAATTTGGTAAGGATAAAAGCGGAAATGAATTGCCCAAGACTGTGATCAGTCGAGAATATTCTTCTGAATGGAAACCCGGTGAAGAACCATATTATCCCGTAAATGATGCAAAAAATGGTGCTCTATATGCTGAGTATAAAAAACTTGCTGAACAAGAGAAAAATGTCATTTTCGGAGGGAGATTGGGTGAATATAAGTACTACGATATGGATGCTGTAATTGCCTCTGCTCTGTCAAGAATAAAAGAAGAATTGAGCAAATAAAGAGTTTGTTAGTAAGATTCACCTATAATGCGATATTATGCAATGTAAAATAAAATTCAAAGAAAAAGAAGAAAAAAGACTAATAATTCTTTTATTACGAGAAGAAAAAAATTTATAGTTCTATGAAATACATATTTTAATATGTGAAATAAATCCGTGCGAAGAAGATGACCGATTTCGGCGTTGCAGATTCGCACGGATTTTTCTACATTCAATCCGTATTGGGTAGTATGCATAAAAAGATTTGCGGATTATTTGCATTAAAGTTCAACAGTAGAAAGTGAGGGGGTGACTGTAAGTTAATCAGTGCTTGCCTCACTTTTCAATGAAAGATAAAGGAAAAATTTTGTAGAAAAAGTAAGTAAAATTTGCGCAAAATGGTGCTGTTTGTCGAATTGTGAACGTATAATACTTTGTAGTCGGAGGTGCGGCGATGGACAAACCTAAGCTCAAATACAGGTTTCACAACCCCAATCCTACGGATGAAGAATTGATACGTGTACTCTTGCGCACGTGTATAGACGCGAATAGGAAAAAGGCAGAGGAGACTATTCGCGAGTGCGCTATGAGCGATGGGGAAACGTACAGTGTAATAGCCGTAGAAAACGGCGCAAGGATTGCGGATATGGGAGAGAGAACGCTGTTTAAGATGCCAAATGGCTCGTATGAGGGAAAGAGCTATTTTATCCCGAACGAATACATAAAAAAGGACAGGCACGAATATGTTCTTGAATTGCCGCAAGACTTTGAAATAGAACTTAGAGGCGGAGAAATAAAAAGTCTGACCTTAGACGAATTCGTAAAGGCGGTTGCAGACAGGACGGCAGAGGATTATGAGTCGCAGTATATGCGCCCGAACGAAATTGCCGCGCATAGCAGAGGTGAGAGCAGACCTAAGCGCCGCGCCTCGTCAAGACAAAAGGTAAATAAATTTTAAAGCACACCCTTGCACGGCATTTGAGCAGTGCAGGGTATTTAATTTTTCAATAAATTTACGAATAAATGATAAAACCTTATTATTCCTCGTATAATATACGGCAGTATTTTAATATTAATCTTGCAAACAGCGTTACTCTATGATAAAATAGAGTTGTATTATATTATGTGATATAATGCAATACATAACTCCCGCTTAAATAATAAGAGAAATAAAACGGATAACGCTATGATTTCAAAAGAAAAAATAGAAAGAATCAACGAGTCAAAAGTTGCAGGAATTATAAGGGAAGCGATTTCGTCTAACTTCTTCCCGTTTATTACCGCAGTCATAGTCGTGGGATGTTATTACCTTTCCTGGGATATGGTTATTATATGGTATATGGGGCTTTGCGGAATGGCGATTCTATTGCTTTCGGATGACGTTACCCCCATAATATCCCTGTTTCTCTTTATGAACATAATGATAAGTTGGAAGAATTCGCCCTCGCCCGCGGCAGGGAATTCCGACTTTTATTTTCAGCCCGCGGTTGTTGTACAAATCGGCATAATAATAGGCGTATATGTGCTCGTAGGCATTTACAAGCTGGTAACGGGCATAAAAAAGTGCAATTTAAGGCTTACGCCAACCTTTTGGGGGCTGTGCGTGTTTGCGCTGGCGATAGCGCTAAACGGAATATTCAGCGGGGAATATGTCGCAATGAACGCAGTTTACGGGTTGTTTATGGCGTTTTTCTTCCTGTTTATTTTCGCCCTCGGGAGCGCAAACATTACCGTGAACAGCCGAACGTTTGAAAAGATAGCCTGGGGATTTATAGCATTGAGTTTATGCCTGATAATAGAGCTTGCCGTCGCCTATGCGACGTATGACGGGCTCATAGCGGATGGACGCATAAACAGGGGAAAGCTTATGTTCGGTTGGGGCATTTATAACACTATGGGAATGTTGTTTACCGTTTCGCTTCCATCGGCGGCTTACCTTGCGCAGAAATACAAACACGGGTGGATTTTTACCGCATATCTCGTAATTCTGTTATCGTGCATATATTTAACGCTAAGCAGACAGGCTATGGTGTGCGGCTCGATAGTATTCTTTATGTGCGTGATAGCAATCTACTTCAAGGGCAAAAATCAACTCGCTCACGGCGGCGTTTTGATTTTATGTTTCGTGGTGGCGGCGGTACTGTGCAACGTGTTCGGCGAAGTTATAGACAAAACGCTTGCGGATCTTACAGATAATTTTTTCAACGGCAGCGGGAGAATAGACTTTTGGAAGCTCGGTTTTAAGAATTTTACGGAGAATCCTGTTTTCGGCGTCGGTTTCTTCGCGCCGGTAGAGGGCGACGCTGGATATACCGGATTGGATATTATTCCGAGAATGTACCACAACACGGTGGTGCAAATACTTGCTACGGGCGGAGCGGTTGCGCTTATTGCCTACCTTGTGCATCGAGCGCATACGGTAATTTCATATTTTAAAAATCCCACGTTCGACCGAACGTATATAGCGTTTACCATTGCTGCGCTTCTGATGCTCAGTCTTTTGGATAATCATATGTTCTATATATTGCCAACGCTCGTATACAGTATGCTATTGGCGGTTCTGGTCAATTCGGAAAGCCCGTCGCCGAACTGTCTAAATAATCAAAACTTTGTATGACAAAATAAATAATTTTTGTTTTTAACCTATCAGGTGATAAAAATGAATATCGCGGCGTATTGCAGAGTTTCTACGGATAAGGAGGACCAGCTAAATAGTTTAGAGGCACAGAAACAGTTTTTTGCGGAGTACACCAAGCGAACGGGGGACAACCTCGTAAGGCTGTATGCGGACGAGGGAATTTCGGGCACTAAAATCAAAAACCGCAAGGAATTTTTGAAGATGATGTCCGACGCGGAGAAAGGGCTGTTCGATATGGTCGTCGTAAAGGACATTTCCCGCTTTGCGAGGAATACGGTCGACCTGTTGCAGAATATCCGCAAATTAAAGTCTCTCGGCATAGAAACGCAGTTTCTAACGGCGAATATGACGAGTATGGGCAACAGCGAGTTCGTTCTCACCATCTTCGGCGCGCTGGCGCAGGAAGAGAGCGCGAACACTTCCAAGCGCGTAAAATTCGGCAAGCGGGTCAACGCCGAAAAGGGCAAGGTGCCGAATATCGTCTACGGCTACGACAAGACGATAGGCGAGTATTTCGATATGGCAATCAACCCCCAAGAGGCGCAGACCGTCAAAGAAATTTTCAGGCTCTACGCCGAAGAGGGTTACGGCGCGGCGAAGATTGCAAGTATGTTGAACGAGCGCAATTCAAAGACCAAGCGCGGCTGTAAATGGTCGTCGGTCGCCGTCTGCCGAATCCTGACCAACGAACTCTACACGGGTAAAATAATCAACGGCAAACAGGAAGTCGCCGACTTTTTGACCGGTCAGCGCAAGGAAAAGGACAGGGAAGAATGGGTAGTAGTAGAACGCCCCGAACTCAAAATCATAGACGAGGAGACCTTCGGCAAAACGCAGGAGATTATGGCGGCGAGGGGCAAGACCTTCAAGTTAGATAAAGAGCGGCAGAGCAATAAATACCTGTTCTCCACACTGATAAAGTGCAAGGAATGCGGTTGGTCGTACCGCCGTGTAGAGCGGAAATATCAGAACACCTACGTGCGCTGGGTATGTTCGGGCAGAAACGCCAAGGGTTCGGGAAGCTGCCCCAACGCCACGACGATAGAAGAGGACGAGCTGATTAAAATTCTTACCGAATATTTCTCCCGATTGCTTGATAAAAGGAAAGACGCAACCGATTACGTCGTGGGCGAATTCGAGCGCATTTACAAGGCGAAGGACGAGAGCATAAATTACGAAAAGGAACTCAAAGCCGAGCTGGACAAGCTGCAAAACGCGCGGCAGAAATATATGGATATGTACGCCGACGACCTCATCTCGCGCGAGGAGCTCAACGAGAAGATAGGCGGAAGCAGAAAGCGCATAGAAAAGCTTGAAAACGAGCTGAAAATGGTATCCTACCAGATAAGTAAGCGCGACCGGCTGGAAAGTATCCTTACCAAGACATTCAAAGATATAGAAGATATCGCCGACGTTTCGCAGATGACCAACGCGCAACTGAGAAAAATAGTGCAAAAAATAGAGGTAGACAAGGACGGAAACGTGGATATTTACCTTAAACTCTTCGGCGAACTGGGGTTGGACGAGAGCGTTCTATTAGTAAACGACCGTACATAAGGACGTTTCGGAAAGGTTAAAAAGCGTCGATATTGACCTGTACGAACGAGTAAAGCGCGTGCTAATGGTAAATCTATCCGAAAGGCACATACGCGGCGGTATGGCTACCAAAATTAAATACGAGCGGTTGAATTCGGTTAAATAATAAATCCGAGCAACGGTTGCGGCGGCGCTTTAAAACAAAGCGCCGCCGCAACCGGTTTTCATTCATAGTTTTCGGGCAAATTAATTTTTCCGCAATGCGATTTTACGCTCTTGGTATGTACGAAAGTCCGCAAAATAGTACGGGAAGAACAGTTTTACGCTAATTAGAAAGATAAAATCTACCCGTTCACGGTCTTTTCATAAAATAACACTCAAAAATCATTTGCAGAAATTTGTAAAATCATAATTTTTTATGCTATAATTGAATGTATGAAAAATCTATTGGGCATCGACGTCGGTTCAACCACCGTTAAAGTAGTCGCAATCGACAAAGAATGTAAAATTTTATATAAATCTTACGTGCGCCACTTTGCTAAGGTAAAGGAGACGGTTTTATCCGAACTTGAAAAGGTATCAGCCTTGTTCGACGGCGATTACGCCGTTTCAGTTACGGGTAGCGCGGGATTAGGTCTTTCCCAACGCAGCGGACTAAACTTCGTGCAGGAAGTGCAGGCGGCGTTTATCGCTATACGCAAATTCTATCCCGACGCGGACGCGGCTGTGGAACTCGGCGGCGAGGACGCAAAAATTATCTTCATTACGGGCGGCACCGAACAGCGAATGAACGGCAGTTGCGCGGGCGGTACGGGCGCGTTCATAGACCAGATGGCGACGCTTCTGAATATCTCCGTGCCCGAAATGGACGAATTGGCGTTAAAAGCCGAAAAGATTTATCCCATAGCTTCCCGTTGCGGCGTATTCGCAAAATCGGATATTCAGCCGCTGATCAATCAGGGCGCGAAAAAGGAAGATATCTCCGCATCGATTTTTCAGGCGGTAGTGGACCAGACGGTTTCAGGACTTGCACAGGGCAGAAGGATAAAGGGCAAAGTGCTGTTTTTAGGCGGACCTCTGCACTTTTTGCAGGCTTTGCGCAGGGCGTTCAAAACAACACTCAATCTCTCTGACGAAAACGCGGTATTCCCCGACGACGCGCCCTGTTTTATGGCTATCGGCGCGGCTCTCCATTCCGAGGGGTTGAAAGAGTTGGCTTTAAGCGAAATCATAAATCGCGTTAAAAACGTAAAAGAGAGCGACGAAATAATCACGGGAGAGCCTCTTTTTTCAAGTAAGGAAGAGTACACCGCTTTCGTCGCCCGCCATCGCGCGACCGATTTGAAATTTTGCGATATAGCCACCTATCGCGGCGACGCATATCTCGGCATCGATTCTGGCTCTACTACAACTAAACTGATACTTATCACTCCTGACTGCCGCATACTCTATTCTCATTATCAGTCCAACAACGGTCAGCCGCTGGAAAT
Organism: uncultured Clostridia bacterium; assembly: GCA_964509935.1. Taxonomy (GTDB): domain Bacteria; phylum Bacillota; class Clostridia; order Christensenellales; family Borkfalkiaceae; genus Coproplasma. Next base: position 87,686 of record CAZDZH010000002.1, read on the forward strand.
AATTATAGAGAAATTAAAGGAAATTTACGCCCTTTCGGAGGGCAGAATAGCTATAAAAGGCAGCGCGATAACCGGTTACGGCGAGGACCTCATCAAGTCCGCAATAAAAGCCGATTTCGGCATAGTCGAGACGGTAGCCCATTTCAAGGCGGCGTTGCATTTCAACCCCAAAGTCGATTTCATAATAGATATAGGCGGGCAGGATATAAAGTGCTTTAAGATTAAAAACGGCGCGATAGATTCCATAATGTTAAACGAAGCCTGCTCTTCGGGCTGCGGTTCGTTTATACAGACTTTCGCCCGCGCTATGGGAATGGAAATAGACAAATTCTCGCAGGAAGGGCTTTACGCAAATCACCCCGTGGAGCTCGGTTCGCGCTGTACCGTATTTATGAACAGCGCCGTTAAACAGGCGCAGAAAGAGGGCGCGACGGTTCAGGATATTTCCGCAGGGCTTTCCTCTTCGATAGTCAAGAACGCCATTTATAAGGTTATAAGAGCGGCAAGCGCCGACGAGCTCGGCGAAAACATAGTGGTGCAGGGCGGTACTTTCTTAAACGACGCGGTGCTTCGCTCGTTTGAAAAGGAGACGGGCAAGCAGGTAATCCGTCCCGGAATAGCGGGTCTTATGGGTGCGTTCGGCGCGGCGCTTTACGCAAAGGAAAATTCTCAGGGAGAAAGCGGAACTTTAAGCGCGGAAGAGCTTGCTAAATTCACCTACACGTCCAAATCCACAAACTGCCGCGGCTGTACCTCAAATTGCAACGTCAATATTATAACTTTCGGCGACAACCGCCGCTACGTTTCGGGCAACAAATGCGAAAAGGGTGCGGGTATGAAACCCGCCTCGACAGAGCTGGATATTTATTCCTATAAACAGACCCGACTTCTTGAAAGCGTAAAGGGTTTAAATCGCTCGGTCAAGGTCAAGGGCAAAGTAGGGCTTCCCGTACAGCTTGGAATGTACGAACAGCTTCCCCTCTGGGCGGGATTTTTCGAAAGCCTCGGCTTCGAGGTCGTGCTGTCGGATAAATCTTCCCGTCAGCTGTATTTCAGGGGTCAGCATACTGTGGCGTCCGATACCGCCTGCTATCCTGCCAAACTTATGCACGGACATATCGAAAGTCTTCTGGATAAGAACGTGGATTTTATCTTTATGCCCTGCGAGAGCTATAATTTAGACGAGCATTGCTCGACCAACCACTACAACTGCCCCGTAGTCGCCTATTATCCCGAACTGTTAAAGGCGAATAACGAACGGCTCAACGATAATAATTTTATAATGCCCTATCTCGACCTCAACCAGAGGGAGAATACGGCTAAAAAATTATACAATATTTTCAAGGGCTATAAAATTTCCAAAGGCGAAATAAAAAACGCCCTCGCGTGCGGGTTTGAAAGGCTGGAAAACTATCATACCGACGTGCGCGTAAAGGCTGACGAAATACTCTGGAAAGCGCAGGAGCAGGAAAAGCAGGTTATTATACTCGCCGGCAGACCTTACCACCTCGACAACGAAATCAATCACGGCATAAACAAGCTTTTAACTTCGCTGGGAATGGCTGTGCTGTCGGAAGATTCCGTTTTCGATAAGGGAAACTTAGTCAAGGTAAACGTTCTCAATCAATGGACGTACCACGCGCGCCTGTATCGCGCGGCGGAATTCGCAACGCGACACGAAAACGTAAACCTCGTCCAACTCGTATCCTTCGGATGCGGACTCGACGCTATCACTACCGACGAAGTGCGCTCCATTTTAGAGAACAACGGCAAACTCTACACACAGATAAAGATAGACGAGATTAACAATCTCGGCGTAGTGAAAATACGTCTGCGCAGTATGCTCGCCGCAATAGAGGAGGGCAAGCGCCGCAAAAAATAACTATGGAAGAAAAGATAACCGTAGACTATACAACTCAATATCCCAAATGGAAAGAAGAGTATAAATACACCCACAAAATACTCGTACCCGATATGTTGCCCTGGCATTTTGCAATAATAGAGCAACTCCTCAAAATGGAAGGTTACGACGTGGAAATACTCAAAAACGACTCTCGCACGGTCATAGACGAGGGGTTGAAACACGTTCACAACGACACTTGTTATCCCTGTCTGTGCGTAGTGGGTCAGTATATCGACGCGCTTAAAAGCGGAAAGTACGATTTACAGCATACCGCCGTGCTCATCACGCAGTCGGGCGGAGGTTGCAGGGCGTCGAACTATATACCGCTCATACGCAAGGCGTTAAGGGCGGAATTTCCCGACGTCCCCGTAATTTCGCTAAACTTTTCAGGCTTGGAAAAAGATTCTTCGTTCAAAGTCAGCTTCAAACTGCTGTTAAAGCTCGCTTACGCTATCTTCTACGGCGACGCGATAATGTGGTGCTATAATCAGACCAAGCCGTACGAGGCGGAAGAGGGCGGCGCAGACGCCGCGCGCGACAAGGCTATGGATATGGTCGTAGATACCTACCGCAATGGCAGGTATTCTAAATACAAAAAGATAACCGCGCAGATAATTTCAACGTTCGCGGCTGTGGAAAGGAAGAATATCAAAAAGGTTAAGGTAGGCATAGTCGGGGAGATATACGTTAAATACGCGTACCTCGGCAACAATCACCTTGAAAAATTTCTTCTTTCGGAAGATTGCGAACCCGTCGTCCCCGCCCTTATGGATTTCGTGCTGTACTGCATAGTCAATAACATCAACGACGGCAGGCTGTACGGCAAAAAGGGCATATTCTTTACCGTAAACAAGCTGTTGTACAAACTGTTATACGGTATGCAGAAAAAGGTTATCAGGCAGTTTAAAAAAGAAGGGTCTTTCGAGCCTATCCACGACTTCGAACATCTGCGCAGCTGCGCCGACAAGGTAATCAATCAGGGCGTGAAGATGGGCGAAGGCTGGCTTATCCCTGCCGAAATGGCGGCTCTTGCCGAAACGGGAACCGAAAACATAGTCTGTGCCCAACCTTTCGGCTGTCTGCCCAATCATATAGCGGGCAAGGGAGCGGTTAGAACGCTGAAAAATATGTACGTCAACGAAAACATAGTCGCCGTTGACTACGACCCTTCCGCAACGCGCGTCAATCAGGAAAACCGCATAAAGCTTATGCTCGCCACCGCAAGGGAAAATAATGGACGAATAAATAAATAGCGTCAAAGCGAGTATTAATCTGTTAAATAAAACAAGTCGTATGGTCCTACGTGGTAGATGCCGTTATCGTCAAACCAGGGTTTCATATATGATTTTGTTACGATTATCTTTTTAAAGAAATCCTTTGTTTCAAGAATTGATTTTTAGCTTGCAATATGTTATTATGGCACGGAGCAAAACCTTGTGTTGGCTTTAATTTATCATTTATGGTGAAGATATGAAAGGTAGAATTTACTTGAAAGACAACTTTAAAAAGCTACTCCACGGCGGCGACTATAACCCCGAACAGTGGATAGCGGACAAGAGCATCTGGGACGAGGATATGCGACTTATGAAGCTTGCACATTGCAACGAGATGACGGTGGGCATATTCTCCTGGTCGGCACTCGAACCCAAAGAGGGAGAATACGACTTCTCCTTCCTTGACGAGATTTTAGATAAAGTTTACAAAAACGGGGGAAGGGTCATTTTGGCAACTCCTTCGGGCGCACGCCCCCACTGGCTGGCGGATAAATACCCTGAAGTTCTTCGTGTAAACGGTAACGGAGTGCGCCAACACTTTTCAGCAAGGCATAACCACTGCTTTACCTCCCCTGTATACCGCCAAAAGGTTCAGGCTATAAATGCCGAACTTGCTAAACGCTACGGCAAACACCCTGCCGTTCTCGCCTGGCATATCTCCAACGAGTACGGCGGTGAGTGCTACTGCCCCCTGTGCCAACAGGCGTTCCGCAAATTTTTAAAGGATAAATATAAAACTATAGACAATTTGAACAAGGCATACTGGTCGTCGTTCTGGAGTCACACCTACGACAGCTTTGATCAGATTGAAGCCCCTTCGCCTTTGACCGAGAGAAGTATTCACGGGCTTAATATCGACTGGTTTAGGTTTACAACTGCACAGACGGTTGACTTTATGAAGTGCGAGGTTGAACCCATTAAGGCAATTTGCCCCGATGCCAAGGTTACTACCAATATGATGTTTGAGCATTACGGCTATGATTATTACAAGTTCAGGGACGTTATCGACTTTGCCTCGTGGGATTCATACCCTTTATGGCATTCCGGCAATCAGGAGCTGACTGCGCAGACAACTGCCTTCTGGCACGACTTGTACCGTTCATTAAAAGACAAGCCTTTCCTCTTGATGGAGAGTACGCCAAGCCTTGTAAATTGGCACGAGTACAACAAACTTAAACGCCCCGGGCTTGACAATCTTTCCTCAATTCAGGCAGTGGCGCACGGAAGCGACAGCGTGCAGTACTTTCAGTGGAGAAAGAGCCGTGGCAGCGTAGAAAAATTCCACGGCGCCGTAGTTGACCACGAGGGGACGGAAAACACGAGGGTGTTCCGCTCGGTTGCAAAGACGGGGGAAATTCTTGAAAAGATTGAAGAAATTACAGGCACAGGTGTAGATGCAGAGGTTGCAATAATATACGATTGGGAGAATATGTGGGCTTTGGACAACAGTCAGGGCTTTGCACAGAAGAACAAGAAATATTACCAAACCTGCTACTCCTACCACAGATATTTTTGGAAGAGGGGCATTAACTGCGATATCATAGACAGAAATGCAGACCTATCCAAATATAAACTCGTTATTGCGCCTATGCTGTATATGGTTGACGAGCAGACTATTGAAAGTTTTGAAAGTTACGTTAAAGGTGGCGGAACGCTTTACGCAACCTATGCCCTCGGTATGGTTAACGACACAGATTTGTGTTACCTTGGCGGTTTCCCTGCGGGTAAGCTGAAAGAGGTTTTCGGCATCTGGAACGAGGAGATAGACACGCTCTATCCCGAACAGAAGGGCGAAGTTGACTGCGACGGTAAACGATATACCGCATACGATTATTGCGAGATTATTCACGCCCGTGGTGCAAAGGTGTTAGCGACATATTCGCAGGATTTTTACGAGGGAGAGCCTGCGGCAACCGTAAACGAATACGGCTTGGGTAAGGCATATTACCAGGCGTTTAGAGACGGAGACGACTTCAAGAGTGTAATTTTAAATAGAATAGTTGACGAGCTTGGCGTTTGCAAAAATCTGCCTTGCGGCGAGGACGGACTGCCCTTTGCCGTGAGTGCGCACACCCGAACGGACGGTGAAAACCTTTACCTGTTCGTTGAAAACTATTCCGAAAATACTGTAGAGAACATAGCCCTCGGCGGAGTATACGAAGATATGCTAAACGGCGGACAGGCTGAGAGCGTTACGCTTGCGCCTTACGGTTTAGCGATTTTTAAGCACAAAACGAATTAGTTATAAAATAAATGTTGTGGTTTGCGGAAAAGATCACAACATTATTTGATAATACCTTTTTGCCCTCATACATTTGATAAATAAGCTACAAAATACGCAAATTATTGAACGGCAAGCGAAAGAGTTCGCTTGCCGTTCAATGCATAGTATGTCGAGGTTCTAAAATATTTTTACATAGGTATTTGCAAAACGCCGTTCATAAAGAAGTAAAGCGAAGGTAACGTTAAAATGGATAGAATTGTGGATAAAAGCACGCAAATGGAAGCAAAATCACTATCTTTTCCGAATTTTACCGCCATCATAACGCTACCCGTCGCACTCGGCATAGCGAGCAGAAAGAAGGTGGTATATTTTATAGTGGACGGTATGGGCAGATAAGAAACGCAAAACATTACCACGACAGGCATAATAACAAGTTTTATAAGCGAGGTAACGTAAGCCCATTTATCCATAAACAGTTGTTTAAGATTGACGTTTGCGAGTCTTATTCCTATAACTATCATAGATAGCGGAGTTACCATATTCGAAATAAAGTTAAGACTTTCCGTAAATTTAGATAAAATTTTATGAGTTACCGTACCGTCTTCGGCAAGCTCGACAAGAGGTTTTTGAATAATAAAAAACATTAATAGGCCTATAAAGACCGCTATGATAACGGGATTAAGCAGAGTTTTTTTGACGGAAATCTCCTTTTTTTCGCCCGTGAGGATATACACGCCGAAAGTCCAGCTAAGCAGCTGAAATACTACGATGATAACTGCGCAATAAACTAAAATTTCAGCCTGATTATCGCTTTTAGAAAATAACGACTGCAAAAACGGTAACCCCATAAATCCGCAGTTGGAAAAAACACTTGCAAATTTTACTATCCTTATTTTGTCGTCTGTAGAACGTTTTATAAAAACGAGCTTTAATAAAGCGAAGAATAAGATATGCAGAGCGGCTGAAATTCCTGCAATAATAAGCATATTTATGCCGATTGTCGGGCTGAATGCGCATTTCTGAAAGCTCGTAATTATAAGCACGGGCTGACAACCGTATAAAACTAATGTGGAAAGTACTTCGCTTGCGGAAGTCGGTAACATCTTCGTTTTTGCCAAGAGATAACCGGGAACTGCAAGTAATAGTAAAAAAATAACCGTAATTAAAACGTCTGTAAAACTAATCATCTTTATTTCGCCTCATGCTTAAGTACTTTCGTCGGGAACGCAAGAAAGCGTATAAGTTATTTTGTTTTAAATTAAATTTTCGGAAATGTCAAGCAAATTGTGTAAGTTATTCTGTTTTTCTTTCTTTTAAAGTTACGTTAGCGAGGTAGCCGGCTTTTTATGTTTAATATCGAAACGTTTCTGTTTCCGACCCTACTGCCCGGAAAAGAGCAGACAATTTATCGAAAAATATTCCGATCCGAGCTACCGTATTTTGCTTTGTCACGAAAGGTAAAAGATTAAAAGATTTATATTTGACTGATTCCTTTGTTGTATTTAATAGATATAAATCTAGTGTAATAAAATAATATATTTAAGTAAATATATAAAATCTATAATTCGCGTTGCATTATAAGTTGTTATTGTAAGAATTTGTACTATTAGTATTTAATCTCTTTTAATTTTATAATAGCGGTCAGATGTCCCAATTTTTGGACATTTGACCGTTGACTTTTTGTGAAGATAGGTTTATAATGTAGTAAAAACATAAACGTATGTTTGCAATATAAGACGAAAATGGACGATAAAAGGAAGATTAAGGCGAAGAAAAGAGAGCCGTTGCACGCAAAGGACCCGCTTTGCTGGCAGGACAATGAGGAGTACTATCTAAACCGTTACCCGAAAAAGGCTAAGACGGAAGGTATGTACTACTACTTTCAAAAGGTTGACGGTATAACAATTAAAACCGAAGTAACCAAGGAACAATGGACGGTGCTATACGCTTTTAACAAGAAGGCATTAAGGCACGATTTAAAGTTTTATGACGATAGATACTTTACTCGATTCCCCGTTTATGAGGATGAGGACGGCGACGAAGACGACCCCATGGAACACCAAGCAGACGAGAAAAGCCTAACCTGCGAGAGAGACAATTGCGATAATATTGACAACAATAGTCTGTACTCCAAACTGACTAAATTCGGTAAAAGGCTGTACGATTTATACTATAGATATGACTACACCCAAGAGGAAATAGCAAAACAGTTGAAATTAAAACAATATCAGGTGTCGAGATTGTTACAACAGCTTAACGAGGCGTTTGATAAGCAATACTTAGACGACGGCAGTCGGGATAAAATCGATATTGAGGTAGACTACCAATACAACCGCTACCGCAAGACCGGTAAGTTAGAACACAATGAAAACGTGGTTATGACCGACTTCCTCTCCTGCCTGCTTTCGCAGGAAGAAGAATGTTTGCGCTGTTGGTTTTATACACAGACTGAGTTGTATCGTTACGGCATTAAGAACTTGCTTTATTACCGAATAGACGACCTATCACAAGGGAACATATATCGGGAAATGTTTACGTTAAAAGACCTTTCGATAAGAGGTTATTTTTTTGAGTATATGACCGATTTGCCCATTGAATATCAATGGCTGTACCTGCACTTGCAAGAGGAGATTGAACGGCGTAAAGAACGCTTTACTAAACCCAAAGACTTATAGCTTGAAAGACTTTATCACAGAGCTTATAAAAGTCGCAAAGAAGGCAAAAATGAAGCCTATGGAGTATTTTGAAACCAAGTTTGTTCCTTACTTTGAAGAGCAAAATGTAACGCAGTTTATTGACTTTGCAAAGAAGCAATTAAACGTCCGTTTCGTTGCAGATGGCGAGACTACCCACATCGCAGAGCAGATAGAAAGGATAATAAGCCGTCTACCTGCAAAGGAGAAAAGCGTTGGCAGACGTTGAAAGCATAAAATTTTTAATTGATTAAAATTTCTTGCATAATTTCGGGCAGTAGTTGTCCTTATATAAATGAGAGGGTAGATAACGCCCATTCAATTAAATAAACGGTAGAAAACCTGTAACAAGATTGTTGCAGGTTTTTTATTTACTCATCAATCAGGAGGCAATCAATGAGTAATCGAATTACAATCAGACCACCTTAATCGGCAGGAAAACTAAAGTAACAAATTATAGCGGAAAACAGGGTTCCCGCAAAAGATTTGCTTTAGCAGAGATTTTGTGGGAAGAGGAGCGGCAACGGCGCAAAGTTGCCGTAAGCGTAAGCCTACGGCATAGTGCGTAAGTTTGCCGTGACGTGATTGCGAGGTACGCAAGTGGCGAGCCACTTACCGCATTTTCAATGCACCTCGTTGAGGAAACTACGTTTCCCCAAACCCCTTCTCTATGAAGGACAAATAAATATCGGAGGATTTTTGAAATGCGGGCAAAAGGCGTTTCACCAAGTCAGATTGCCGCAAAGTTTAACGACGAGAAGATACAGACTCCGCAGGATTACAAGGTGGAAAAACTTGGCGGTAAGTATGCTTCGTTAAAGAGCTTTCACTTGTGGACTGACTCTACGGTAAGAAAGATATTGGCAAATCCTGCGTATATCGGCAATCTTGCACTTCAGCGAAGAACGACGGTTTCGTACAAAAACCATAAAGCTATTTTACGCCCCGAAGAAGAGTGGATTGTTACGGAGAATACTCACACTGCAATAATATCAAAGGAACTTTGGGACATGGTCAGGGAAGTCGAAAGCTCTGTAAGTCAAGGCAAAAAGACTCGCAGAGGTTACACCCATCCGCTTTCAGGTCTGATGTTCTGTGCAGATTGCGGCGGAAAAATGAAATTGGAGTATTATCCGATCAAACGCAACGGCGAGGTGGTCGATATCGTCTACAGCTACAACTGCGGTTGTCATAAGCGTTTAGGCAAAGCCTATTGTTTTAATCATCATATAAAGGCTGCCGACGTGGAGAGTATATTGCTTGACGATATTAAGAGCAAAGCAAACTTTATTATTGCGGACGAAACTCAGGTCAGAAAGCGCTTTTTGTTGAGTCAAACTCAAGCTGATGAAAAGACAGAAGCTGAGAAGACTTACGAGCTTGCACGCAAAAAGAAGAGGCTTGAAAAGTTAGACTTGCTTATTCAAGGTGCGTTTGAAGAGAAGCTGGAGGGCAAAATCCCCGAAGACGTCTGTTTGAAGATGATAGAAAAGTATTCGGCAGAAAGACAGCAATTGTCTGAAGAGGTCAGTAATCAGACGACGGAAGAGAAAACCTTTCAGCAAGCTGAAATAGGCATTGACGAATTTATCGACAGAATCAAAAATCATATAAACGACGTTTCCGTTACAAGGGAGTTGTGTTTAGAGCTGATAGATAAAATTGTTATCGGCGGTAATCCCTCGGTTACGGGAAAACCACAGGACGTGGAAATCTTTTATAAAATAGGATAATTCCAACTAATTTTAGCAAAAATCAAAGAAAAAGCGATTTATCCATTTTCGCTTCTTGCCACCGCAAGGGAAAATCTTAAAGGGAAAGATAAGTCTTAACTTGCTTAAAAAATTAGACATAATAAAGTTACGCCGCAGGCATATCAAAATGCCTGCGGCGTAACTTTATTGATAAAACGCGTTTTATCGGCAATTTGCCGGATAATTTTCTTTTTTAATGGCTGTATCTGTCGAGCTTTACGTTTTCGATAGAGCGTTTAGCCTTTTCCACGACGTTTTCTTTTGTGAAACCGAAGTGATTAAACAGTACTTTTGCAGGTCCCGAAACGCCGAACGAAGTCATCGCTATAACTTCGCCGTAGTCGCGGCAGTACTTGTACCACGCAAAGTGCGAAGCGGCTTCCACGCACACCCTCGCCTTTACGTTCTTGGGCAGTACGCTGTCTTTGTATTCGTCGCTCTGTTTTTCAAACTGTTCCATACAGCACATGGAAACTACTCTCGCCTTTATGCCCTGAGCGGCAAGGTCGTCTTTTGCGCCCATACAAAGCTCTACCTCCGAACCGGAAGCGATTAAAAGCACGTCGGGGTCGCCCTCGCAGTCGGCTATGACGTATGCGCCTTTCTGCGCTTCGAGCCCCGTAGTTTCGTAGGCGGGAAGATTTTGTCTGGTTTCAACTATGACGGTAGGTGCGGATTGAGTAAACGCCGTTTTGAACGCTGCCGCCGTCTCTTTGCCGTCGCAAGGACGGAAAACGTTGATGTTGGGAATGGAACGAAGCGCGATGAGCTGTTCCATAGGCTGATGGGTAGGACCGTCCTCTCCTACGCCGATAGAGTCGTGCGTCATAACGTAGACGACGGGTATATTCATAAGAGCGGTCATTCTTATTCCGGCTTTCATATAGTCCGAGAAAGAGAAGAAAGTAGAGCAAACCGCTTTAAGACCGCCGTGAAGCTGAATACCGTTGCATATAGCCGCCATAGCGTGTTCGCGTATGCCGAAGTGAATGTTGCAGCCCTCCCTGTGTTCGGGCGAGAAGTAGGCAGAGCCCTTAATTTCAGTCTTGGTGGAGGGGGCAAGGTCGGCAGAGCCGGACATAACGTTGGGAGTCTGCTTTGCTATCATATTCAATATCTTACCGCCGCAGGAGCGCGTAGCTTCGGGCTTGTCAAAGTCGAGCAATCCTTCCATAGCGTCGAAGTCGGGCGTTATTCCGCCCATAAATCTCTTGTATTCCGCCGCGAGTTCGGGATATTCCTGCTCGTAAGCGGCGAAAAGCGCGTTCCATTCATCCTCTTTTTTCGCTCTCTCTTCTGCGATGGCAAGGCAATGCGCCTTGACGTCCTCTGGCGCTTCAAAGGGCGGCTGGGACCAGTTGTAATATTCTTTGGTAGCTTGAAGGTTGGCTTCGCCCAGAGGCGCGCCGTGGCAGTCTGCCGAACCTGCAAGGGGAGAGCCGTAGCCGATTACCGACTTACAGATAATAATCGAAGGTCTGGTAAGGTCGCTCTTAGCTCTCTCTATCGCGCTTTTAAGCATTTTTAAGTTGTTGGCGTCGGTAACTCTTATAACCTGCCAGCCTTGCGCGATGAATCTCGTAGCGACGTCCTCTCCGAAGGTGTTTTTCATATCTCCTTCAATGGTGACGTCGTTGTTGTCGTATAAAAGAATAAGTTTGCCAAGCTTCTGCGTTCCCGCGAAAGAGCAAGCCTCGTAGCCTATGCCCTCTTCAAGGCAACCGTCGCCCGTGAGAACGTAAGTGAAGTGGTCTACGACGGGGTAGTCGGGTTTATTGAAAAGCGCCGCAAGATGCGCCTCCGCAACGGCGAAACCCACCGCATTGCCTACGCCCTGACCCAAAGGTCCCGTGGAAGTTTCCACGCCGTCGGTTTTACCGTATTCGGGATGACCGGGTGTGCGCGAACCGAGCTGTCTGAAATTAATAAGATCTTCTTTGGTTACGTCGAATCCGAATAGGTGCAAAAGCGAGTATAAAAGCATAGAGCCGTGCCCTGCCGAAAGCACGAATCTGTCGCGGTTGTCCCACTTGGGATTTTTATAACTGAAATTAAGGAAATCCGCGAACAATTCGTAGCCTATGGGGGCGGCGCCTATGCAAATTCCCGGGTGTCCCGACTTGGCTTTTTCGATAGCTTCCGCCGAGAGGATTCTGATTGTGTCAACGCTTTTCTGCTGAACAGACATATTTATTTCTCCTTTGAAATCTCAACCTTACTTATTTGGGTCAAGTTTTATCCTGTACAAATTTTTTAAGCTTTTCGGTATTTAAAAAGTCATAGCCGGATAACATATTTAAAAGTTTTTCGGCTATCTCCGCGTTTCCGCCGTTTTCGTAGCTTTCAAAATTTATGGGCATTACGGGGTCGTGCACGCTCATTCTCACGAGGAACCAGCCGCCGCCTTCGCCCTCCTTAAAGTTTACCCTTACGCCTTCATAGTTGGTTTTAGCGAGAATCATATCCGGCGAATTTGCCGCCGCAGCCTTCAAATCTTCTATGACCTTTTCGCCCTCCGCTCTAAAATCCGTCGAAGAGGGGGTAAATGTAAGCCTCACTTCGTCCTCTTCGAGAGGCGCGCGCAGGGAGGATATCAGGTCTGAAAGGCTTTCGCCCTTTTTAGTTTGCTCGGAAAGCAGAACGAGTATTCGCGTAACGAGGTAAGCCCCGTCGTCCAAAAAATAATTGTCTTTAAACGCGGCGTGCCCGCTCGTTTCGATTGCCAGCGGACAGTATTCGCCCTCTTTTTCGCGCCTTATGGCTTCGTCTATGACGTTTTTATAACCGCGCTTGAATCGCACGTGCTTTCCGCCCAGATTTTCGATGAACTCCGTAAGAGAATCGCTCGTTACGCTGTCGGTCACTATCGTGCCCTTTTTATCTTTAAGCAAAATAGCCGACAAAAGCGCGATTAGTCGGTTGCGGTTAATCTCTTCGCCGTCGCAGTCTACCGCTCCCGCGCGGTCGACGTCCGTGTCGAAAATAATGCCGAGGTCGGCTTTGTTTTCTATTACCGCCCGTTTGAGCGAGGCGATCGCCGTTCTGTCCTCGGGGTTGGGTATATGGTTGGGGAATCTTCCGTCGGGTTCTAAAAACTGACTGCCCCGAGTGTCCGCGCCGAGCGGTTTAAGCACCTTGTCCGTGAAGAATCCGCCCGCGCCGTTGCCTGCGTCCACTATTATTTTTTTGCCGAGCAGGGGTCGACGCTCTCCGCAAGCCTCTCTCACGCTTTCAACTAGCTTGCGGCAGTATTCGTCCATATAAGACTTTTCAAAGTATTCTCCCTTTTTCGAGCTTTCAAGCCTTTCGCCGACGTCGGCGAGAGTAAGTATTTCGGTAACGTCCTCGCCTTCGAGACCGCCTTGCGGCGTAAAGAATTTCAAGCCGTTCCTGTCGAAGGGCAGATGCGAAGCCGTTATCATAACCGACGCGTCGCAGCCGAAGTCTCCCTCTTTCAACAGCATAAACATAGAGGGGGTGGAGCTTAACCCCGTATAAACGCAGTCGCAGCCGCTATCGCAGATTGCGCGCTTAACCTGCGCGAGTATTCTTTCCGCGGAAATTCTTACGTCGTTTCCCACGGCTATTTTTAACGCGGTTTTGCCGTTAATTCGGCTCAGCCACTTCAAAAAAGCGCGGCAAATGGCGTAAACTGCGTCGTCGGTTAAGGTAATCGCGCCGTTTTCGGTTTCCACAGCCACGCCTCTGACGTCCGTTCCGCTTTTTAGTTTCAGTAAAGAACTGTTGTCCATAGTATCATAATTATACAATATTCACTCTTTGTTGACAACTATATAAACGGAGTTTGCGCTTATTTTTTACCCTTTAAATTTTTTTAAAATGCGTTGCAAACACTTTGTATTTGGCTTCGGGTGTGTTATAATGTTTGAAATATTTGTATTCATAAAACAGGAAAACGGCTTTCGCCGCACTTTAAGGAGCATTATGGCACAACAGAATTTCGTAGAACAGATTGCGGATATGGAAAAGGATTTTCCCCAATGGTACACCGACGTCGTCTTAAAGACCAAACTCGTCGATTACGGACCCGTTAAAGGCACTATGGTAATACGCCCTTACGGCTACGCCATATGGGAAAATATCCAGAAGGAGCTTGACGCCCGCTTTAAGGCGACGGGGCATCAGAACGCGTACTTCCCTATGCTTATCCCTATGAGCTTTTTCACCAAGGAGGCGGAGCACGTGGAAGGCTTCGCGCCAGAAGTGGCGGTAGTTACTCACGCCGGCGGCGAAGAGCTTGCCGAACCCCTCGCCATACGCCCCACTTCCGAAACCATAATAGGCAATATGTATTCCAAGTGGCTGCAATCTTACCGCGACCTGCCCATACTCGTAAACCAATGGGCAAACGTTATGAGATGGGAAAAGACCACAAGACCTTTCCTCCGCACTTCCGAATTTTTATGGCAGGAGGGTCATACCGTCCACGCCACCGAAGAGGAAGCGATGGAAGAAACTATGAAGATGCTCGCGGTCTATAAAGAATTTGCCGAAAACTGCCTCGCAATTCCCGTAATTACAGGCAGAAAAACCGAAAAAGAAAAGTTTGCGGGCGCAGTAGCTACGTTCGGTATGGAAGCTATGATGAAGGACGGCAAGTCCTTGCAGGCGGGCACTTCGCATTATCTCGGTCAGAATTTCGCCACCGCGTTCGATATTAAATTCCTCGATAAGGACGGAACGCAGAAGATTGCTTACACCACAAGCTGGGGCGTGTCCACCCGCCTTATAGGCGCTCTCATTATGGCTCACGGAGACCAAAGGGGATTGGTTATTCCTCCCGTAGTCGCGCCCACTCAGGCGGTGATAGTACCGATAGCCGCAAAGAAAGGCGGCGTTATGGAAGCGTGCGCTCGGATTAAAGCACAGCTCGAAGCCGCAGGGGTAAGGGTTGTTATGGACGATACCGATAATTCCCCCGGCTGGAAATTCAACGAGTGGGAGATGCGCGGCGTGCCCGTAAGAATAGAAGTCGGTCCCAGAGATTTGCAGGAGGGCAAAGTAGTGCTCTTCCGCAGGGATACCTGCACTAAGGATTTCTACGCCCTCGACGGCGTTACCGAAGAGGTAAAATCCCTGCTCGAAACCGTTCAGAAAGATATGCTCGAAGCGGCGAGAAAGCGCCGCGACGAAAGAATAGCCGACGCCGACGACCTCGACGGAATTCTCGCAGGCGTAGAGGGCGGCAACTTCGTAAAGGCGGGCTGGTGCGGCTGCCGCGAATGCGAGGACGAAATAAAGATAAAGACCGCCGCTACCGCAAGGGTAATAGCGGAAGAAAATACGCATTGCAGGTGCGCCGTATGCGGCAAGCCCTCCAAACACACGGTTATTTTCGCAAGGGCTTATTGATCGCGCCACGCGCTTCGATAATCAGTAATTTCTTCACGCCGCAAAATCAAAAGCGGCGTGAATTTTAATTAAACGACCGAAAGGCGCGCATTTATGCGCCGATTAACGCGCTTTTCCGCCCTTTCGCGCCGATAGAAAAGAGTTTAAAATGAAAGACGAAATCACCCTTGAAGAAATCTCGCAAAAGAATAAGGAAGAGTATCTTATAATAGACGTGCGCGACGAAAGCGCGTTTTTATACGGGCATATAGAAGGCGCGGTTAATATAGACCCGTCGGAAATTTATTCGCGCCCGCTCCCCAAGGACAAACAGCTTTACATCTGTTGCAGAAGCGGAGTAATAAGCTATGAAATAGCAGAAAAACTGCGCGAACAGGGCTACGAAGCGTTCAATCTCAAAGGCGGATATATAGATTGGTTGCGCGGAAAACTCAGCGCTATGCCCGATACCGAAACCGCGCAAAAGGCGGAAGCGAGCATAAGAAAAAAGTTCCACCGCGCTCTGTTTTCCAAATTCGCAAAGGCTATCGTTACCTACGGGCTCGTAAGCGAAGGAGACAAAATCGCCGTCTGCATTTCCGGCGGCAAGGATTCCTTTCTTATGGCTAAACTCTTTCAGGAGCTTAAAAGGCACAATAAAATTCCGTTCGAGCTTGTCTTTCTCGTGATGGACCCCGGTTACAGCGCGGAAAACAGAGAGATTATAGAAAAGAACGCAAAGCTGCTCGATATACCCATAACCGTATTCGAAACCGATATTTTTGAAAACGTATTCAACATAGAAAAATCTCCCTGCTATATATGCGCGAGAATGAGAAGGGGCAACCTTTACGCAAAGGCGAGGGAGCTCGGCTGCAACAAAATAGCTTTGGGACACCACTACGACGACGTCATAGAAACTATTCTTATGGGTATGCTGTACGGCGCTCAGGTGCAGACTATGATGCCTAAGCTTAAAAGCACGAATTTTGCGGGAATGGAACTCATACGTCCTATGTATCTTATCCGCGAGGAGGATATAAAGGCGTGGAGGGATTATAACGGGCTCAGATTCATTCAATGCGCCTGCAAGTTTACGGATACCTGCACTTCCTGCAATCCGTCTAACACGGGTTCGAAAAGGCAGAAGGTGAAAGAGCTTATCCGCACCCTGAAAAAAGACGACCCCGAAATAGAGCAGAACATATTCAAGAGCGTGGAAAACGTAAGTCTTTCCACGGTTATAGCGTATAAGGACAAGCAGGGCAACAAGCATCTGTTCACGGACGAGTACTGATTATTTCACGGTTATTTCATCTGCCGTTCACGCCGTATGAACACAGGGGTATTGACAATTTTTCCCTATTGTGGTAAAATAAAATAGGTATCGGACGATACCGGAAAATATTTTTTGGGGGTACGGTAATGAAAAGAATAAGAGTAGTACAGTACGGATGCGGCAAAATGTCAAAGTATATTTTGCGTTATTTACACGAGAAAGGAGCGGAAATCGTAGGCGCGATCGACCTCAATCCCGCGATAATCGGGACTGACGTCGGCGATTATGCAGGGTTAGGCGTAAAGACGGGCGTGCTCATTTCCAACGACGCGGACAAGGTTCTCGACGAATGCGACGCCGACGTGGCCGTAGTTACGCTGTTCAGCTTTGTCGGAGACATTTACGAACAGGTTGAAAAGTGCGTTCTGCGCGGAATAAACGTTATAACCACGTGCGAAGAAGCCATTTATCCCTGGACGACTGCGGCGGCGCTTACAAACAAGCTCGACGCGCTTGCAAAGGAAAATAACTGCACGGTTACGGGCAGCGGTATGCAGGATATATTCTGGATAAATATGGTCGCTATGGTTGCGGGCGGCTGTCACTCAATCAAGAAGATTAAGGGTGCGTACAGCTATAACGTGGACGAATACGGACTCGCTCTCGCCAAGGCGCACGGTTGCGACCTCACGAAGGAAGAGTTTGAAAAGGAGCTCGCTCATCCTACGGAAGTGGTGCCTTCTTACGCTTGGAACGCCGCGGAAGCGATATGCAACAAACTCGGTCTTACGATAAAATCGATAGACCAGAAGAACGTTCCTTATATTGTAGATAAAGATATATACAGCGAAACGCTCGGCAAGGAAATCAAGGCGGGCAGATGTATAGGTATGTCGGCGGTTGTTACGATCGAAACCTATCAGGGCATAACGGTGGAGGAAGAAACCATCGGCAAGGTTTACGCTCAGGGCGACGGAGATATGTGCGATTGGTGGATTACGGGTGAACCCGACACCGAATTCCACGTGGTTAAACCCGCAACGGTAGAGCATACGTGCGCTACGATAGTAAACAGAATTCCTTCGCTCCTCAACGCGCCCGCGGGCTACGTTACTGCGGACGAGCTGGACGAAATTCACTATCTTACTAATCCTATGCATTACGAATTGTAATAAATAAACAAAAAAACGACGGCAGGCGGTTTCGCCTGCCGTTAAATTTATTATCCGATATCTTTTATGAAGTACCGCTAATTTACAATACGTTTTCAAGCCTTACGGTGTAAGAATCGGGCAGAGTGGTGGATATGGCAAGCAAATCTTCGGTTTTGCTTAGCGCAAGCTCGTAATTTTCCGTATAAATTAATCCGCAGGTTTCGTTCAATAAGTGGTCTACGTAGCTAATGTCGTTGTGCGGAAGAAAAACGTGAAGCTTGCTCTTCTTGTCCGTCCACATCGCTCTTACCGCGTACGCGTCCTCGCGGTTTGCCGTGCCGTTTTCCACCTTTTCGTACAGCGTTTCCACCGCTCCGTGAAAATCGTCGAACTGCGTATGGACGTAATAATCGGTAAATATAAAGAACACCGCGCACAGCGCTATCGCCGTAAGAGTATAAATTATAGATTTTACCATTGGTTATTTACCTTTATATTAAGTATTTTGTAGGGTTTGCCTTTTTCCTGAAAATAAACTCTTCCGTTTCCGTCCACCGTCATAACCAGCACTCTTTTTAGTTTTACGCTCTGCTCCTTTAAAAATTCTTTCAGCTTATCGTAGGTGATTCCCGAAAGGTTAAGATTTTTTTTGTCCGCTTTGCCGTTGTCTATAAGAATTACGGGCAGGGTTTCGGTTTTCTGATCCTTTTCCAAAGCCGAAAAGCTTCCGTTCGCCTCGTATAATCCGTAATATACGTCGTCGAGATTGAAGTATCCCGCCGAGCGCATACTCTCTATAAGGTCGCTAACGTCAAGATTGTTTTTGCGCATCTGATAGCTGTCTATTCCGTTTTTATTGATGACTAGCGAAGGCTTTCCGCATATAATCGTCTTCATCGGTTTAAACCATAAATCCAACAGCCACACGATTTGGTGCAGTATAAAAATTGTTATTATGGATATTATCCCGTACAGAAGAGGTATCGAGCTGTCCGCCATAGGTATGCAGGCGAGCTCGGCTATAAGCAGAGTGATTACGAATTCGAACGGCTGCATTTCGCCTATCTGGCTTTTGCCCATAAGCCGCATAATAGCAAGCAGAGTAATAAAGATTATAGTAGTGCGCAAAAATATCAGAGCCATAAAAACAGTATTTATTAAAAATAAGGTTATTATTCTTGCAAAACGCGCGCAAAAGTGTTATACTGTCTTAAATTTAACCGCGTAAAGTGGTGCGGGTAGGACAGCCCTCACACGAAAGGTTTCGCCCTGCGGTGGTTAAGTTGCGTCCTATGCAGAATATACGCGGACGCCTGATTTTGCGTCCGCTTTTTTTATGGATATTATAGATACTTTAAAAAACTATCAGAAGCAGGGCAGTAAATTCGGCACGGAGCGCGCACGCTCTCTCCTTAATGCGCTGAAAAGCCCCGACGACAATCTGAAAATAATTCATGTGGCGGGTACTAACGGCAAGGGCACGACTTGCGCCTACTTAACGCAGATTATCAAAAGTGCGGGTAAGAGAGTAGGTACTTTCACCTCGCCCGAAGTTTATTCTTTTGCGGAGCAATTCTGCGTCGACGGCGCTCCGTTAAAAGAGGAGGTATTGTCGACGTACCTCTCGGCGGCGTATCGCGAGGCTATGAAAGCAAACGATAAGCCCTCCGCATTCGACGTGCTTACGGCCGCCGCTCTTCTCGCTTTTTCAGAGCAAGGGTGCGAATACGCTGTCATAGAGTGCGGTATGGGCGGTCTTAACGATTCAACCAACGCAATCAATTCAAAAGAATTGGCGGTGATAACTTCGGTTTCGCTCGAACATACCGCGTACCTCGGCGACACGGTGGAAAAAATCTGCGAACAGAAGGCGGGGATAATAAAAAACTGCCCCGCGATAGTTTCCGCTTATCAATGCGAACAAGCTAAAAAGTATTTTTCTTCCCTCGGAGTAAAGTTCGCGGGGGAAAGGCTCGAAATTTTAAGCTCTTCCGCTCTCGGTCAAACCTTTTTATATAACGGCAATAAATATTTTATCAGAATGTACGGCGAAGCGCAGGCGTATAACGCGGCGACTGCGGCGGAGGCGGCGCTAGCCCTCGGAATTCCTGTAAAAAGCATAGAGGAAGGGCTAGCGTCGACCGAATTAAAAGGTCGGGTAGAGGCAATAAATAAAGGGAATGT
The DNA here is from genome assembly GCA_964509935.1 of uncultured Clostridia bacterium. Classification (GTDB taxonomy): domain Bacteria; phylum Bacillota; class Clostridia; order Christensenellales; family Borkfalkiaceae; genus Coproplasma. Next base: position 107,503 of record CAZDZH010000002.1, read on the forward strand.
AACCTACGTCCTGGACGGCGCTCACAACCCCGCGTCTTTTGCTCCGCTTATCGAATACGTCAGGGCGTTCGACGGGGTTAAACAGCTCGTCTACGCGTGTCTTTCAGATAAGGACGTAAAGTCTATTGCCCCCGTACTATGCGGCGTTTTCGATAAAATAATAGTCTTTGCGCCCGACAGTTACAGGGC
>CAZDZH010000002.1:107791-139625 GCA_964509935.1 uncultured Clostridia bacterium
TACTATGCGGCGTTTTCGATAAAATAATAGTCTTTGCGCCCGACAGTTACAGGGCGATGGATATAGAAAGTATTTACTCTGCGTTTTCGCATTGCGGAAAAGAAATTCAAAGGGCCGGTTCGGTGCAGGACGCGCTCGGACGGGCGCGCGGCGACCTTATCGCCGTATGCGGCACGTTCACGGTTTTAAAGGAGGCAAAGGATTGGATAGACAAAAAGCAATTAAGGCAATAGAGGCGCTTCTCGACGCCCTCGGTCAGGACGTGAACAGGGAGGGGTTGAAAGATACGCCCCGCAGAGTAGCGGATATGTACGCCGAACTGCTTAGCGGAGAGGGAAAGACTGCCGAAGAGCATCTAGGAAAAACCTTTTTATGCGAGGGTGGCGACGTGGTAATAGAGAAGGACATAACCTTCTCTTCCACCTGCGAACATCATCTTATGCCCTTTTTCGGAAAGATAGCCATAGCGTATATACCCGACGGAAGAGTGGTAGGGCTTTCTAAACTCGCCCGTTGCGTTGAAACCTACTCGAAACGCCTCCAATTACAGGAGCGACTTACGCGTCAGATAGCCGAAGCGGTAATGGAATACCTTTCGCCTAAGGGCGTATTCGTCTATTGCGAGGCGGAGCATACCTGCATGACCTGCCGCGGCATAAAAAAAGCGGGCGCTAAAACCCTTTCGACGGCAACCTTGGGCGACTTCCCCGAAGAAAAAAGACGGGAGGTTATAAGTCTTTTAAAATGATAATCGGCAATCGCGTTTTTGAAAATTATACTTACGTAATGGCGATAGTAAATTTAACGCCGGACAGTTTCTGGTCGGCGAGCCGCAACACGGCGGATTCGGTGCTGTTCACCGTGGAAAAGGCGATTAAAGACGGCGCGGCGGTAATTGACCTGGGACCGCAATCCACTCGCCCGGGATATATTGAAGTTACCCCCGAAGAGGAGATAAAAAGGCTGGAAAAGCCCCTCGAACTAATTAAAAATAACTTCGATATCCCCGTTTCCGTCGATACTTATTTTTCCCGAACCGCAAGGGCGGCTCTCCAACTCGGCGCGGATATGATAAACGACGTCTGGGGGCTTTCGCACGATTCCGATATGGCCGACGCCGTAGCCGAACGTAACGCCGCAGTTTGCATTATGCACAATGCAAAAAATCAGCTTCAAGGCGATATTTTTCCGCAGATTTTAAGTTTTTTAAAGACAAATACAGAGCGCGCGATAGCCGCAGGCATAGATAAAAACAAAATCTGCCTCGACGGCGGAATAGGTTTCGCTAAGGACAGGGCGCAGAATCTCGAACTTCTCAACGGATACGACAGGCTTTCTGTTCTGGGTTATCCTCTGCTGTTAGGAACGTCGCGGAAATCGCTTTTCGGCGGCAAAGCGGAGGACAGGCTTGCGCCCACTCTCGAAAGTACGAGATTCGCCGCCCGCAATAAAATACTCTTCGTGCGCGTACACGACGTCAAGGAGAACGCGGAGGCGATAAGAGAAACGTATGGCTCAAATTAAAATCCGCGGACTTGAAATTTACGCCTGCCACGGCGTTTTTCCGCTGGAAAAACAGATAAAGCAATCCTTCGTTTTCGACGTAGACGCGGATATGGATTTTATTAAGGCGGCGGAAAGCGACGACCTCGGCGATACGGTCAGCTACGCCGCAATGTGCGATTTGATAGAAAAAATAACCGTAAACAACTGCTTTAACCTTATAGAAAAGCTGGCTTACGAGTGCGTTTTCGCCATTGCCGAAAATTTTTCCGCCATAAAAAAAATCACGGTTACCGTAAGCAAACCACAGGCTCCGCTGTCGCAGAAATTCGGAACGGTAAGCGTTTCGGCTTCGTTAGAGCGCGAAACCGCATACCTTTCCCTCGGCTCGAATATGGGCGACAGAGAAAAATATCTCGATTTCGCCGTTTCCGAACTCGGAAAAGTGAGGGGAGTAAAGATTAAAAAGGTTTCTAGCTATATTCAGACCGCTCCGTATGGCGGCGTTGCAAACGGGACTTTTTTAAACGCCGCGTTGGAGGTTGAGTGTCTTATTTCTCCGTTTGAGCTTCTCGACGAAATTCACAGGATAGAGAACGAGGGCGGCAGGGTAAGAGAGAGCCGCTGGGGCGACAGAACGCTGGATATAGACGTTATTTTTTTCGGCAATAAAATAATCGCCGAAAACGGTCTTATAGTTCCCCATCCAGATTATATTAACCGCGATTTCGTGCTGTTGCCTTTAAAAGAAATTGCCCCCGACTTCGTGTGCCCCCTCAACAGAAAAAGGATAGAGGATTTGTAACCGTCGGCAGAGTTATTTTTGCACAGAACGTGAAATACGATGTTACATTTTTGTGCAAACTGCATAAATTTTTTTAAATAGTCTATACAAATTATATTAAGTGTGATATAATTCCATATAGTGGAAAAAAGTAGTTTTTACAGAGAATACAGGCGAAAAAAAAGCTTTTATTAACTTACATAACGCCTGTTAACGACCGTTAAAACGTAATTAGGGAGTAATTATTTTGGAAAAAATCGGCATTATAGACTTGGGTTCAAATTCGGCTAGACTTGTTATTGTCAATCTTTTTGAAGACGGTTATTTTATGGTGATGGACGAGCTTAAAGAGAGCGTCCGTTTAGGTCAGGATATGGAGCGCGACGGATTTCTTAAACCTCAGCGCGTAGCCGAAACAATCAAGACTTTGAAAATGTTTAAAAAATTGGCTGACGCAAGCGGTGTTACCCGCATCATCGCGGTAGCTACGGAAGCGGTGCGCCGCGCAAAAAATCAGCGCAGTTTTTTAGACGAGATACAGGCTAGCTGCGGCATCAAGATAAGGGTGCTTTCCGCAGAGGATGAAGCCACTTTGGTTTATCGCGGAGTGATTAACACTATGGACGTGCCTAAGGGCATAATCCTCGAAATAGGCGGCGGTTCGACAAAGATAGTTTATTATAACCGTAGGAATATGCTCAACTACGCTACCCTTCCTTTCGGTGCGGTTACGCTTACCGATCTGTTCGGCGGCGACGGTCTGAGCCCCGAAGCTCAGGTTGCTAAAATGGAAGAATTCTTCCGCGACCAGCTGAAAAACGTAAGCTGGCTTTTGGACGTAGACCCCGACGTGCAAATGATAGGCGTAGGCGGCTCTTTCCGCAACTTGTTCAAAATAAGCAAAATGGTGCACAAATATCCTCTTGATACGGTGCATAATTACAATATGCTCACCGAGGATTTCCTGCCCGTTTACGATATGATAAAGGTGCTCGATCTCGATAAAAAGAAGAAGATAAAGGGGCTTTCCGCCGAGCGCGCGGACATTCTTCCCGCCGCGCTTGCGATTATCAAAACCTTCATAAATTATATGAATCTCGATAACTTCACCATATCGGGCGCGGGTCTGCGCGAGGGAATTATGTTCAATCAGGCTCTTCCCTCGACGCTTGAAAAGCCGGTTTCCGACGTGATGAACTATTCGCTCACAACGCTCGTAAAATACTACGATTGCGACGAAAAACACGTTGAAAACGTTGTAAACCTTTCGATACAGCTTTTCAAGCAGTTGCGCGTTCTTCATAAATTCCCCCGCCAGTATCTTAAAGTTTTAAAGGTTGCGGCAATGCTGCACGACTGCGGAATGAGGATAAAATACTACAACCATCAGCGACATAGCTGTTATATGATTCTCAATTCTACCATATACGGCGTAACCCACAGAGAGATAGTTCTCGCCGCGTTTACTGCATGTTGTCATAAAAAGGAAGATATAAATCTTTACGATTGGAACAGGTACCGCGACATACTCAACGAGGACGACGTCGAAATTGTAAAACGCCTCGGCGTAATGCTCAGAATTGCCGAAAGCTTAGACAGGTCGATGTCGGGCTGTATCAAGGGTATCAACTGCGACATTCTCGGCGATTCTGTTATTATGAAGACCGAAGTGGAGGGCGACGCCAGCTTGGAGATACGCGACGCCATGACAGCAGGGTTGGAGTTCAAAAAAGCGTTCCGTAAAAATCTCGAAATTCTTTAAAAATCAATCAGGGCGGCGCGGCTTCTTTTTAAGAACGCCGCGCCGCAACAAATTTATAAGCTTATGCGGTACATACTTGCCAGCGGCTCTCCGCGCAGAAGAGAGTTGCTTTCACAAATACTTTCCGATTTCGAAGTTATACCCGCCGCGGGCGAAGAAAAGGTCAATCTTTCCCTTTTCCCCGAAAACATAGCCTGCGGTCTTGCCGAACAGAAATGCGACGAGGTGTTTTCGGCAAATCCGGACGCAACCGTCATCGGCTGCGATACGATAGTCGTGTTTGGCGGAGAAGTGCTCGGCAAGCCCAAAAACCGTTCCGACGCAGCTAAAACGCTTAAAATGCTTTCGGGTAAAAGCCATTTCGTGATTACCGGTGTGTGCGTACGCAATAAGCGCAAAAAACTTACAGCCTTCGATAAAACCGAAGTGCGTTTCAATGTTCTCTCAGACGATTTCATTTCCATTTACGTGGACGGCGGCTCTCCTTTGGATAAAGCGGGAAGCTACGGAATACAGGACGAAGGCGTGGTAAAAGAATATTTCGGAAGTTACACAAACGTTGTGGGTTTGCCCGTAACTCTCGTAAAAAAATTACTGGAAGACTTAAAAAAAGATGATTAGATTAGCCATAGACGTCGGCTCTCAGAAAACCAAAATATATATGCCCGGCAGCGGAGTGGTGCTTTCGGAAGCTACCTGCATAGCCGCGGAAACGGGCGCGGAGGACGGGCAGACTGTTCTCAACGTAAAATATTACGGCGACAGGGCGCGCGCTCTTTCCGGAAGAGCGGCTTTGAATACCCGCATAGTCAACCCCGTGGTCGAGGGGGATATAGTAAACGTCGGACTTATGTCCGCGCTTTTAAGCTACTTTCTCGAAAAGATAGAAATTACTCGCAGAAAAGCAAAATCCGCGGAGGTAACCTTCTTGATTCCCTGCGGAAGCGACAGTCGTCTTAAAAGCAAGTATATTCAGGTCGCCGCCGACTGCAATATAGGCAGAGTTCTGTTCGTTCAGACTCCCTTTGCGGCGGTGACAGGTCATAACGTGACCTTATCCGAAACCTATCCCGTATTCTGCCTCGACGTCGGGCACGCGATTACTAATATAGCCGTCTTTTCTCTAGACGGCATAATTTACGGTTTGTCGGTGAATCTCGGCGGCGGCAACGTCGACGTGCATCTTATGGATTATCTCGCCGAAAATTTCAACCTCAAAATAGGCGCGTTGACCGCCGAGAGATTGAAGATAACCGTTGGCAGTCTGCTCGAAGACGACAATAAAATGACGGTGGCGGACGGCAGAGACGTCAAAAACGGAACGCCGTCCTCCGTGGCCGTCAACTCCTCTCAGATAGAAGATATTATAAAGCTTTACGTAGATAAAATACTCGAATACGTTACGGCGGTGCTTGCAAAACTCCCCGCGGAAGTCGCTTCGGCGGTAATGCACGACGGAATTTATCTTTCTGGCGGCTTTGCCAAAACCGACGGCTTTGCGGAATACGTTTCGGCAAAGCTCGGCGTTCCCGTCAACGGCTGCGAAGAGCCCGCGCTCGCCCCCGTCATAGGCGCAGGCGCGATAATTTCCGACCCTGTTTTAAGGGGCAAAACGGCTACGTGCAACTGACCTGACGTAATAAAAATACAAGATAACGTTCTTTTAAAATCAGCTATAAAAAATATGAAGCAACCCAACCAATTTATACGCAATTTCTGCATAATCGCACATATCGACCACGGTAAATCCACCCTCGCCGACCGCATTATAGAGCTTACGGGGCAGGTTTCAAAAAGGGATATGGAAGAACAGCTTCTCGACTCTATGGATATAGAGCGCGAGAGGGGCATAACCATAAAACTTACTCCCGTAAGAATGTTCTATACGGCGGACGACGGCAACGAATATATATTCAATCTGATAGATACTCCGGGTCACGTCGATTTCACTTACGAAGTTTCGCGCTCTCTCGCCGCGTGCGAGGGCGCGTTGCTCGTTGTGGACGCTTCGCAAGGTATTGAAGCGCAGACGCTTGCAAACGTCTACCTCGCGCTTGAAAACAACCTCGAAATTCTCCCCGTAATCAATAAAATAGATTTGCCCTCCGCCCGTCCCGACGAAGCGAAAAAGGAAATAGAGGACGTGATAGGTCTCGACGCGTCGTACGCGCCGCTCGTATCCGCGAAAGAGGGATTGAATATCAAGGAAATACTCGAAGACGTGGTAAAATATTTCCCCGCGCCGTCGGGCGACGTCGACGCTCCTTTAAAGGCGTTGATTTTCGACAGCTATTACGACAATTATAAGGGCGTTATTCTCTTCGTCAGATTAAAGGACGGCAAAGTCAACGTCGGCGATAAAATTAAGACCTTCCGCTCGGATAAGGTTTACGACGTCGTGGAGGTGGGCGTGTTCTCGCCGAATATGACCCCTAAAAACGGACTTTCCGCGGGCGAAGTAGGCTATATCGCCGCATCGATTAAATCCATACAGGACGTAGCCGTCGGCGATACCGTAATCAATGCGGAAGAGCCCGCCGCCGAGCCTCTTCCCGGCTATAAAAAGGTGCAGTCCGTGGTGTTTTGCGGTATTTACCCGCTCGACGGCAGTAAATTCGGCGACTTGAAAGACGCAATCCTGAAATTACAGTTAAACGACGCGTCTCTCATATTTGAACCAGACACCTCTGTCGCGCTCGGCTTCGGCTTCCGTTGCGGCTTTTTGGGACTTCTGCATATGGAAATAATGCAGGAGCGGTTAGAGCGCGAATTCGGGCTGGAAATAATAACCACCGCGCCGTCGGTAAGCTATAAGGTAATCAAGACGGACGGGGAGGAGCTGTTCGTGGACAACCCCTCGCATTTGCCTCCGCAGTCTGAAATAGATTATATGGAAGAGCCCATCGTAAAGGCGGACATATATTCCCCTCCCGACTATCTCGGTCAGATAATGGATTTGTGCCGCGATAAGAGGGGCACGTTTATACAGATGAATTACCTCGACGCAAACCGCGTTCAGCTCGAATACCGTCTGCCGCTAAACGAAATCATCTTCGACTTTTTCGACCAGATAAAATCGCGCACGCGCGGCTATGCGAGCTTCGACTACGAGCTTATCGGCTACGAAAGGAGCAAGCTCGTCAAGCTGGATATAATGCTCAACGGCGAGGTGTGCGACGCCCTCTCTATGATTGTTCACGAAGATTCCGCGTATGCGCGCGGCAGAACGCTGTGCGAAAACCTCAAAGAGGCTATACCCCGCCAGCTCTTCGAAGTGCCCGTTCAGGCGGCGATAGGCGGCAAAATCATAGCGCGCGAAACGGTAAAAGCGGTAAGAAAGGACGTCCTCGCCAAGTGCTACGGCGGCGACGTCACCAGAAAGAAAAAATTGCTCGAAAAACAGAAAGAGGGCAAAAAGCGTATGCGTTCTATCGGCAGCGTAGAAGTGCCTTCCGAAGTGTTTATGCAGATTTTAAAGACTAATAAGGATTGATTATGCCGCAGAACAGTTTCTATTCCGCCGTCTACACGGCGGTTTCAAATATTCCGCGCGGCTGCGTATTGAGCTACGGAGACGTAGCCCGCCTTGCGGGCTATCCCGGACTTTCGCGGCAGGTGGGTTGGGCTCTGCACCGCAATCCTCAACCGGGAGTAATACCCTGTCACAGAGTAGTTTTCAAGGACGGTAGCCTTTCCGCGGGTTTTGCGTTCGGAGGCGTTGACGCGCAGGCAGAACTGCTCTCACGCGAGGGCGTGGAAATTGTAGACAATAAAGTCGATATGAACAGATACAGGTGGAATATTTAATGGCAGGTATATACGTTCACGTTCCGTTTTGCAAATCGAAGTGCAGATATTGCGATTTCGCGTCCTTTCCCGACAAGATAGGACTTGCCGAAAGCTATATGGCTTGCGTTTACCGCGAAATGGCTATGCGTAAGGAACAGCTTAAAGATTATAAATTCGACACGCTGTATATAGGCGGCGGAACGCCTTCGGTAATAGACGAAAGCTATATAGCTATGCTCGTCGCGGCGGCTAAAAAGAATTTCAATCTTTCCCCCGACGCGGAAATAACCATAGAGATGAATCCGGGCACGGTTTCGGCGTCTAAGATAGATTTATATAAAAAATGCGGCGTAAACCGCTTTTCGGTGGGTTTACAGACGGCAATAGACAGTCAGCTTCGCGATTTGGGCAGAATACATACTCTCAACCAGTTCGTAACCTGCGCCAAGCTTCTGAAAGGCGAAAACTTTTCGGTAGATATAATGATAGGTCTTAAAGACCAGACGTCAGACGATATTTCCAAATCGATAGAGGTTGCGGCTGCGTTCGGCGCAAGCCATATCTCTATGTATGCCCTCACCCCCGAGGACGGCACGCCGATTTATACCGACTATCTGAACGGCGAACTGCCCGATTCCGACGAGGTAGCCGAAATGTACGCTTTCGGCGTTAAAAAGCTTAAAGAGCTTGGCTTTCAGCGTTACGAAGTATCCAACTTCTGCAAAAAGGGCAAAGAAAGCCGTCACAATCTTAATTATTGGAATAGAGGCGAATATATCGGATTCGGTGTTTCGGCGTCGTCCTGCATAAACGACGTGCGTTTTACCAATACTTTCGACCTCGACGAATACTTCAAGTGCATAATTTCCAATCATTTCGCGGTTATCGAAAGCGAAAAGATAGACGAAGCGGGCAGGCGCGACGAATTTATTATGCTTGCCCTGCGCACGGCATACGGCGTTGATTTGAATAAATTCAAATCGCAGTTCGACTGCGAATTCACAGAAGTATTCTCTTCGGCGATAAAAAAGAACGCGCAATATCTCGAAGTTACTCAGGATTCGGTAAGAATCAAGGACGAATATCTCTTCGTGCAGAATTCTATAATAATAGATTTTCTCGAATCTAAAAGCGAATAAAAACAGTCATAGCGGCGGAGCGCTTAATCGTATAAGCGCTCCGCCGCTTTAAATATTACGGCTTAACGACAGCCGAAAAAATTTTTCTGCGCAATCGTGTGCTAAGAATTTTGTTTGCGTTCGGCTATTATTCTTCCGCTTTCGCCGTCCACAAGGTAAGCGCTCGTGTTGCCGCTTTTGTCGCATACTCCCACGTAAAAGTAACACCCCTCGTCGAAAAGCAGCCTTACATAAATTTCTCCGTTGAAATAAGACCCTTCCGTAAGGCTCTTAAACAGCTCGCCGTCGTATTCGGTAACGCACTTCAACGCCGTTTCCGCGTTAATCACGCCGTCGTACAGGACGGAGGCGGCCTTGAAACTCCTTTCTTTGCCGTCTGAATTAATATTTACGTCTACGCTCTCGCAGGACAGCGCGTCTCCCGTAAAACTCAGATAAAAGCTCTTGGAAGTCGCGAGGTAGTTCATTTCTCCCGAATATCCCGCAAAAGAAATATTAACTTTCGACGGGGTGGACGACGGGGCGTAAAAAGCCTCTATAATCGGGGTTAATTGCCCTTTTATCCCGTCGGAGGAGTAGGGGGTCTCCCTCACGGAACAGTAAATTTTAAAAGATAGAGCGTCGTCCTCGTAAACGTAAATTTCGCTTCGCGTTTCCGAAACGTAGGATAAGTAGTTCACGCTCTTTTTACAGCCCGTGAAAAACATAGCCGCGCAAGCGGCGGCGCAGGCAATTATGTAAAATATTTTCTTCATATAAACAACTTATTGTTAATTTACCCTTTTTATTACAAATAATTTCAAACAGTTGCAATTTTACCGCGGCTATGCTAAAATAATTTAAATATTCGATAATAGGGCAATGTTTACAACATTCGGGGCGGAACGCCGGTTTCAGGGTAGATGGTTTGAAAAATGTAATGATTAAAACCGCCGTAAAAACGGCATTAATACTGATAGCTGTGCTACTTATCGCCTTCGGCGTTTTCAACTTCGCATGTCCGCAGCATATGGCTACTTTTACCGAAAATATAGGCAATTATTCACTTGCCGTAAAGTATACCTCGCTCCGCTATTCTTATACGGGCGACGTGTACGACCTTGCGCGTTGCGTAGAGGATTGCGTACTCGCGGAATCCGACGCAAATATCGTAAAGTACGGCAAAAAGCTTATAAATCACGGTAAATTCGGCGAAGTCTGCGAATATAAGGACGAACGGAGCGGATTTGAAGATGGTACTTATAAACAGTATATCTGCGGAAAAGTAGCTTCGGCTTCCTACGCGCTCGGCGATTTCGAAAGCGCGCTCGGTATTGCGGTTGAGGCGAACGGCGTTACCTCTTTCAGATACGGCAACGCGCTTATGACGCTTGCTATGCGGGTTTCCGACAGCTCGGACGGCGCGAAGAAGTCGGCTGTGCTTGAAGCGCTCAACGCAGTAGAACCGTCCGTTCAGAAAGAGATTGAGCTTTTAAATCAGGTAAAAGACCGCGTTTCAGCGGAACAGTCGTCCTGATGCGAACAATTTATCCTATATTTTATCTCAGCTAAAAATTTTTTACATATTATAATTTAACGTTTAGCTACGTTAAATGAAAAGGAGAGTTATGAGTAAAATTGTCAAAGAAGCGTTGACTTTCGACGACGTGTTGCTTATTCCGGCTGCTTCCGAGGTAGTCCCCGCAACCGTTGATTTGCGCACTACCCTTTGCGACGGTATTAACCTGAACATACCGCTTATTTCGGCAGCTATGGATACGGTGACCGAATCCCGCCTTGCGATAGCTATGGCTCGCGAGGGCGGCTTGGGCATAATCCATAAAAATATGACCATTGAAGAGCAGGCGGCTCAGGTAGACAAGGTTAAAAGGAGCGAGCACGGCGTAATAACCGACCCTTTCCATTTAAGCCCCGAACAGCCCGTTTCCGCGGCTATGGCTCTTATGGAAAAGTACCGCATAAGCGGCGTTCCTATAACTGAAAACGGTAAGCTCGTGGGTATTCTCACAAACCGCGATCTCCGCTTCGAAACCAATTTTGACCAGCCCATCGCGAACGTGATGACCAAGGAAAATCTCGTTACCGCACCCGAAGGCACGTCCTTGCAGGAGGCTCAGAAAATCCTCGGCAAACACAGAATAGAAAAGCTCCCCATAGTCGACAAAAACGGTATGCTGAAAGGCTTGATTACCATAAAGGATATAGAAAAGTCCATTCAGTATCCCAACCGAGCTACCGATAGAAAGGGCAGACTCATCGTCGGCGCGGCTATCGGCGCAACTCCCGATATGCTCGACAGAATATCCGCTCTCGTAAATTCACACGTGGATATAGTCGTGCTCGATTCTGCTCACGGACACTCCAAAAATATAATAAAACACGTAGAAATCGCCAAAAAAGCCTTCCCTGACCTTCCCCTTATCGCGGGTAACGTAGCTACGGCGGAAGCCACGCACGATTTGTTCGCCGCAGGCGCGGACGTCGTAAAGGTGGGCATTGGCCCCGGCTCTATATGCACTACGAGAATAGTTGCGGGTATCGGAATGCCTCAGCTTACCGCCATTATGGATTGCGGCGAGCAAGCGGATAAAATGGGCAAGCGCATAATTGCCGACGGCGGAATAAAATATTCCGGAGACATAGTAAAGGCTATCGCCGCGGGCGGCAGCGCGGTTATGCTCGGTTCTCTCTTCGCAGGCACTACCGAAGCCCCCGGCGAGCTTGAAATTTATCAGGGCAGAAGCTTCAAATCATACCGCGGAATGGGTTCGCTCCCCGCAATGGCGAAGGGCGGCAAGGACAGATATTTCCAGTCCAACGCAATCAAATTCGTACCCGAAGGCGTAGAAGGCAGAGTTCCTTACAGGGGCGCTCTCGCCGACATTATATTCCAGCTTATGGGCGGCTTGCGTTCGGGTATGGGCTATACGGGCAACGCAACTATCGACGAATTGCGTAAAAACGGCAAATTCGTAAAGATGACCGCCGCTTCTCTTGCGGAATCGCACCCCCACGATATTTCGATAACCAAAGAAGCGCCCAATTACAGCCCCAAGGGTTGATAAATAGCAGAATTTTTAAAGCGGCGCGACGCCGCTTTAACTAATTAAATTACGCAATAAAAAATACGCAATAAAAAAGGACTCAAAAATGCAACACCAAAGAGTATTAATTCTCGATTTCGGCGGACAATACAATCAGCTTATTGCAAGAAGAGTGAGGGAGCAGGGCGTTTATTGCGACCTCGTCCCTTGCGATATGAGCTTGGAGAAGATAAAGGAATACAACCCCATAGGTATAATATTTACGGGCGGTCCCAACAGCGTCTACGAGGAGGGTTCTCCCCGCATAGATAAGCGGATATTCCAACTCGGCGTGCCGGTGCTCGGCATTTGTTACGGCTGTCAGCTTATGGCGCACACGCTGGGCGGCGTGGTTCAGCGCGCTTCCGCCTCGGAATACGGCAAGGCGGAAGTTACCTACGAAGGCAGTAAACTCACAAAGGATATGCCCAAAACGGCGGTATGCTGGATGAGCCATACCGACAGAATAACCAGCCTCCCCGACGGCTTTAAAATGCTTGCGCGGTCTGAAAACTGCCCCTACGCCGCTTTCGGCGACGAAGCCAGAAAGCTTTACGGCGTGCAGTTTCACCCCGAAGTCAACCACACGTTCAAAGGTTCTATTATATTAAAAAATTTCTTATACGAAATCTGCGGCGCGGTCGGCGACTGGACTATGTCCAATTTCGTAGCCAATCAGATACAGGCTTTGAAAGAGAAGATAGGCGACAAAAAAGTTTTGTGCGCAATGTCGGGCGGCGTAGATTCCGCCGTAGCGGCTACCCTCATTCATAAAGCCGTCGGCGATCAGCTCACCTGCGTATTCGTTGACCACGGGCTTTTAAGAAAGTACGAGGCGGACGAGGTTATGTCGGTTTTCCGCGACGGGCTCGGAATGAACCTTATCAAAGCCGACGACGGCGCAGTATTCCTTGAAAAGTTGAAGGGAGTAACCGACCCCGAAACCAAGCGCAAAATTATAGGCGAGCAGTTTATCCGCTCTTTCGAAAAGCAGTCCAAGCAGATAGGTAAAGTAGATTTCCTCGTTCAGGGCACTATATATCCCGACGTAATCGAAAGCGGCAAGGGCAAGAGCGCGGTAATCAAAAGCCACCACAACGTAGGCGGTCTGCCTTCGGTTGTAGATTTCAAGGAGATAATCGAACCCTTACGAGAACTGTTCAAGGACGAAGTGCGAAAGGTCGGATTCGAGCTCGGACTTCCCAAAAACGTCGTAATGCGCCAACCTTTCCCCGGTCCCGGGCTCGCTATAAGAATAATGGGAGAAGTGACCGAAGAAAAGCTTGAAACTCTGCGCGATTCAGACTATATTCTGCGCGAAGAGATAGCCAAGGCGGGGTTGGATACCGAAATCTGGCAGTACTTTACGGTAATAACCAACTCTAAAACCGTGGGCGTTCAGGGCGATTTCAGAACTTACGAAAACGTAATAGCCATAAGGGCGGTAACCTCGCTCGACGCGATGACGGCGGATTGGGCGCGTATACCTTACGACGTTCTCGAAACCATATCAACGAGAATAGTAAACGAAGTTAAGCACGCAAACCGCATAGTTTACGATATAACTTCCAAACCCCCCGCAACCATAGAATGGGAATAAAAGCTGTATTTTGCCTTTCCGTTAAACGGAAAGGCATTTTAAGAGAGGTGAATTTATGAACATATGGCACGATATAGATAAAGAAAGAATAAGCGAAACCCTATTCGAAGCTCTTATAGAAATTCCCAAGGGCTGTAAAACCAAGTACGAACTCGATAAGAAGACGGGAATGTTGAGAATGGACAGGGTTCTTTACACTTCTACGGTTTATCCTGCTAATTACGGGTTTATTCCGCTCACGCTAGGCGACGACGGCGACCCGCTGGACGTACTCGTGCTGTGCGCAGACCCTATCTATCCTATGACTCTCGTAACCTGTACACCTATAGGAGTAATCAAAATGATAGACGGAGGTGAGTCGGACGAAAAGATAATCGCAGTTCCCGTAAACGACCCTACATATAAAGATTTTAAAGATATACGCGAGCTCCCCGGTCACATTTTTGACGAAATGCTGCACTTTTTCGAGGTGTATAAATTTCTTGAACATAAAACTACTACCGTAAAGGAAATTTGCCCGTCGGAAGAAGCGGTAATAATCATAAGAAAAAGCATTTTAAAGTATACCGAAAAATTTAAAAATTTATAATTTTAATAAAAACTATTGTCGCGGCGCGCCTTTGGATTAAGGCGCGCCGCGGCTTAATCTTTTAATAATCGCAATAAAATGCTTATTCCTTCGCCGCCCCGAAACGCCTTCGTTTCCGTAACGCTTTCGCACCAAACGCTTTAGCTATATCACGTTTCCGCCATGCAATCTGTCGTTCGTATTTATGAGGGCGCCCTTGCGTCGAGGGCTAATCGGTTACAAATTCCGCTTTAAATTAAACTGTTGCATTTTTTCTGCGGGCGTGCTATAATTATACGTAATATACCTTTCGGAGCGACGTGCGGGATTCCACGCGCACGCGCAAAGCGGAGAGCTATGGCGGATTTAAAGCAAATCAAAAATTTAATATCACCGAAAAAAAATCCCGATAAACAGTTCTATCTGGATTTGCTCGACGAAGAAAAACAGCTTCGGTGCGAAGAGGAGCACGTAAACGCGGTAATGCTTGTGCTTAAAGCCGTTTATATCAAGCGTTTACAGCAAAAAATTTCGGAAGCAAAGGAGGAAAAGCAAGCGCTTACCCGCTCTTCGGATTACGACGCCGAAAAGTACAGGCGCGTGCTGGAACTCAACGCCGTCATAGAACAGAACAGGCAGAAGCTAGAAAGCTATAAATGCTATTTTGAAGAACCGTACTTCGCCCGCATGGATCTCGTTGACGATAAAGATGGGTATAACAGCTATTATATAGGCAAAAAAGGCGACGAGGGACTTGAAATAGTCGATTGGCGCGCCCCCTTGGCAAGGAAATATTATCAGAAAAGCCAGCTTAAATTTTCAATAAACGATTTCAATTACAAGCTTATTCTGCGCCGCGCTCTGCGCGCTCATAACGGCAAAATACTCGGTATGCAGAACGAGTATCTGTCGCTCTCCGACTATCTCACGAAAGAAGAAATAGGCGGCAGGGACGAATCCGTCATTTTCGACCCGTTTTTAAAGGATATTTTAAACAGCCGAAAGGAAAAGCAGGAAATCTGCGATATAATCGAAACCATTCAGGAAAAGCAGTACGAAATCATAACCGCACCCGAACGCGCGGAGTTTACCGTTCAGGGCGTTGCGGGTTCGGGCAAAACGATGATTATGTTACACCGCCTTTCCTACCTTATGTACAATAACGAGGCGATCAAGCCTTCAAACGTTCTTGTAATCACTCCGTCGGACAGTTTTAACGCGTTTATAGACGAGCTTGCGCAGGTTCTCGAACTCGAAAAGGTTAAAACATCTACGCTTGACAGCTATTTTCTCAACGCGCTGAAAAATCAGGGTATAGAAATGTCTGGTAAAATTGATTATTTTATGCCGATAAACGGGGAATACCTTAATTACGTTTATTCGGACAAATTCGTTTCCGACGTAGAGAAAAAACTTGCCAAAATTTACGATTGCGTTTACGGTATGCTCTCT
Source organism: uncultured Clostridia bacterium (assembly GCA_964509935.1). GTDB lineage: Bacteria > Bacillota > Clostridia > Christensenellales > Borkfalkiaceae > Coproplasma. The sequence goes on from CAZDZH010000002.1 coordinate 123,472, forward strand.
GCGGAAAGCGGAGCGGGTCTGGTGGAGGGGGTGCTTTCCGCGTGCGAAAGTCAGCTTAAAGGATACGAAAGCATCAAAAACGCCGGACTGCGCGTAAGGCGCACGGTGCTCGGCGAAATCAAAGAAAAGCCCGACGGCGGATTGTACTATACCAAGCAGATGCGCGCTCTGTTCAATTGCGTTTACGACGTAAAAGAGTTTCTTTCGCTCAATATCAACGACGGCAGAATGAAAGGCTATTATTATTTTTATAAACAGCTGCTTTCGTTCTATAAATCGCTAAAATTTATCCGCCGCTACGGCGAAAAAATTTGCCTTTCCGCAATAGAGGACTTAAAGATGCTCGACTCTGTCATCGATAAGGAAATCCTGGATTTGAAGCGCTATAAGATAACCGCCGACGGCAAAGAAACATACACTTATCCCGAAAGAATACGCAAGCGTATGGAAACAAAGGAGGAAATAAGCGCCGCAATATGCCGCGTCGAACGCATTTTGTCGGGTTTTTCGGTAACCTTCGATTTTGCAGACGTGGCAAGGGGAGAAAGTTATCTCGTTCAGATAGGAAAGTGCGAAAATACGGTGGACGTAGCCCGTTTCTTCTACCGCGAAATAATAAAAAAGGCAAAGCGCAAATATTCCGTTCCTGCCGACAAGCTCTGTCGGTGCGACCCGTTCTGTACCTGTCTTATTCTTGCCAAACTCGGCTGTTCTCTGTCGCCTAAGTACTCTTTCGTGTTCGTGGACGAAGCGCAGGATATATCGCCCTCGGAATACGCCGTGCTCAGATACGCAAACGACAACGCCTGTTTCAATCTTTTCGGCGACCTAAGACAGAACGTAACGGGTTTCCGCGGCATTACGGATTGGTCGCAGCTCGGCTATGAAGTATATAACCTTAACCGAAACTACCGCAATACTAACCAGATAGTGGATTTCGTCGCAGAAAATTTAAAAATAGATATGCAACCCATAGGTTTGGGCGGCGACTGCGTGGAAATAATTAATTCCAAGGGCATAGGCAGGTTTCTTTCGGAAAAGAAAGGCTTGCGCGCCGTAATCACTTCTGAAAAAAATCTGGAAGTTTACGCCAGAAAAGCATACAATATAGTAAGGCAAACGGGCAGAATTTCCAAATCCAAAATAAATATAATGACGGTCTACGAAAGCAAAGGGTTAGAATTTTCCTCTGTGGCTGTGGTGGACGGCGACTTGACAGAAAACGAAAAGTACGTCGCGTACACCAGAGCGCTGAAAGAGCTTGCCGTAGTTAGATAATACTCCGACAGGCGCGAACACCTGTTTTCGGAGTTGTATGCAGAATAAAAAATCAAAATTAAAAAAAATCGCGCTCTTTTCGTTCTACGGAATAATCACCGTAGCGGTTCTCTGCGTCTTTCTTGGCGCAAACGATTTCGGCGCGATATTGGGCGAGCTGGGTAACGCGGATATAAAATACGTGCTTATCGCGCTCGCCCTTCTGTTGCTTTACGCTTTCTTATCGCCCCTTACAACCTGTATTCTCGTCAGGGCAAAAAGGCTTGAAACGGGTTTTATTACGGCGTATTCGGTTAGTATGACCGAGCATTTTTTCAATGGCATTACCCCATTTTCCACGGGCGGTCAGCCCTTTCAGGTTTACGAATTTGCTCGCGGGGGCGTAAAAGCGGCGGATTCTACGGGTGTGCTGTTATTGAATTTTATTATAACTATGATAATTACTAATATATTTGCGGCGTGCTCGTTAATATATTATAACAGATTCATCGGCGGAAACGCGTCAATGATGATTATTGCGGCGATAGGCTTTTCGATGAATTTTCTCGTCCTGCTGTTTATGATTGCGTTAGCGACTAGTAAGAGTCTTAAAAAACTTATTTTCCGCCTTGCGGAAGGTTTGTGCCGCATAAAATTTTTAGAAAAGCTGCTTAGTCCGAAACTTGAACAATTCAACTCGTATCTCGATAACGTGCAGTCGGCGTTTTTCTTTCTAGTAAAAAGAAAGGGCACGTTTACGTTATGCCTTGCGGTGCGCGCGGCGACTATGGCGATCTATTACGCCATAACCTTTTACGTTCTCCGCGCCCTGCATATAGAGGTGGGCTACGGCGATATGTTTTTCATTATGTGCGGCTCGTCGTTCGCCATAACGGCGGTAGTGTTCCTGCCCACGCCCGGCGCGTCGGGAGGTATAGAATTCGCTTTCAAAAACGTTTTCGTTTCGCTGTCGGGCGGCGCGCTGGCGCCTTCCGTAGCCTACGGCGGAATGTTGATATGGCGGCTATTAACCTATTATCTTCTTATGGCGCTAAGCCTTGCGTTTTACGTCGGGCTTGAAATTTACTTTGCGTTAGCCGCTAAAAAACGCGCCGTGCAAATCGGTTTCAAAAGCGAGCAAAACACGATTGCCCCCGTAATATGCCTCAATGAAAGCAATTTCGACGGGATAGACGCGCAGAACTCCTCGCCCGAAAATCAATCGTATGCGCAGGACGTAAAAACGGCGATGCGCGGCGACGCCCGTGAAATTAAACTTATAGCGCAAAATGGTACAGAAGACGGCAAAACGGTGAAAGGTAAAGAGGACGCGATGTTATGATACCCGTGTGTTTTTGCGGAAACAGAAAAATTTTCAACGGTCTTGCGATGTCTGTGCTGTCGCTCGCGGCGAACTGTTCGGAAAGTCTGCACGTTTACGTGCTTAGTATGAATCTTTGCGAAGTCAACCCCGATTTCGTTTGCTTCACCGAACGGCAGATAGAAATATTAAACGGAGTTTTAAAGGAATACAACCCTGAAAGCCGCGCAGAGCTTTTAGACGTAACTCAACTGTATAAAAAGTATCTTTTAAACGGTAAAAATCAAAATTCAGGCTACACGCCGTATACGCTTTTAAGGCTTCTTCTAGACGAGATGCCCGATATGCCCGACAAGCTTGTCTACCTCGACGTGGACACAGTATGTACGGGCGACGTAAAACAGCTTTACGATACGGATATTTCCGCTTACGAATTTGCCGCCGCTCTCGATTATATGGGCAAGTTCTGGATTTCCCGCGACTATTGCAACGCCGGCGTAATGCTCATAAATCTTGCAAACGTGAAAAAGACACGCCTTTTCGCCGCGTGCAGGGAAGAAGTAGTAAACCGCAAAATGATAATGCCGGACCAGACCGCGCTTAACAGACTTGCAAACGCCAAGCTTATTCTCCCCCGCCGTTTCAACGAACAGCGCGAAAGGTGCGAGGATACGGTGGTAAAGCACTTCTGCAAAGGCATACGCTATCTGCCTTTCTTCCATATTTACAACGTTAAACAATGGCAGAGGGATAAAGTGCGCAAAGTCCTGAAAATCAAATGGATGGAAGAGCTTTACAGCGAGTGCGATCGCCTGCTTTCCTCGTTGGGCGCGCAAAGCTGAATAGTCGAAAAAACATATCGTTGCGGGGCGTGCGGCGCTTTTTTAAAAGTAATTTATTTTAAAAGCAAAAAAATGCGCTATCTTATTTGAATATTGCGCTTGTGTGTGGTATAATTCAGTCGTAAAATTATGCTATCAGGCAAGAAGAGGTAAAATCAATGTCGTCGGCGAAAAAGAAAGCTCCACAAATCGAAACGCTCGAACTCGAAGGCGAAATACTCAATGCGGTAAGCTATTCCGTCTATTATAACAGACTGCCGCTCTTCACGTCTTTCCGCATACTCAATAACGGAGAAGAGTCGATTGAAGATATTACCGTAATCGTTACGGACGACCGCGGGCTCATTATGCCTGCGGAAATTCAGCTTGCCCAGATTCAGTCTAAGAGCAGTATGGAAGTGAGAGTCCCTCCCCTGCTCAATCCCAAATATCTTGCCGAGTTGGAGGAAGTAACTCTCTGCACGGTCAGCGTAAACGTAACCTGCGGTAAAGCCCCCGTATGTTCGCTGACTGCGGGAGTAAACGCCCTGCCTATGGAATACTGGTCTGGCATATCCGGCAATGCAGAGATGCTTGCCGCTTTCGTCCGCCCCAAGCTTTCGGATTGCCGCAAAGTACTTGCGGAAGCGGGCTTACAGCTTAAAACCTGGGGCTATTCGCGCGAATGGTCGGGCTACGCCGGCAACGATAAAAACGCGGTGCGCAGCGCGTTCGCTTCGGTATTTTCCGCTATTCGCAACCTCAACATAGAAAAACTCGAAGGCGGCGACCTGTCGTCTAACGTAAACGTCGGCAACGTCGCGGACGTAGTAGAGGAGCGGCAAGCCACGCCGCTCGCTTTGGCGTGTTTCGCGGCTTCCTGTCTGGAAGCGGCTAAACTTAACCCCGTTATAATGCTCGGCAACGGCAAAATAGGAGTGGGAGTTTGGCTTTACGAAAGCTGTTTTACCGCTACCTTGCAGGACGATTTGCCCCTTATCGAACGCTACGTTTCAGACGGCGTAAACAACCTCGCTTTCGTCGATATGGACGATATGTTCGCGCATAAAAACGCAAGCTTTACGACGGCTTCGGCGCACTTTCTGTCGACACTGCTTTCGGGCAGATTCGAAGTCTGCCTCGACGTAAAGCGTTGCCGCATAGGCGGCGTTTTCTCTATGCCCATAAAGGCGAAGAACGGCTCTTCGTACGAAATTCTGGACGACGAACATATTTCCTACGACCAGAAGCCCAAGGACTTAATCGACGCGGACAAACTCTCTTTCGAGAGCAAGGCTTCCAAGGAGCAGAGCTGGCAGCGGCGGCTTCTAGATTTGTCGTTGAAGAACAATCTTTTAAATTTCAGGTACGGGCGCGACGGTCTGCACCTTGTAACCGTCGCTCTTTCAGCTTTTCTGGAAAAGACGGAAGGTCAAAGCAGACTTAATATCCTTCCTACCCAGACTGCGTTTGCCGACGCCGAGTATTTCGGCGCTTCCGCGGAGGTGCAAAAGCTTTCCGAACTTATTTCTATAGAACTGGGTTCGGGCACCGTACGCACCTATTCGGGCGCAGAAAAGCTCGCAGAAACCGCATCTTCGCTCATTCGCAAGGCAAAATCCGCGCAGGAGGAGATGGGAGCTAACACCCTTTGCCTGGCTTTGGGTTTTCTCAGATGGAAACACGATGACGACAAAGAATTCAAATACGCGCCTCTGGTTCTGTTGCCGGTAGCGCTTAAAAAGAATAAGACGCAGGGTATATCTCTCGAACTCTCGGAAGAGTTCAGCGTAAACACTACCCTTCTCGAATTTTTGAAACAGGAATTCGGCATCGATATACGCGGGCTGGAAGGAAAAAACCTTTCCCCCGTCGAAATTCTCGCCGTATTCCGTTCTAAAACTGCTAATATGAAGGGCTGGCAGGTCTTTGAGGACCTCTACGTCGCCCAATTTACTTTTGCTCGCTACGCAATGTGGGCGGACGTAAAGAATAATATTTCTGTTTATAAGAACAATCCGCTTATATCGAGCCTGCTATCCAACGCGAATAAACTCGGCGACAACAAGCTCAGCGGAGTTACGGAGGACGACGCGGACCCCGCCGAAGTCCTAACGCCCCTCTCGTGCGATTCTTCGCAGTACGCCGCAGTTGCGGAGTCGGCAAAGGGCACGACTTTCGTGCTTCACGGTCCTCCCGGCACGGGTAAGAGCCAGACCATAACCAATATAATCGCCAACGCTTTGGAAAGCGGCAAGCGCGTTTTGTTCGTAGCCGAAAAACAGGCGGCTTTGCAGGTCGTGAAAAAGCGACTGAACGAAATAGGCATAGGCGAATTCTGCCTCGAACTCCATTCAGGCAAATCCGCAGATAAAGGCGAAATAGTCCGTTCCATAGAAAACACGCTCAATTTAAAGGAAGAATCCGACGACGAGAATTTCTCCGCGTTATGCGATAGAATAAAGGAGAGCAGGGAAAGTCTTAAAGCCCCTCTCGCGGCTCTGCACAAAAAGCGCCGCCTCGGCGTGTCGGTCTACGAGGGGATAGTCTATTATTTGCAGAACAAGTCCGCGCCCGAACTCGTCAATATAGAAACCACTTTCTACGACGGTCTTACGGCGAAAAAGCTTGCCGAATACGAGAGTATGCTGCTCACCGCGCAGGCGGCGGCAAAGGAGTGCGGCGGAGTTTACCGCTCGCCCTTCGACAACGTAAACCTGTCTTTCTGCGATAAAAGGGTAAAAAGTTCTGTGCTTTGCTCGGCGGAAGTGGTTCTAGCCGAACTCAGACATCTCAAACACTACTTGGGACTTTTCCTCGATACGTTCAATCAGAAGATAAGCGCGTTCACCGCTAAAAAACTCGAATGCCTTATCGAAACCGCACAGATTCTCAAAGACGACAAGTTAAAGCAGTTTTTCTCGTGCGAAGAAAAGGATTTTTACGTATTCTATAACGCCAATTTAAGGTACGATTCGGAAGTCAGAAATTGGTACACGCGCTTTAAAGCTCTGCCCGATATTTCCAAATACGCCGACGATATAGAAAGGGAGATGGATAATTGGGGGGAAAACTACCGCTCTTCCAAAATTCTTCTTTCGGTTATAAAGAGAATAAACCGTTGTTCGCGTACGCCTATGTCCGCCTCGGAAGAAACAGAGTGGATTAAACGCGCCTACGAAATAGAGCAGGCAAAGCGAAAAATAATATCGTACACTAATCTCTCTTCCAACTTCACGGGGCTTGGCGGAAGCTTCAACGATAAAAAGAGAGAAGAGTTTTTAAAACCCGTATACGACCTCCACGCCGCCAATGCGCAGGTGTTTATGGACTATAACGGCGACGCGTTCAACAGCGTATGCGCTCAGGCGAACGACGGATATTTGAAGCCGCTTCTGACGGGCTTCATTTCCGCCGCGATAGCGTTCGTAAAGGCGTGCGACCATTTCCTTAAAGTTATAAAAGCAGACAAATCCCGCGTCGCAGACGAGGACGTTTTCGATTTTTACACTTCAAGATGTTCCGCGCTCATAGACAACATAGATATGCTCCCCGCGTGGTGTATGTATAAGGAAACGGCGGAAAAGCTGAATAAGAGCGGACTTACCTTCATAACCGACGCTATGGAAAGCGGACAGATAAGCGGCGAAAGAATTCTTTCCGCGTTCCGTAAAAACGTTTACCGCAACTTTATACAGACAAATATTCCGGCAGACCCCGTTCTTTCGGCGTTTTCGGCGAGCGTAATGGACGAAAGCGCGCAGAACTATTCTCTCTTGCTTGAAGAGTTTACTTCTCTCACGCGCAGAAAGATACGCCGCGATCTGATAGCGCGCCTGCCCTCGGCGGAAACCGAAGGTCCGCTCGCCCTCGAACTTATGTCCTTCAACCGCAAAATAAAGGGCAATTTAAAGGGCTTCAATCTCCGTTCGCTGTTCTCGGAAATCCCCGAACTTTTAAAGGTTGTCGCGCCCTGTATGCTTATGAGCCCTTCTACGGTGTCGCAGTATCTTCCCGCCGATTCCGAACTCTTCGATACGGTTATTTTCGACGAGGCTTCTCAGTTGCCTACCTGCGAAGCCGTACCTTCGCTCGCTCGCGCAAAGAGCGCGATTATAGTGGGTGACCCCAAGCAGATGCCGCCTACTTCGTTCTTTATGGCGGTCAGCGACGACGAAGAGAGCGTTGAAACCGAGGACCTCGACTCGGTTCTCGACGACTGCCTCGCCCTCGGTATACCCGAAAAACATCTCAACTGGCACTATCGCTCCAAGCACGAAAGCCTTATAGCTTTTTCAAACATAATGTATTATTCTTCGCGGCTGTGCACATTCCCCTCGCCCGACGCGCTCGATTCCAAAGTAAGTTTAAAATACGTTCAGGGCGGCGTGTACGAGAGGGGCGGAGCCAAGATTAACAAACAGGAAGCCGAAGCGCTCGTGCAGGAGGTTGTAAGGCGGCTTAAAGACGAACGTCTGCGCCGTTCAAGTATAGGAATAGTAACATTTTCCACGCCACAGCAGACGTATATAGAAAAGCTTCTCGTCAAGGCGATAACCGCCGAAGGGCTCGAATCCGCCGCGTACGACGGCGAAGAACCGCTGTTTATAAAAAACCTCGAAAGCGTTCAGGGCGACGAAAGGGACGTAATTCTGTTTTCGGTCTGCTACGGTCCCGATTCAATGGGTAAAATATCGCTCAATTTCGGACCGCTCAACCAGCTCGGCGGGTGGCGCCGTCTCAACGTAGCCGTTTCCCGCGCAAGGGAAGAGATGATAATTTTCTCGTCTATGCGCTACTGTATGATAGATTTATCCCGCACCACTTCCCGCGGCGTGGCAGGACTTAAAGCCTTCCTCGAATTTGCGGAAAAGGGCAGAACGAGCATAGCCGCACCCAGCGACGAGATTATTATCAACAAAAACGGCATAGGCAAGTTTGTCGCAAGCGAGCTTTCCGCTTACGGTTACGAGTGCCGTTGCGACGTGGGCGTTTCAGACTTCAAGGTGGACGTGGGCGTAATAGACCCTAAAAATAAACACAATTTCATTCTCGCAATTTTATGCGACGGAACGCAGAAATTTTCGGTTAAAGACCGTTCCGTAATGCAGGTGCAGACCTTAAAGCGCAATAATTGGAACGTAATAAGGCTTTACTCCGTCAACTTCTTCAACAACCCCAAGCGCGAAATCAAGAAGATAAAGGAGTTTCTGGATAAACTCACCTCTTCCTCTAAGGTAACGGCCAACAACTTTAAGCGCAACTATAAGTTTGCCAGGGTAGAAGAAAAGCAGGTTGAGCCTTCCTATATTTTAAGCGGGGAAAACGACGCGGAAATAATAAAGACGATAAAGGCGGTAGTCTACGCGGAAGAACCCATTTCCGCCCGTTTCCTGACAAAGCGCGTGCTTTCGCTCTACGGTATCCAGAAGTGGGGCGTCAAACTCGAAGCCAAAATAGCTCAGTTGGTTTCTTCCTGCAACTTCGCATACGGAGAAATGCTAGGCAACGTCTATTATTTCAAGTCGGATAAATTCTCTTCGTTCGACAGGTACAGGGTGGAAGAGGGAACGCCTGTCCGCGTCTCCGATACCGATTATACCCCTTACGACGTAATATCGCTTATCAAAGCTATACTTCTGGATAAAGTAAGTATGTACTCGGACGAACTCATTTCCTCCGTAATAAAACAGTTCAAAGCGCGCACCAGCGATAAACTCACTCTCTTCGTGTCCTCGTGCATTGACGCAGGGGTGCGTTCGGGACTGTTTATAAGAAGCATTTCCGATAAAATATCTTTGGTATAAATTTATTTCTTCAAGCCGCGGCGGAAACTCCGCCGCGGCTTGACTGCGTATGAAAAATTATGGATTCCGTTAAGAAAAAGCCGTTCAATTTCAGACTGCCTTTCGCGCTTGCGCTGTCGCTGTGTCTGGGGATAGCTTTTTCTTTTACCGTAATCTACTATACAGGCGAATACCTCTACCTGCTGACGGCAATCCCCGCGTCTGCCGTACTGTTTGTTATCTGCGCGCTTATAGTCGGTAAATTAAAGAGCCTTGTTTACTGCATACTCGCTGTTTTTGCGTTTCTTTCGGGTATAACCGCGGGCGCTGTCGCAACCTTTTTATACGGCAAAGACGTAACCGACGCTACCGCGGAATACTCCGTCAGCGGAAGGATAGATGAGATAAGCAATACGTATAGCGGCGAACCGTATATGATAATTTCCGACGTAACCGCCGATTCGGAAAGAATTTACGGCAAAGTCAAGGTGTATTGCCCCGACGGCTCCGGCAGTTACGGCGAAGTCGGCTATCGCGTGACCTTTACGGGCAAGTTTACTCATTACGACCTGTTTCCCTACGGCAACCTCAATTCCTTCGCCGCCGATAATATCACCTGTCATACGACCGTTTCGGGAAACTTCTCTGCTGAATACGGTTTTTCGCTTTTCGGAAGCGTGCGCTCGGCGTTTTACCGCACGTTAGCCGACAATGCCGAACCGGAAACGGCGGCGGTTGCGTACGCTATGCTTACGGGCAATTCAAATTCGGTAAGCGAACAGACTCTTCAAAGTTTCCGCTACGGCGGTATTGCCCATATCTTCGCGGTGTCCGGGCTGCATATTGGCGTGCTTTACGCCGCTCTTTCGGCTTTATTTTCCAAGCTGCGCGTCAATAAGTACGTTGCGGTAACAGTAAAAATATTATTGTTGTTTGCATATGCGGGCGTCTGCGGTTTCACGCCTTCTTCCGTAAGAGCTTCCGTTATGTGCGCCGTCTCCGCGCTTTCCTCTCTCGTCTATAAAAAGTACGACGCGCTCAACTCGCTTTCATTAGCGGTGATAATAATTCTCATTATCAATCCTTTTTATCTTGCGGAAGCGGGATTCGTGCTGTCGGTAAGCGCGGCGCTCGGCATAATCTTTCTTTCTCACAAAATAAAAAGGCTGTTCCGCAGATTACCTGACAAAATAGCCTCGGCGTTGTCTGTCAGCTTGTCCGCGCAGATTGCTACCGCGCCCGCTCTTTTATCGTATTTCGGGTACGTATCCGGCGCAGGACTTTTATTGAACGTAATAGTTCTGCCCGTTCTTTCAGTACTATACGTAATTATCTTCGCAGGGGTAGCCTTTTCCGCGGCGCTTCCACCCGCGGCAGGCGCGATTATTCCGTTTGTCACCAAACCTTTGGATTTATTGATTAATTTAGCGGTGGAATCGAATTTTGAAAAGGCGGTTATTTCCGGTTTCGGCGGCATGTGGTCCGTCCCCTATTTCGCCGCGGTAGCGCTCTTTGCGTCGGACAAAATCAATATGAAGATTAAGGCGCGCCTGTCCCTCGTCGCTCTTACTCTTTGCGCTTTTACGGTAAACTGCGTGGCAAAAGCCGTAGTGCCGCAGGGCTGTGCTAAAATTATAGTAAGCGGTTATTACGGCGGGGGTATCGTCATAATAAAAACTTCGGGAGGAACAGCGCTTATAATCACCGAAGATTATCAGTCTTACCACCTTGAAAGCACTCTCAACGAATATTTTTCTTCAAACGTATCCTCCGTAATAATTCTGGGCGGGGACGAATGTCTGCAAACCTGTTTCAATCTGAGTATTGAATTTTCCGACGCGTACGTCTACAAGGGCGCGGCGTATACGGAAAGGGCGGGCAAGGCAATCGTCCACGGCGAAACGTCCTTTTCCCTTTACGGCGTGGACTATGATTTCTGCGATTCGTACAGCCTGACTGCGGAGGTTGGCGGCGTTCGTATGGGCATATGCGCGGGCGAAAATATAAACGTGAGCGAGGCGGATTTGCTCGTATCGGTGTATCCTTGCGCGGATTTCGACGAAAACAAGGTCGTATATTTTTCGCTTAAAGGCTACGAAAACAATATTTACGACTGCGGCGACTTGATTTTTAAAGCCGAGGGTGGTAAACTTAATAAAATCGGAATTACGCCCGTAAGGTAAAGCTATGAAATTTACAGAACTTAAAAACGACCTGTCCGCAGGCGCGAGAGGGGTCTATCTGATAGAGGGGGACGACGTTTACTTCCGTACCAAGGCGGAAGAGCAGATAAAGGCGGCGTTTCTTACTATGCCCGAACTCAACTTTACCTGTTTCGACGGCGCGGCGTATAAGGGAGCGGCTCTTACCGAAATAACCGCCGCTCTGCTGAGTTTTCCGTTTATGGCGGAAAAGCGCGTTATAAAGATAACAGATTTTTATCCTTCGGAGTCCGATTACGATAAATATCTTAAAGATGCGATAGAAAACCTTCCGCCGACGACAATATTGCTTATAGTCAATGCGGACGCGGGCAAGGGCGCAAACTGCGTAAGCTTCAAAAGAAAAAAATACGTCTGCTTTGTCGATTGCAACAGAACGGACGAAGAGACAGTTACAAAATGGGCTTATTTGACATTAAAGCGCGCCGGGATAGCCGCCTCGGCGGACGCCTGCCGCGCGATAGCCGAATACTGCCTGTGCGATATGTCCAGAGTTTCCGTCGAGGTGGAAAAATTCGTATTGCTTAAAAAGGACGGCGCGGTTACGCGAGAGGACGTGGACGCGCTGGTTTACAAGGACGCTGATTACCGCATTTACGAGATGACCAACGCCGTCGCGCGCAAAAATTACAGACTGTTTTGCGAAATAGCCTACGATTTGCTATCCAAAGGCTACGACGGCAATTCTCTCATTTCGTCGCTTCTAAATTATTTTAAAAATCTACTCGGCGTCCATACGTCTCCGCTGCCCGACGCTCGGCTTGCCGAAACGCTTAAAATGAAGGAGTACGGAGTCAAAAAGAGCCGCGAGCAGGCCTCGGCGATAGGCAAAGAAAGTCTCATATATTTTGTAAATCGCCTTTACGCGCTGTCGTCGGATTTCAAAAGCGGAAAAATTTCTTCCGAAGGAGCGTTGACCTCGGCGTTCTCCGCCGTGTTTTTCGGCGGAAAATAAGTCGAAAAGCTCACATTATATGCAAAAATAAGGATAAAGCGCGCTAAAACGCTTTATTTTTTTTAGCGGAAATAATATAATAATGTTAAGACCATAAATTTACGCATATCGGAACTAAGGAAACGCGCTATGGGAATTTTTGAAAGGTATTACGAAAAACTGAAACTGATGTGGGAAGGAATGGATTGGGGCTATCTGATACAGCTAATCGCCCTGTTTATTCTTTTTTATATCGTGTTTAAAATTTTAAAAGAGAATAAAGGCGGCAAAATAATAGCTATCTTCGTCGCGTGCGTGATCATATTCGGTTTTGCGTTCTCGCTTTCCGACAATATCGATTCGCAAACTCTTTTATTGACGGTTTTCGTTTTTGCGGTAATAATCCTTACTATGTTCAACGTCGAAATAAAGCGTAGTCTGTTAGATTCCGGCGCAAAAAAGGCGAAAAAGGAAGGGCTGACGGTAAGCCATATCGAATATATCATAGACGAAACCATACGCGCCGTCCAGCATATGTCCAAAAACGAAATAGGCGCTTTGATTGTGCTCTCAAACGAAAATCTTCCCGAGGGCATAATTTCAAGCGGAACGGTAATAAACGCCGACATCAACGCGCCTATGATAGAGGCGGTGTTCTATCCCAAAGCTCCCTTGCACGACGGAGCTATGATAATAGAAGGCAACCGTATTCACGCGGCAGGGTGCTTTCTTCCTCTGATTCAGGACGACAATCTTCCGCAGGAGATAGGGTCGCGCCACCGCGCCGCGCTCGGCGTAACCACGGTCGCGTCCGTTACGGCGATAGTCGTCTCTGAGGAAACGGGTATCATTTCGATCGTCCAGAACGGCGCAATCAAAAAGAGATACGCAAACGACGCGGACCTTAAAAAGGCGCTTAGCGACTACTATTGGTCGGATATAACCGCGGAGGAATAAAATATGAAAAAATTCAAAAAATTTTTAATAAACGTATTTACGAAAAACCTCGGCATAAAACTTCTCGCATTGGTTATGTCTGCAATAGTTGTGGTCTTTATCAATATCGTTTAAGGTGATAAAAACGTATGAACACAATAAAAATACCCGAAATACTTCTGCCCGCTAACGTCAATATGACGGCTTGGGCGGTTAACGCCTGCGACCAATTCACTTCCGACGAAAAATATTGGAAAAGCGTAAGGGAACAGGTGGGGCTTAAACCTAGTACTTACAATCTCATTTACCCCGAAATATACTTGAACGATCACCCCGAAAGCAGGATAAAAGCTATTAATTCTGCTATGCAACAGTATGTGGACGGCGGAATATTCCGCGAAATCACGGGCGGATTCATTCTCGTGGAACGCACTACCGAATCGGGAACTCGTACTGGTCTTGTATTAGCGGTAGACCTCGAAGATTATTCGTTTGAAAAGGGTTCCAAAGCCCTTATCCGCTCTACCGAAGCAACCATTCTAGAACGCATACCGCCGAGAGTGAAAATTAGAGAAAACGCCGTTATAGAACTGCCTCACGTAATGCTTTTATACGACGACAGGCAGAACGTCGTATTAAATGCCGTCAAACGCGGCGATGAGCTTTACGACTTTGAATTGATGATGAACGGCGGCAGGGTAAAAGGAACTTACGTTCCCAACGCGGAAGAAGTTATTCAAGCCTTCGATTCTCTTCTGGACGACGAGGTCTGCACGGAAAAATACGGCGTAAACGAAAAACTGCTCTTTGCCGTAGGCGACGGCAACCATTCTCTTGCTACCGCCAAGACCTGTTGGGAAAATTTAAAGCAGACTCTCACGCCCGAACAACGGCAGAACCACCCCGCAAGGTTCGCTCTCGTCGAAGCTGTGAACATCTACGACCCCGCCTTGAAATTCGAGCCTATTCACAGGCTCGTTAAAACCGATAAGGCGGAAGAGTTTGCAGATTCGCTCGGTTTTACGGGCGACGGCAGAGCGGAAGTAGTAGTTGACGGCGTCAGGCGAGAAATAGCTTTCCCCTCCGACGTGCCGGAAGGTATAAGGCTGCTGGACGCGGCTATCTCGGAATTTATAGCGACTTACGGCGGCGAGGCGGATTATATCCACGGCGAGGAAGAGCTAATATCCCTGTCCTCATGCGGAGCGGGCGTGTTGTTGCCTCCTATCTGTAAGGACGATTTCTTTCGCCTGATAATTTCGGGCGGCAATCTCCCCAGAAAGACCTTCTCTATGGGCGAGGGAAACGAAAAAAGATATTATATAGAAGCAAAAAAGATTAAATAGACAAGAGAGAAATATATTATGGGAATTAAAGTTTGCAAATTCGGCGGTACTTCGATGGCCGACGGACACGTGCTCAATAAAGTAAAAAAGATTATCGAAAGCGACCCCGAACGCCGCTACGTGGTGGTTTCAGCCCCCGGTAAACGCTTTTCGGGCGATATTAAAGTAACCGACCTTCTGTATAAGTGTTACGACGAAGTCGAAGAAAAAGGCTCGTGCCGACAGGCTTTCGCCGCTGTCAGGGCAAGATTTGAAAGCATAGTCAAGGAGCTTGACCTCGATTTCGATATGACCTCCGTTCTTGACGAAACCGAAAAGAGAATAGACGAGGAGAAGAGCAAAGACTTCACCGCGTCGCGCGGAGAATACCTCTCCGCGCGGGTTATGGCAAAGCTTCTGGGCGCGGAGTTCATTGATTCGGAAGGTACGGTATTTTTCGACGAAAACGGCGCTTTCGACGAAAATAAGTCGTATAAAGCAATCGCGGCGGCGATAGGTGAAAATAAAACGGCAGTTTTCCCCGGTTTTTACGGAAGCGGAGCCGACGGCAAAGTTAAGACCTTTTCGCGCGGCGGTTCGGATATTTCGGGCGCGATAGTCGCCCGTGCGGTGGGCGCGTCGGTGTACGAGAACTGGACGGACGTTTCGGGCTTCCTCGCCTGCGACCCCAGAATAGTAGACAGTCCCAGGCAGATTAAAAATCTTTCTTATAAGGAGCTGCGCGAGCTTTCATATATGGGCGCGAACGTGCTCCATTCCGAAAGTATCTTCCCCGTGCGCAAAGCAAATATTCCCATAGTAATCAAAAATACTTTCCGTCCCGAGGACGAAGGAACGGCAATTTTACCTATCGCGCAGTATAAACCCAGCGGAACGATAGTTACGGGAATTGCGGGTAAGAAGAATTTTACGGTCATATTCATCGAAAAATCTCATATGAATTCGGAAATAGGATTCGTGAGAAAGGTGCTCTCCGTTCTCGAACGTTTCGGCGTTTCTGTGGAGCATATCCCTTCTGGAATAGACACTATGTCGGTCGTAGTCGAAACCGAACAGCTTAAAAATTTCAAATTAGAACAGATTCTCGAAGGTATAAAGAACGATGCCGAACCGGATATTATAAGGGTAACGGAAAACGTAGCGCTGATAGCTACCGTAGGTCACGGTATGTCGTCGTCCGTCGGCACTTCCGCAAGGCTTTTCAAGGCCCTTTACGAAGCTAACGTAAACGTAAAGATGATAGATCAGGGTTCGTCGGAACTCAATATTATAGTAGGCGTAAAAAACGAAGATTGCGAAAAATGTATTTCCGCAATCTATCGCGAATTTTTCGGAAACTGAATTCAGCGGCATATATGTGCCGACGAATGCAAATAAAAGCGTTCGTCGGCTTCAATATTTTCAAGGTTTACGTAATCTTAAAAACGTGCGGACTGACGAAAGGCAGTCCGCACGTTTATTTATTATATTTAAGCGAAAAAATCTCAACGCAGTTAATTCACTCTGAATATTGCTTTTCAAATCTGCTTTT
>CAZDZH010000002.1:139725-140951 GCA_964509935.1 uncultured Clostridia bacterium
AAGCCGAACAACGGAAACGAAAATAAGATACAAAACAAGCATGGCTTGCATATTATGTATTACTGTATATGACGTTAAGCGTATGTATGATTGTAAAGGACGAGGAGGAAACTCTCGCCCGTAGTTTGACTTGCGCAAAAAAATTTGCCGACCAGATTGTAGTAGCGGACACGGGTTCTTCCGATAAAACAGAAGAAATAGCGCATTCGTTCACTAGCGACGTTTATTCTTTCGATTGGTGCGACGATTTTTCAGCCGCGCGCAACTTCTCGTTTTCCAAAGCCGATTGCGACCTCGTAATGTGGCTGGACGCCGACGACGTCGTAACCGAGGAAAACTGTTTAAAAATCAATAAACTTAAAAAGCTTATGCGCGACTACGATATGGCTTTTCTGCGTTACGCCGCCGCATTCGACGGAGAACAACCGACTTTCGTTTATTATCGGGAAAGGATATTCAGGCGCGATAAAAACTACGTCTGGCAAGGCGCCGTGCACGAGGTGATTCCTCCAAGCGGCAATATACTCTATTCAGACGCGGAGATATGGCATAAAAAGGTAAAACCCAATACGCCTATGCGCAATCTCTCTATCTATCAGAAGCAGATTGCACGCGGAATATCCCTCGACGAACGCCAGAAATTCTACTACGGCAGAGAACTCTATTTCAATAATATGCTTATAGAGTCGATAGCCGTTTTATCCGATTTTCTGCGCGGTAACGGCTGGGTTGAAAACAAGATAGAAGCGTGCAGAACTCTTTTCTACGCCTATAAATCGCTGGGCGAAACGGAGAAAGCTGTTTCCTGCCTTTTGGAAGCGTTCGGATACGCCGCGCCGAGAGCGGAAGAATGTTGCAATCTTGCGGCGTTTCTCTTAGATAAAGGCGAAACAGACGCGGCTGAATTTTGGTATAAGACGGCGCTTACCTGCGGAGATAATTCTTTGAGCGGCGGGTTTGTCAATCTCGATTACGGCAGTTTTATACCGAATATACAGTTGTGCGTGCTTTACGACCGCAAAGGCGACTATAAAACCGCAAATTTTTATAACGAGCAGGCGGGCAAGGTAAAGCCGCAAAATCCTATTTACCTCTATAATAAAAACTATTTAAAAAACAAATTAAACGGGGAAAAAACTTAAATGCTTAATGATTTAATAAAAATATTTAATTCCTGTAACGGCTGCGGCGGTTGCAACGGCGGTTGGAATAACGGTTGTTGCAAC
>CAZDZH010000002.1:141051-147042 GCA_964509935.1 uncultured Clostridia bacterium
ACGATAATATGGAATATATCGTGTCCGCGGAGCGGTGCTAAGAAGAGTAAATATAATCAGCGCCGATTGAGTTGGTAAAACGGAAGAAAGAGTTAACGATAAATGTTATTTTCAAACTAAAAATTATGTAAAAATCGAACATTTACGCAAAGCTTGACAAGAACAAAAAAAAGGTCTATTCTTATAAAAAATATTATGTTGAATGCGTGAAAATACGTTGGACGGCGCCCTATTGACGTTTACTTAGAATACTTTATTTAACGATACCGAAATACTTAAATGAAGAGGGAAGTTTTAATTTTGGAAGTAAAGACGGTAAATTTATACGAACATTACAATATTCCCGCAAACGGCGCAACGGGCGGATTTTTAACTGTTTATTCCAGGGCGCAATCAAAAGAAGTTAAAGCAAAATCGCGGCCCGCCGTGCTTGTGATACCCGGCGGCGGATACGGGTTCGTGTCCGAAAGGGAGGGCGAGCCTGTCGCTCTCGCTTTTGTAGGCAAGGGTTACTGCGCGTTCGTGCTCGATTACACCGTCAACGTAGCGTATCCCGTCCCGCTTATCGAAGCGTGTATGGCAATCTGCTACATACGCGAAAACGCGGAATCGTACGGAATAGATACTACCAAGGTCGCTGCGATAGGTTTTTCCGCGGGAGGACATCTTACGGGTATGCTTGCGACTATGTACGGCGAGCGTGAAGTGGAGCAAGCGTTGGGCAAAAGAGCGCAATTCGTCCGCCCAGACGCGGCTGTGTTTTCCTACCCCGTTGTCACTACCGAGGACGCTTATACTCACGAGAATACTCGCAGAGTAATCAGCGCAGACGGAACTTTGCCTTACGAAAAATTGTCGATAGAAAAGCGCGTTACCGCAGACAGCGTGCCCGCTTTCATATGGCACACTATGGAGGACGACTGCGTACCCGTTGAAAATTCGCTTTTTCTCGCTTCGGCTTACAGAAAGGCTGGCGTGCCGTTCGCTTTACATATATTCGAGAAGGGCGGGCACGGTTTAAGCCTCTGCAACGGAGAGGTTTGCGATAATGAGGAAGCTGTATCGCGTCTCGGACGCGTCGATAAGTGGATAGAACTCGCGTTCGACTGGCTTGAATTACGCGGATTTAAGGTAAGAGTAAAAGATATGATTTAAAAACGCGCACCTGCGCAAATTGCGCAGGTGCGACTAAAATATCAGGAGCAAATAAAATGAAAACAATACTTGTAACGGGAGGAGCCGGATATATCGGAAGCCACACCGTGGTGGAACTGGTCGAAAACGGATACGGCGCGGTAGTGGTGGATAACCTATCCAATTCCTGCGAAGAGAGCGTAAAAAGGGTTGAAAAAATTACCGGAAAAAGCGTAAAATTTTATAAAGCTGATATAAGGGATAAAGCCGCTCTCGATAAGATTTTTAACGAAAACGAGATAGACTGGGTAATACACTTTGCCGGTCTTAAAGCGGTAGGCGAATCCTGCGCGAAGCCCGTGGAGTACTACGATAATAACTTAAACGGCACTCTTGTCTTGTTGCAGGCAATGCGCGAGCACGGCTGTAAAAAAATCGTGTTCTCCTCTTCCGCAACCGTATACGGCGACCCCGAAGTATTGCCGTTGACCGAAACGTGCAAGACTGGAGGAACTACCAACCCTTACGGTACCAGCAAGTATTTTCAGGAAATTATGCTGGGCGACGTGTACAAAGCAGATAATGAATGGACGGTGGTGTTGCTCAGATATTTCAACCCCGTCGGCGCGCACGAAAGCGGACTGATCGGCGAGGACCCCAAAGGTATACCCAACAATTTAACGCCGTATATTGCAAAAGTGGCCATAGGCGAACTCAAAGAAGTGGGAGTGTTCGGCGACGATTACCCCACGCCCGACGGCACTGGCGTCCGCGATTATATACACGTTGTGGATTTAGCCAAAGGACACGTAGCGGCGATTGACAAAACTGTAAACAGCGGAGTTTATACATACAATCTCGGTACGGGAGTGGGATACAGCGTTCTTGACGTCATTCACGCGTTTGAAAAGGCTTGCGGACATAAGATACCCTACTCAATCAAGCCGAGAAGAGCGGGCGACATAGCGGCGTGCTATGCCGACGCAAGCAAGGCAAAGAGGGAGCTCGGCTGGGAAGCAAAGCTCGGCATAGACGAGATGTGCGCAAGCAGCTGGAATTGGCAGAGCAAGAACCCCGACGGTTATAAAAAGAATTGATATGACCGAAAAAGAAAAGATGCTTTCGTGTAAAGTTTACGACCCGAACGACGAAGAGCTATTAACGCTCCGCCGCAAAGCGCATAAACTCTGTAAACTTTACAACGACACCTTCGAGGACGAGGGCGACAGACGGGAAGAATTGTTGAACGAACTGCTGCCCAACCGCGGCGAGGGAACGTATATACAGGGTCCCGTGTATTTCGATTACGGCGCGTTCACCAAAGTCGGCAAAAATTTTTATGCGAATTTCAATTTTACCGTTCTGGACGTATGTCCCGTAACTATCGGAGACAACGTGTTTGTAGGGCCCAACGTTTCCGTCCTCACGCCGAAGCACCCCTTGCGCTGGCAGGACAGAAATATCTATAAGAGCGAAAAGGGTTACCTTACCGACAGAGAATACGGCGCACCCGTTACTATCGGCGATAATTGTTGGATAGCCGGCAACGTTACTATTTGCGCAGGCGCGAAAATCGGCGCAGGTTGCGTGATAGGAGCGGGATCGGTCGTAACGGGCGAGATACCCGAAAATTCGCTTGCGTACGGCAATCCTTGCAGGGCGGTACGTAAAATAACCGAAGCAGACAAAACGTAATAAAAGGGAAATAATATGAAAGATATATTGAAAAGGTCGGAAGAATTTACAGAATACGCGCAAAAGTATCTTGAACTTGACCCGAATAACGTATTTTATGTGCGTAACAGAGTGCTTGAAATACTGCAAAGGTGTGAAGAGGACGAGCTTTCGGAAGAAGAGGCGGACGAGGTTTACGGCGCATTGTCGCTTATGCCTAGCGAAATAAACGCTAAATTCCAAAGCCTGTTAAAGCAAAGCGGCAAGGCGGCGACCGACTGGTTCTACGACTATTGCGTGCATAACGACTACGTAAAGAAAGCCAAGCTGGATAAAAATCCCCGTTTTGACAGTAACGGACTTGTCATCACCATAAACAAGGCGAAGCCCGAGTTTCGCGATCCCAAAAAGGCAAAGGCGGGCAACTCGGTTGACGGCGGATTCGCTAAATGCGTTATATGCCGCGAAAACGAGGGCTACGGCGCGAGAAATAAGAGAACGCTTAGGACGGTGGACTTATCTCTCGGCGGGCAGTCCTGGTTCTGGCAGTATTCGCCGTACGGCTACTTTCACGAGCACGGAATTGCTGTAAACAACGAGCATATTCCTATGCACGTAGACAGGGAAACGTTTGCGCGGCTTATGGACTTTGTCGACATATTCCCTCACTACTTCATAGGTTGCAACGCGGCTTTGCCGAGGATAGGCGGAAGCGTACTTGCGCACGACCATTATCAAGGCGGCGGAGAGATTCTGCCTATGCATAAGGCGAAAGCGCTCTATACTTTGAGACGTAAAGATTATCCCGAAGCTATAATCGAGGTAGTAGATTGGCAGGGCACGGTAGTAAGGGTAGTTTCAAAGAACCGCGAAGACATAACCGAAATTTGCGATAATATCCGCAAAGCCTGGGTAAGCTATAACAATCCCGAGCTCGGCATAATTGCAGAGGACGACGAGGGAGTACATAACAACGTTTCGCCCACGGTGGTAAAGACGGGTCGCGGCTACGAAATGAGCGTCATTTTGCGCTCCAACATAACCAGCGAACAATATCCCGACGGCGTGTTCCACGCTCATCCTGAATACCACGTAATCAAAAAGGAAAGCATAGGCTTAATCGAAGCGCAGGGCTTGTTTATCCTTCCGGGACGATTAGAAACGGAGCTCGGCGAGATAGAAAAACTAATAGAGCAGAAAAGTGAATTGCCCCCCGAATATGCCGCGTTTAAGCTGGTTTACGACGAAACCAAAGCTATTTGCGAAGGCAAAAATATCGGGGCTCGCGAGGCAATGCAGGAAGAACTCGGCAGTATCTGCTCGCGGATACTTGAAAACACAGCCGTGTTCAAGGACAAAAAACAGACGATAAAATTTTTGACGGAATTAGGGTGTGAATTATGAACAAAATAGAATATGAATACAAAGTTACGGCGGCAGGCAGAGTAAACATAATAGGCGAACACGTTGACTACTGCGGGGGCAAAGTTTTGCCCGCGGCGCTGTCGCTGAAAAACACGGTGTACGTCCGTCCCAACGGCACGGATAAGATAAATTTGAAGTGGACGACTTTACCCGACGAGGTAACGCTTGATACGGATAAGCTCGAAAGCTATAAAGGGCTGAAATACGGCAACTATCAGGCGGGCAGCGCGTTGATGTGGCAACGCGCGGGGCACAAAATAGTCGGCTGCGATATGCTTATGGACTGCACGGTGCCGTTCGGCAGCGGACTGTCGTCGTCTGCGGCGATAGAGGTATCGACCATAGCCGCTATTGCAACCGCGGCAGGGGAAGAGTTCGACCCCGTAGACGTGGCTATAAAAGCGCAGCAGGCAGAGCGCGAATACGCGGGCGTAAACTGCGGAATAATGGACCAGTACGCGTCCGCCTGCGGAAAGAAAGAGCACGCTATACTTCTGGACTGCAAAACTCTGGAAAGGGAATACGTGCCTTTAACCCTCGGCGAGTATTCGCTGGTCATAATAAACAGCAACAAGCCGCATAACCTTGTAGAGAGCAAGTACAACGAACGCCGCGCCGAAACCGAAGAGGCGCTGAAAGCGCTTCAAAAATACGTAGACGTAGACTGCCTTGCTGATTTGAAGATAGAAGAATACGCAAAGTACAGCAGGGTATTAAGCGGCAAGGTGCGCGACAGAGCTACGCACGTGGTAAACGAATGTGAAAGGGTACGCCTTGCGGTGCAGGCTATGAAAGCGGGCAAGATAGAGCTTTTGGGACAACTGCTTAACAAATCACATGAATCGCTGTCCAGATTGTACGAAGTGACGGGAAGAGAGTTGGATTCTCTCGCCTTGGCGGCTCAGGAGCATCCTGCCTGCGCCGGTTCGAGAATGACGGGCGCCGGATTCGGCGGTTGCACAATATCGCTTGTAAAGACGCAGAGCGTTGAAGATTTTGAAGCGCAGGTCTGCGAAAGGTACGAGCGCGAAACGGGTTATAAACCCAAGTGCTACGAAGCGGAAGTTGCGGACGGCATAACGGTGGAAAAATTATAATGATTACAAAAACATTATTTGATAACTATAACGGCAGAGAAGTTTATCTGTATACGATAGAAAACGGCGACGTAAAAGTCGGAGTTCTGGATTTCGGCGGCATACTCAACTTCATAAAACTAAATACTCCCAAGGGCGAAAAGAATATTCTTGTCGGTTACGATTGCGTACAGGGCTATCTCGACAGCCGCGCGTACGTAAGCGCCACGGTTGGCAGAGTCGCCAACAGAATAGCAGGCTCTGAGTTTACGCTCGACGGTAAAGAGTGGCATATAACCCCCAACGAAGGCAAAAACTGTCTGCACGGCGGGGTTGAGGGCTTCGATAAAAGGTTTTACGAGGTTGATGTGAACGGCGATACGCTTACGCTGTCGCTTATAAGTCCAGACGGAGATATGGGGTTCCCCGGGGAGCTTAATTTCAAGGTGAAATTTGCTTTGAACGGACGTGAACTTACCGTAAAGTACAGCGCAGTCAGCGATAAAGCCACTCTGTTTTCGCCCACTTGCCACGCGTATTTCAATATGAACGGCGAGGGCGAAGTTATGGGCAATCTGTTAAAGATAAACGCCGATAAATATACTCCCGTAGACGAAGCGCTCATACCGCTCGGCACGGTAGAGAGCGTAAAGGGCACGCCTTTGGACTTTACCTCCTTAAA
>CAZDZH010000002.1:147142-149507 GCA_964509935.1 uncultured Clostridia bacterium
TTTTCGGATTTTAAATTTAACTTGTTTTATTTGATTAAATAAGATTCAACGCCCCCGACGCGTTTCAACGCGTCGGGGGCGTAATTCGTTTATATGGCATAAATCATTTAACGTAACTCGTTTAAATGGTATAAAACGTTCCGCTCTCAATCCTGCGGGGAGGGTGGGTAGGTAAATCATTCTGCCGCTTGATTTTTCCATATCAGAATTATTTTTAAAAATTTAAAATCACGCCTTAAACCCGTAAATCCGTATTATATTAAGGGTAGAAATCCCAAAGTAACTGATAAGCGAGGTTTAGTAAACGGAAACAAATACAGAACGTTTAGCGAAGCGGTATTCCTCTTGCCCGACTTCGCAGGCATTTTACGATACGGAAAAGTGCAAATACACGGTAATAAGGCATTTTGCGGGCGATAAACCATTGAAAGAGGCGGTTAAAGAGCTGGCGATTGAGAGGGCAAACAGGGAAACGGGTTTATAAAGCGGAAAATATTTGGGGGGGTAAAATGTCCGAAGGATTAGGTAAAACGGGCATATATATGCGCCTTTCGCGCGACGACGAAAAGTCGGGAGAGTCTGCCTCGATCGAGCGCCAGCGCATAATTGTGCAAAACTACGTCTCAGAGCGTGGCGGAACGGTAATAGAAGAGTACGTCGACGACGGCTGGTCGGGTACTAATTTCGACCGTCCCGACGTTAAGCGGTTGTTGGAGGACGCCCGCACGGGCAGGATAGAAACGATAGTAGTAAAAGACTTGTCGCGCTTCGGCAGAAATTACATACAGGTAGGGCAGTATATCGACTATATATTTCCCGCGTACGGTATAAGGTTTATTGCAATAAGCGATAACGTAGACACAGCCGACAGGTGCAGTTCGGCGATGGATATGATGCCTATAATGAACGTTTTCAACGAATGGCACGCCGCCAATACAAGCAAGAAGATACGGGCGGTTCTGGAAGCGAGTCAGCGTTCCGGTAAATACACTAGCTGGAATTATCCTTACGGTTACAGGGCGGGCGCGGACGAAAACCGCACGGCGGTGATAGACGGCGAAGCAGCAAACGTAGTAAAGAGAATCTTCGCCCTGCGCGCGGAGGGTAACTCTGCGCGAGCGATAGCAAAAATTCTTACAGACGAAAATATCCCCAACCCCGCCACGCATTATACCCGTCTTGACGGTAAAAAACGCAGCGCAGCCTGTTCTCCCTATTGGTGTCCTAAAACGGTAATGTGGATTCTTACCAATCCCACCTATACTGGCAGTACGATACAGCATAAAACGACCAGAGTATCCTACAAGAATCATAAAGTAATCAACCTGCCGGAAAGCGAATTTATCGTTAAAAGCAACTCGCACGAAGCTATAATAGACGAGAGACTCTGGGACAGAGTTCAGGCGGTAAATAAATCGTTATCGAGGGGTAAAAGGGATAAATCGGACAAAGTGCACGCCTTGTCTGGTTTGCTTGTGTGCGCAGATTGCGGAAAAAAGCTTAAACTGAAAACCTACCGAAGCGCAAGGAAAGATAACGCCGTTTGCAGGTGCGGCTTTCTTTGCAGGACTTATATAGATTTGGGCAAAAAATATTGCACTTCTCACGCTGTTTCAGAAGCCGAAATAGAAAGTCTGGTATTAAGCGATATACGCTCTATGTTGTCGAACGCGTCGATAAATCGTACAAAAGCGAGGGAATACTTTTTAAGAAACAGAGCAAAGAGCGGCGAACGCAATCGAAGTTTCTTAGAAGGACGGCTGAAAATATGTATTAGCCGACTTGCAGAATTGGATAAACTCATTCAGACCGCGTTCGAAGAAAAAGTTTTGAAGAAAATGCCCGAAAACCTGTGCGCGGAGCTGTGCGACAAGTATCAAAGGGAAAGAATGACCTTGGAAGAGGAGAAAATAAGAATAGAAGAAAAGCTCGCCGAATCGTGCAACGGCGAGGCGGAAGCCGACGAATACGTCAGAAAATTGAAGTCTTACGCAAGTTGCGAAAGTATTTCGCGTGAAATGTGTCTGCAACTGATAAAGTTTATAACTGTCGGAGAAAGAAACCCTTCGGACGGCGGGCGGGTCGTTCATATTTATTATAATTTCTGTAAAGATTAGAATAATGAAATAAAGCATGCGTTCCCATTCATTACGAGAGCAACGGGCGCCACCGGACCCACGGGACCTACGGGACCCACGGGCGACGACGGAACTTCTGAAACTTTGGCTGTGGGAACTACCACTACGGGCGAACCGGGAACCGCGGCATCGGTGACGGACAGCGGCGGCTCTCCTAACCACGTGTTCGATTTCGTAATACCCAAGGGCGCAGACGGCGCAGACGGTGCGACGGGTGCGACGGGCGC
>CAZDZH010000003.1:0-25779 GCA_964509935.1 uncultured Clostridia bacterium
AAAAGGAAGTTTAAGCGAAAAATCTTAACTTCCTTTTTTTGTATAAAAAATTAAGGAGGTAATGCGATTGGCTTTACGGCGTGAAATCTCAATAAGATAAGAAGAATTTTATTAAACTTTGCAAATACTTAAAACGACAGACGTATATTCATTTATCGGTAATCAGTTCGTTTATTGTTTCGGGAATATTGATAAACTGTCGTAGGCGACCTTATATTTTAAAGATAATAGACGTTGTGTTGAAATTTTGTCTCTTTTTCACAAAAGGCACACGGGCGTTTCAAATATAAAGTTTAAACTTTCAAAAGTATCGTTATATTTGTTAATTTTATAATAGATGTAAAATTCTTTTATTCACTTGCAAAAAATTTAAAATTGTGTTATTTTTTTAATAACGTATGCAGGAGCGGAGTTTTCTATGGAAGAAATCATTAAATCTATAACCGAAGCGGAAATGCGCGCGGCTGAAATTAAAGCGCAGGCTTTATCGCGTGCGGCTGAAATAGCGGAAAGCGCAGAAGAGCGCGCCGCAAAGATTGAAAAGGCATCCGCGGAGAAATGTAAGGAATTCCGTGAAAACGCATTGAATAAGGCTCAGGCGGAAGCGCAGGCGAAATACGACGCGGCTATTGCCGAAAAGCGCGCCGAGGCGAAAAAGTTTGTCGCGGAACGCATCGAACATTGCGATTTGCCGATAAAAGAGATAGTCAGGAGGGTTTCAGGTGGCAATAGCTGAAATGAGCAAGCTGAATCTCGTAGCGATGTCCTATGACAGGGATAAAATTCTCAACGCCCTGCAAAGGACCAACGCCGCCGAGATTAAACTGCAATACGAGGCCGAAAATACCGTGGCGCTGTCGTCTGACTGCGAGCAGTTAAAAGCGTATCTCTCATCCATAGACGACGCGCTTGACTGCCTTAGCGCGGTAACGGAGGCGTATAATAAGGACAATAAGATAAAATCCGACGTCTTGAAAGACGGGTTCGAGGTCAGTTATTCCGAATTTATGTCGGCAAAGGACAAAAAAGAGGAGACGGACGCGCTTGTCGCGCAGATAAACCTCCTCGACGAACGCAGGAAAGGTTTGGAAACGGAACTTGTCGGATTGCGACGAACGCTCTCTTCGGCTGAAATATATTCAGCGGTAAACAGTCCTCTGAACGGATTTAAGGATACCTTGCATACCGAAATCAGGCTCGGCACGATACCCGTTCCGTTAAAGGAAGATTTTTTCAAGGCGATAGAAGAGGATTCTCTTTCCGCTTGTTCGGTAATAAATTCTGACGGTGATAACGTCCTCGTGCTTGCGGCGGGACACAAGTCGTCCGTAATGTTCGATGAAATCCTTCAAAACTTCGGGCTGATACCGTGTCCTTTTGACGAGCCGCTTTCGGGCGCGGAATTCTATACTTCCCTTAAAGAGCGCGAACGCGCAATCTGCGAGGAGCTGAAATCGGTCGAACGGGAGACGTACGCACTCAATACGAGTATCCGTTCCTTAAAAACATACAGCGATTTCGTCGGCTTCGAACTTGAAAAGGCAGAGATTTCAGACAAACTGCGCGCGACGCAGACTACTTTCCTGCTCGAAGCATACGTCCCTAAGGAGTCGGAAGAATCGATTAAAGAGGCGCTTAACGGCGTGACGGACGCGATTTATTACGAATTTTCTCAACCTTCCGAAGATGAAACGCCTCCGACGCTATATAAAAATAACGCGGTCGTTAAAAATTTCGAGACGATAACCAATATGTATTCGCCCGTAAGCTATCGCGAGTTCGATCCGAATACCGTGATGTCGCTGTTTTACAGCATATTTCTCGGCTTTATAATGGGCGATATCGGTTACGGACTGCTGATGTTAGTCGGCGGCGGATTTATATACCTTAAAAAACGCGACCGCGACAGCGGACTCAAACGCCTTGCGGGCGTGTTTGCCGTCGGCGGATTATTCTCGGTTATCTGGGGATTCTTGTTCAATTCGTTGTTCGGGATAGCTCTGCCGTTTCTGCCCACGCTTATGCCCGACGCGCAGAACGATATGTGGTCTTTTATGGGAATAAGCGTTCCCGCAGTGCTCGTAATAAGTCTCGAAATAGGCGTTATACAGCTTATGGCAGGCTACGTGTGCAGAGCCTGGCAGTGCTGGCGGCGCGGGCAGATAGCCGACGGAATACTGGACGGAATGGTTTGGGCGGCGTTCTCTGTGGGAGTAGGCATAGCTGTGGTCGGACTGATAGACGGGTTCAATATGCCCGTTTTGGCCACGGTCGGCGGAATAATCGCGGCGGCGTGCCTTGCGATAGCTGTGCTTACGGCAGGCAGAAAGGAAAAACTTTTAGGTAAGTTTACCAAAGGATTCGGCGCTGCCTACGGGATAATAAACTACGTTTCCGACGTTCTCAGCTATGCCCGACTTTACGGACTGATGCTGTCCGGCGCGGTAATAGCGCAGATAGTATCGCAGTATTCCGTGCAGTTCATAACTGGTGGCAACCCTGCGTTTGTGATTCTTGGCGTAATGCTGATGCTCGTCGGGCACGTCTTTAATCTTGCGATAGGGCTGCTGGGCGCTTACATTCACGACGCAAGACTTCAATACGTAGAGTTTTACGGCAGGTTTTACGAGGGAGAAGGCGAGCTGTTCTCTCCCCTCGGCTCACAACATAAATACGTATATCTCCCTCTCGGCGCGGCAGCCGAGCGATAATTTAATCGTTTTTGACTAGGTTGCTTCGGGCTAGTACGGAATTTTTTGTTAGACAGACTGCGTCTTTAAGACGTTAGGTAAAAATTTATAAAAATCACTGCGATTTCTTTGCATGGCATAAAAATCGCGTGAATATAAACAGACTATATTTTCGGAGGTTTTATATGAATGGTATCGCTATCGCGATTATAGGAGTCGCGTTCTGCGCTATTCTGTGCGGCATTGGTTCCAGCGTGGGACTGTTCAAGACGGGCAGCGCGGCTGCGGGCGTTCTGGGTGAAAATCCCAAAAAGTTCGGCAAGGTGTTGGTTCTCGTTCTCCTTCCCGCAACTCAGGGTATTTACGGCTTTATCATCGCCATCATTGCGTCTTCATCCGTTGCTGGCATCGAAACGGTGGCGCAGGGCTGGGCGTTGTTCGGGGCGGTGATGCCTATGGCAATATCAGGTTTTATAACCGGTATATTCCAGGGTAAATCGGCAGGCAACTGTATCTATGCCGTCGGCAAGCAGGATTCTCTCGGCGGCAAGTTGATAATCTATCCCGCGATGATAGAGTTCTACGCTATTCTCGGTCTCATAATTTCCATAATGCTCGTAGCTATGGTATAAGGTAGTTTTATGGGCAAGGAAGATATTGTCGGAAGAATAATATCCGACGCCGAAGAAGAGGCGCGTGCAATCGTCGCTGCGGCTGAAGAAAAAGCGGCGCAGACGATAGCGGAAGCTGATTCGATGGCGGAAAGAACAAGGAAGGGCACGGAAGCGGAGGTCGCCGAAAAAGTAAAAGGGATTTTCGACGGAAAAGCGGCAACCGCACGGCTCGATTGCGCAAAAATAATGCTCGGCGCTAAGCGGGAGGTTATAGACGAAATATACGCCCGCGCGCTTGAACTTCTTGTCGGTTTAAACTCGGCGGATTCGCTTTCGCTCGCCGAAAATCTGCTTAAATCATACGCAGAGGACGGCGATCAGATAGTTTTCGCGGAAAATTACCGCTATGCCGAGGAGGTTTTCGCGCTCGGGGTCGTCAAGGATAAAAATCTCAAAGTCTCCCCCGTAAGGGCGGATTTAGACGGCGGTTTCATACTTGTCGGAAAGAATTCGGATAAAAACCTTTCTTACGGCGCACTGCTCTCTGCCGACCGGGAAGAACGCCAGGCGGAAATTGCCGCGCAGATATTTATTACGGGTTAAACGATGGCGATAGACGTTTTGTATACAAACGGCGTTATAGCCGCAAGTGAAAAATATCTTTTAAAAGACAAGATATTAAAGCTGTGCGAGACGGACGCGGAGACGGCTCTCCGCGTCGTTACGGAAAGCGGTTTCGGCAAGGGTGCGGAGGCGGTTTCAGCATACGATTACGAGGCGTTGCTTACCGCAGACGAAAAGTCTATAGACGCGTTCGTTCGCGAATATTCCCCTTCCGAAGCGGAGGCGGCATATCTGCTTTCACCGCGCGACTTTCATAATGCCAAAGCGTTGGTAAAAGCTTACTATCTTAATATTGACGAGAAAAAGATGCTCGCGCCGGAAGGACTTGTTCCCGTTTCGGTTATTTCGCAATGCGTCAAAGAAGAGAATTACGCCCCGTTAGGCGAAGGACTGGGAGGGGCGGTCAAAGCCGCCGCGCGCCTGTTCTCCGACGGCGCAAACGGCGTTTCGGGCGCCGAGGTGGGGATTATTTTTGAAAAAGCCCTTTATTCCCATCTTATCGTATCGTGCGCGAAAAACAAGCTGTTAAGGAAACTTATCGCGGCGAAGGCGGATATGACCAACATACTCACCGCGTTGCGCTCGTCGGACGCGGAATACGCCGCCAAACGTTACGTCGGCGGCGGAACTCTGGACGTAAAAAAACTTGAAAAATTGTTCGCCGACGACGCGGAGAAGGCGTCTCACTCCCTTGACGACACGCCGTATGCAGAGTTCTGTGCAAAATGTTTCGAGGAAAAGAGCGAAGGCAGACCTATGACTCAGGCGGAAAGACTGCTTGAAAGCTACGAAACGGAATACTTTTCGGCGAAGAAGTACGAGCTAGTCAATAATCAGCCCTTCCTGTATTACGTATTCAGGCGGCGTGCCGAAAACGAAAACGTCAGAATATTGTTTGTTTGCTTGCTTGCAGGTATGCGCGACAGCGAAATAAAAAGTCGCTTGCGGTCGTTTTTGTAATTTTTTTTGCAACGCAAAGTTTTGAATTTAAGCTATTTTGCGGGAGGTCTTTCAATGATAGGTAAAATGGCAATCGTCGGCGACGGCGACAGCATAATGGTGTTCAAAGCCGCGGGCGTAGCCGCTTTCCCTGCGGAAAACGAGGCAAAGGCGCGTGAAATTCTGCGCAAAATAGCCAAAGATTATAAAATTATATTTTTAACCGAGGAGCTTGCGCGCCCTCTCGGCGAATTTTTAAAGCGGTTCGATGAAGAGCCGTACCCCGTAATTTTGAGTATTCCTTCCCAAAACGGAAGCACCGGTTACGGCGAAGAAGCGCTTAAAAGCGCTATGGAACGGGCTCTCGGCGTCGATATATTATTCAACGAATGAGTTAAAATTAGTTAATCTAATTTATTTTGTAAATAATCGTTTTCGCGGACTGCATAGCGGTATTCCCTGCCGCTTGCAGCCGTATAAAAATCATTCATAAGGGTTTCGCGCGGAAGAAAGATTGCGTGAACAGAGGTTTATATGGGTAAAACAGTAAAAATTTCCGGTCCCCTGATTATCGCCGAAAATATGTCGGATTCGAAGATGTACGACGTGGTCCGCGTATCGGATAAGGGACTTATAGGCGAAGTTATCGAGCTCAGGGGCGACAAAGCGTCCATACAGGTTTACGAGGAAACTTCGGGATTAGGCCCGGGAGAAAACGTTGTTTCTACGGGCGAACCCCTTTCCGTAGAACTTGCCCCCGGTCTTATTACGGGTATTTTCGACGGTATTCAGCGTCCGCTAACCACTCTATTCTTTAAATACGGCTCGCGCATATCGAGGGGCGTCTCGGTCAACAATCTCGACAGGGATAAAAAGTGGACGTTCGTTCCCAAAGTTAAGGTCGGCGACGCCGTAGAACAGGGCGACGTCCTCGGCGTAGTTCAGGAAACGGAAATTGTAGAGCACAGAATTCTCGTCCCCAACGGCGTCAGCGGAAAGGTCGTATCCGTTCAGGCGGGCGACTTCACCATAGAGGAAATAATTGCCGTTATTCAGACCCCTTCCGGTAAAAAGCAGGTAAGTATGCTCCGCAAGTGGCCCGTAAGGCGAGGCAGACCTTATCGCGAAAAGCTTTCGCCCGACAAGCCAATGGTTACGGGTCAAAGAGTTATAGACACGCTTTTCCCTGTCGCTCGCGGCGGCGTAGCGGCAGTTCCGGGACCTTTCGGCAGCGGCAAGACGGTAGTTCAGCATCAGCTTGCCAAATGGGCGGACGCCGACATCATAGTTTACGTCGGCTGCGGAGAGCGCGGAAACGAGATGACTGACGTTTTAAACGAGTTCCCCGCCCTGAAAGACCCTAAGACCGGCGAACCCATAATGAAACGTACCGTTCTGATTGCGAATACTTCGGATATGCCCGTCGCCGCGCGCGAGGCGTCCATATATACGGGCATAACCATAGCGGAATATTTCCGCGATATGGGCTATAACGTAGCTATAATGGCGGATTCCACTTCGCGCTGGGCGGAGGCGTTGCGCGAAATGAGCGGTCGTCTCGAAGAGATGCCGGGCGACGAAGGTTATCCCGCATATCTCGCAAGCCGCCTTGCCGAATTCTACGAGCGCGCAGGCGTTGTAAAGCTGCTCGGCTCTGATGAAAGAACGGGTTCCGTAACTGCAATAGGCGCGGTTTCGCCTCCGGGCGGCGACCTGAGCGAGCCCGTTTCTCAGGCGACGTTGCGCATAGTAAAGGTTTTCTGGGGACTTAGCGCCTCTCTTGCGTATAAGCGCCATTTCCCTGCAATCGACTGGCTTATCAGCTATTCGCTTTACGCAGATAAGATGAAGGATTGGTACGACGAAAACGTCAGCGCAGACTTTTTCAGATACCGTCAGTTCGTTATGACCGTATTGCAGGAAGAGGCGGCGCTGGACGAAATAGTAAGGCTGGTCGGTATGGACGCGCTGTCCTCTAAGGACAGACTTACTATGGAAACGGCAAAGATAATAAGAGAGGATTATCTGCACCAGAACGCGTTCGACGATATAGATACCTATACGTCTATGCGCAAGCAGTATCTTATGCTTAAAACCATTTACGAATTCGATACCCGAGCTAGGGAGGCGGTATCCAACTATGCATCGATAGATGAAATTCTCGCAAGCAGGAGCAAGGAAAGGATAGGCAGAGCCAAGTATATTCCCGAAGAGAATCTTTCCGAATTCGACGATATATTCAAGCTGATAAGTACTGAAATGAAGGCTTTGCAGGGAGGCGACCGTGATGTATAAGGAATATAAGACAATACGCGAAGTCGTCG
This sequence comes from uncultured Clostridia bacterium, assembly GCA_964509935.1. Classification (GTDB taxonomy): domain Bacteria; phylum Bacillota; class Clostridia; order Christensenellales; family Borkfalkiaceae; genus Coproplasma. The sequence goes on from CAZDZH010000003.1 coordinate 7,192, forward strand.
GACCGCTTATGTTGGTAGACGGCGTGGAAGGCGTCAAGTATAACGAACTTGTGGATATCGTCTGTGCAAACGGAGATATTCGCCGCGGCAAGGTGCTCGAAATTAACCGCGACAAAGCTGTCGTTCAGCTATTTGAAAATTCGCAGGGCTTGCAGATTTCCAGCGCAAAGGCGAGATTTTTAGGGCACAGTCAGCAACTTGCGGTTTCCCGCGATATGCTCGGCAGAGTGTTCGACGGAATGGGCAACCCTCGCGACGGCGGCGCGCCGATAATACCCGATATGCTTATGGATATCAACGGCGAGCCGATAAACCCTGCCGCCCGCGACTATCCCGACGAGTTCATTCAGACGGGTATATCCGCGATAGACGGACTCAACACTCTCGTAAGAGGTCAGAAATTACCGGTATTCTCTATGAGCGGTCTGCCGCACGCCGAGCTTGCCGCGCAGATAGCGCGCCAGGCTAAGGTTCGCGGCAGCAACAGCAAATTCGCCGTAGTGTTCGCTGCCATAGGCATAACATTCGAGGAGGCGCAGTACTTTGTCGACGACTTCAAAAAGACGGGCGCGATAGAGAGAACTGTGCTGTTCACCAACCTTGCCAACGACCCTGCGGTAGAGCGTATAGCTACCCCGCGTATGGCTTTGACTTGCGCGGAATATCTTGCGTTCACATGCGGTATGCACGTGCTTGTAATTATGACCGACATAACCAACTATGCGGAGGCTCTTCGTGAAGTTTCTGCGGCGCGAAGAGAAGTGCCGGGCAGGCGCGGTTATCCGGGCTATCTGTACACCGACCTTGCCACTATGTACGAACGCGCAGGCAGAATCCGCGGTTGCGAGGGGTCTATAACGCAGATACCCATTCTGACTATGCCCGAGGACGACAAGACGCATCCCATACCCGACCTTACGGGATATATCACCGAGGGGCAGATTATCCTTTCGCGCGATTTGTATAAAAAGGGCATAAATCCCCCGATAGACGTTCTTCCGTCCCTTTCCAGACTTAAAGACAAGGGTATAGGCAAGGGCAAGACTCGCGAGGACCACGCCGACACGATGAACCAGCTGTTCTCCGCTTACGCAAGCGGTAAAGAGAGCAAGGAGCTTTCAGCCATTCTCGGCGAAGCGGCGCTGTCGGAAACGGATAAACTCTTTGCAAAATTCGCCGAGCAGTTTGAAAAGGTATACGTCAATCAGGGCTTCAATGCCGACAGAAGTATAGAGGAAACGCTTGATTTGGGCTGGGAGCTTCTTAAAATTCTCCCCGTGTCGGAGCTTAAACGTATTCGTCAGGCATATATAGATAAATATCTTTGTTCCGACGGCGTAAAGGAATAGAATCTGCCGTTGCGGTAATTTTCGTGGAGGAATATAGTGAGCAGATTAAATGTAAATCCTACGCGTATGGAGCTTAAAAAGCTTAAAGCGCGTCTGGATACCGCGGTCAGAGGACATAAATTATTAAAAGATAAGTCCGACGAAATGGTGCGCCGATTTTCAATAATAATAAAGGAAAACAAACGCCTGAGAGAGGAAGTTGAACAGGAGCTCTCCAAAACTTTAAAGCAGTTTTCAGTCGCGCGCTCGGTAACGCCGGCATACCGCGCGGAAACGGCGTTTTCAATGCCTTCCGTTGCGGTCAAAGCAGATTGTTCCACCGAAAGCGTAATGGGTATCGAAGTGCCCAAAGTCGATTTAATCAACGAAAAACACTCCGACGGTCTGCCATACGCCTATTCCGAAATTACGGGCGAGGCGGATTATTCCGTGGCGCAGGCGGTAGCTCTGCTGCCTAAAATGGTACAGCTTGCCAAGACCGAAAAGACTGTCAGAATGCTCGCCGACGAAATAGAGCGCAACAAGCGCCGCGTAAACGCGTTGGAATACGTTATGATACCTCAGCTTGAAGAAACAATCAAGTATATCAAGTCTAAACTCGACGAAAACGAGCGCGCCGCCATAATCAGAATGATGAAAGTAAAAAACAAGGCGTAATCGGTATCGATTGTGACAACCGCCAGGCAAAAACTCTCCGAAAGGAGAGTTTTTTCTGTCAGGGGTAATAGTGAATTATACTTCCGGCTGCAACGCTCGCTAATAAACGACTGCGCGGAAGATACGCAAGCGCAATTCCGCGCGGAATGAATTAATGCCTGCCGCTGCGCCGCTAAGCCGCGCCTTTTAAAGCACAATCTGCGAGAGGACGCTTTTATAAAAAATCCGTTCTATACAAACGCAAAATTGCATTGACTTTTCGCGCGGAGGATAATATAATGTAATTACCTATCGATTTGGTGGGCTTTGTTAAAGGGTATCGGTATGAACGAGTTTTCGAGAACGCAATTAATATTCGGCAGACAGGCTATGGAAAAACTTGCCGCGTCCCGCGTAGCCGTATTCGGAATAGGCGGGGTAGGCGGCTATACTGTGGAAGCTCTCGCCCGTTCGGGCGTCGGCGCGATAGACGTTATCGACGACGACAAAATCTGTCTTACCAATATAAACCGTCAGATTTACGCAACGCGCAAGACTATCGGACGCTATAAAGCGGACGTCGCGTGCGAAAGAATAGCGGAGATAAATCCCCTTTGCAAGGTAACCGCGCACAAGCTGTTTTATATGCCGGAAACGCAGGATAAAATAGACTTCGGCGCATACGATTACGTAGTGGACGCTATCGATACGGTAACGGGTAAACTTACCATAATAGAAAACGCAAAAAAACGCGGCGTCCCCGTAATAAGCTCTATGGGCGCAGGCAACAAAACCGACCCCGCCGCGTTCGAGGTGGCGGACGTCTATTCGACTTCCGTCTGCCCCCTCGCCAAGGTAATGCGAAGGGAGCTTAAAAAGCGCGGAATCGACAATTTAAAGGTAGTCTATTCCCGCGAAGATCCCGTCAAACCGAAAAAGGAAGAGGAAATCAGCTGTAAACATAATTGCGTCTGTCCTCCCGGGACGGCAAGAACGTGTACCGTAAGGCGCGAAATTCCCGGCAGCAACGCCTTTGTTCCGTCGGTAGTAGGGCTGATAATTGCCGGTGAAGTCATAAAAGATATTACAGGCTATAAAAAATTGTAATAACATGTGCAAAAGAACAGGCGCTGTTCCGATAAACGTAAAAATATAACGCTATTTAAAATCGGCTTATAAATCGACCGCAAAGCGGTACGACGCAAAATAATATACGTCAATCAACGGAGAGAAATTATGGAATTTGAAACGCTTTGTCTGCATTCGGACGACAATAAAAAGGACGAGTGGGGAACTCTTACGATGCCGATATGCCAGTCCGCAACTTTCGTACATAAAGGAGTGGACCAACCCTCGCAATTCAGTTATTCGCGCTTAGCCAATCCCACGCGTTCGCATCTCGAAAATACCGTGGCAAAGCTCGAAGGCGGAGCGGCGGCTTTCGCCTTTTCGTCGGGTATGTCGGCGGTAACTACGGTAATGAAGCTGTTCGGCGCTTCCGCGCATATCATAGCTTCCGAGGACTTGTACGGCGGAAGTTTAAGACTTTTCCGCAACGTAAATACGGCGGAGGGTATGCGCTTCGATTTTATAGACACAGGCGATATAAAGGGCGTAGAATCCCTCATCGGCAAGGATACCGTAGCTATTTATGCCGAAACTCCCAGCAATCCGCTGATGTTCGTTTCGGATATTCAGGCTCTTGCCGACCTCGCGCACGCGCACGGACTGCTGTTAATTGTGGACAACACCTTTTTGACGCCCTATTTCCAGCGACCTATCTCGCTCGGCGCTGATATAGTGATTCACAGCGCGACCAAATATCTGGGCGGGCATAACGATACTCTTGCGGGATTCGCCGTGGTAAGAACGCCCGAATTAGCCGAAAAAGTTGCGTACTACTATAAGACCATAGGCGCTTGCCTCGCTCCGTTCGACAGCTTCCTTATAGAGCGGGGAATAAAGACCTTGCCGCTCAGAATGGACAGGATAAATTCCAACGCCAAAGCCGTTGCTGATTGGCTTAGGAGCTCCGATAAGGTTAAAAAGGTTTATTATGTCGGCTTCCCCGACCACGCGGGCTACGCCGTTTCAATAAAACAGGCTACGGGCTTCGGCGGAATGATTTCTTTCGAGACGGAGAGCAAAGAACTCGCCGAAAACATATTGAGGAAGGTAAAGGTATTTCAGTACGCCGAAAGTCTGGGCGGCGTAGAAAGCCTTATTACCTATCCGATGATGCAGACTCACGCCGACGTGCCCGAAGAGGAGAGGCTGACAAGGGGCATTAACGACAGATTTCTGCGCATTTCGGTGGGCATAGAAAACGTAAAAGACCTTATAGAAGATTTAAAGCAGGCTTTCGGATTATGAAATACGATTTCGATAGGGTGTACGAAAGAAAAAACACCAACAGTTTAAAATACGACTTCGCCGCCGAACGCGGCAAGCCCGAAAATATTCTGCCCCTGTGGGTAGCCGATATGGATTTCCGCGCTCCCGACGGGGTTATAACCGCACTCAAAGAAAAGGCGGAACACGGCATTTTCGGCTATTCCGAACCAAAGGAAGAGTATTTTTCCGCATATCGCGAATGGTTTCTCAACCGCCACGGTTGGTACGCGGATACGGATAAATTGGTATTGTCCTGCGGCGTCGTATACGCCCTCTGCACGCTCATTCGCATACTCACAAAGGAGGGCGACGGCGTGCTTATATGTCAGCCCGTCTACTATCCCTTTCAGGAAAGCATAATAGAAAACAGGCGAAAGCTCGTCGTAAGCCGCCTAGTGGAAAAGGACGGGGTTTATTCAATCGACTTCGACGATTTTGAAAGAAAAATAGTGGAAAACGGCGTAAAACTTTTTATTCTATGCAGCCCGCACAACCCCGTAGGCAGAGTCTGGACGAGGGAAGAGCTTGAAAGATTAGGCAATATCTGCCTGAAACACGGCGTTTTCGTGGTGTCGGACGAAATTCATTGCGATTTCGTTTACGAAGGCTATCGCCATACGGTATTCGCCTCCATAAACAAGCAGTTTGAAAAGAACTGCGCCGTCTGCACCGCACCCACGAAAACATTCAATCTCGCGGGACTTCATAACGCGAATATCTATATTTACGACGATAAAATACGCGAGGCGTATAAAGCCGAGCTCAATCGACAGGGATACAGTCAGTCCAACGTAATGGGAATAGTCGCCTGTCAGGCGGCGTATTCCTGGGGCGCAGAATGGCTTGACGAGCTTAAAATTTATCTGAAAGGCAACGTTGATTTCGTGCGCGAATACCTTAAAAACAATATCCCGAAGATAAAACTGATAGAGCCGCAGGGCACTTATCTCCTTTGGCTGGATTGTTCGGGGCTCGGTCTTACCGTAAAGCAACTGCGCGATTTTATAGTAAATAAAGCGGGGCTGTGGCTGGACGACGGCTATATCTTCGGCGAGGGGGGAGGCGGCTTTGAAAGGATAAATATCGCCTGTCCTCGTTCGGTGATTCAAACCGCCCTTGAAAAACTTAAACGCGCAGCGGACGGACTTTCTTCCGACTGTTCCGAATGATTTATTTTCCGCTTGATAATTAGCTATAATTATAAAAAAGCTTTTTAATTATAAATAACGGCAACCGTATTTGCAGACGAAAAACTCATAAAATATATTTAAATTTATATCTAGCTTGAAATTCTGTTACGGGCGGGGCGGGTAGAAGTACTCGCCCCGTTTCCATATTCTGACGGCGTAGATTTTCTTTGTAAAAGACGGCTCTCAAAAAAAATTTAAAAAATTATTAAAAAAACAGTTGACAATACAAAAAACGCGACATATAATATAACCATAAACCTACTAAACCGATAGGAAATATGGTAATAAAGGAAAGAGAGGTTATTCTATGAAAAGGTATACGGGATTCGGGCGATGTTGACGCCGTTGCGGTATTTTTACTCGATATTATTTGACTTAATATTAAAAAGTCGAGAAACTTTTCATCAACCGTAAAATCGGTACGTTATATATAAAATAAAAAGGAGAATTCAAAAAATGGCATACTACAAATCGATACTCGAACTCGTTGGCAAAACGCCTCTTCTGGAAATTACTAATTACGAAAAGGCTAACGGCTTGCAGGCAAAGGTGCTTGTAAAGCTTGAATATTTCAACCCCGCAGGCTCAGTGAAGGACAGAATCGCAAAGGCGATGATAGAGGACGCCGAAAAGTCGGGCAAACTCAAAAAGGGCGCTACCATAATAGAGCCGACTTCGGGCAACACGGGTATAGGACTCGCGGCTGTGGCGGCGGCGAAGGGCTATAAGCTTATAATAACTATGCCCGAAACGATGAGCGTTGAGCGCAGAAATTTAATAAAGGCATACGGCGCGGAAATAGTCCTCACCGAGGGCGCAAAGGGTATGAAGGGCGCTATCGCCAAAGCGCAGGAGCTTGCTGAAAGCACTCCCGACTCGTTCATTCCCGGTCAGTTCGTCAACCCCGCAAACCCCGCAATCCACAGGGCTACGACAGGTCCCGAAATCTGGGAAGATACGGAGGGTAACGTAGATTTCCTCGTCGCAGGCGTTGGTACGGGCGGCACTATCACGGGCGCAGGCGAATATTTAAAGAGCAAGAACGAAAACTTAAAGGTAGTGGCGGTAGAACCTGCTGGTTCGCCCGTGCTTTCCAAGGGCGTTTCGGGCGCGCATAAGATTCAGGGTATAGGCGCAGGCTTCGTGTCCGACGTGCTCAATACCAAAATTTACGACGAAATCATACCCGTAGAAAACGACGACGCGTTCGCTACCGGCAAAGCGTTCGGTAAAACCGAAGGCGTGCTTGTCGGCATTTCCTCGGGCGCGGCTCTCTGGGCGGCTACGCAGCTTGCAAAGCGCCCCGAAAATAAGGGAAAAACAATCGTTGTTATTCTTCCCGATACGGGCGACAGATACCTCTCCACCCCGCTTTTCAGCGAATAACTGCGTAAAATCTTCTTGAATATATCCGATACTTAAAATGACAGCCCTGCGGTCGCAGGGCTGTCATTTACGTATAATAAATTTTTAACCAAACAACGCATACTTGCTTTTGTAAGCGCTACCCGCGCAATTCAGGCGCCGCCTGTTCGGCGGCGCCTGAAAATTCGCCTTTTACGGATAACAGAATATATATTCTGAAAATTACTTTTTATAGCCGCACTTAGGGCAAACGCCGTTCTCATTCAGCGCAATGCCGCACAGAGGGCAGCGGTCAATGCTCTTTTCCGGTTTGTATTCTTCCGAAGCCGCGTTCACGCCGCTGGTGAACGTAAGCTTGGCTATGTTCAGCTTGTCTTTAAGCAATTCGTGTACGATTTTTATCATTCCCTCTACGGTCATGGTTTCCTTTGTAACCACAAGGCGGCAGTCGGGATAAGCCGTCGCAAGTTCGGTCTTGAAAGCGGGACCCTTCATCTTGTTCTGGGGCGAACCGTTCTTTATTCCCTGAGCCTCGTACACCGCAAGAATAGCGGGCAACAGGGGGTCGTCCTCCCTTAAAATAAGCGCGTGGTCAAAGTTTTTAAGCACTTCCCAGGCGGTTTTCTGAATTTCGTTGCAGGGGAAAACCATATTGACGCCGGGCTCAACCGAATCTTCCACTTCTATGGTAAGAACGCCGGTATGTCCGTGCAGGTACTGGGCTTCGCCCTTGAATCCGTAAAATCTGTGCGCGTATTGCAGGTCTAATTTAGTTATGCTTCTCATAAAATCCTCCTTGATTTTGCCCTCTTCCCGAGAGCATTTGATTTTCTTAATAAGATTATATATCAATAAGTGCTCGATGTCAATATTTATTTTTTAATTTTTATGTAATAAATTTTATAAATTATTTAATAACCTTGCTAACGGCGGAATGATTGGTCGTTTTTTCTACTATTAGCGATAGTTAGGTTCGCCCTGCGCTTGACATTTTCGTCGTCAGGTGATAGTATTATAGCGTTATTATGACTATTAGCGGTATGTTTTTACGCTTAAACGTAAAATAGCCTGCTTAACGCTGGAATTTAATATTAAATTGTGATAAAAGGTTAAAAAGTTTATATAAAGTTTAGAAAAGTCATTTAATATTATTACAACTATAATAACAAGATTATATTTCAAAGGAAGGAAAAACCATGAACGAACAGGATGTTAAGGCAAAAATCAAAGAGTTCTTATGCAGTAACTTAGGTATAGACGAAACCGTTCTCGAATACGATACTCCGCTTTTCGGAGACGGCGAAATAGGTCTCGATTCAATCGACTCTCTCGAAATCATTTCGTTTATCGACGAGGAATACGGCGTCGAAATGACGGGCGTCGGCAAAGAGCATTTCCAAAACGTAGACAGCCTTGCTGCTTATGTGTTGGCGCACGCAGAATAACGTTGCGTACTGCAAAGGCTACAAAGTTTTTTGTAGCCTTTTTTAATGGTCGGGTAACGGGGTTCGCCCTATATAAAACACGATAAATATCCGATATAATACTTTGAGAGGATTTAAATATGACAGAGAATAAAAACCGTTGCGTGGTTACGGGCATTGGTATGATTTGCGCCATCGGTAACGACGTGGACGAATGTTGGAAAAACGCGCTCGATTCCGTTACGGGAATAGCGCATACCAAAACCGTAAGCACGGAAGGCTGCTACGCCGATCTCGCCGCGGAAGTAAAGTGCGATACTCTCGACGAACTTACGGGCGGAGAGGATATGGACAGGGCGTCCAAGCTGGGCATAAAAGCCGCGGCGGAAGCTCTTGCGGACGCAGGTCTTAACAATTTTAACGGCAATCCCAGAGTAAGCGTAATTATGGGTAGCTGCGTAGGCGGCGTAGTCAGCATCGAACGCTATTATACGCACGGCAGGGAAAAGGCGGACGTAACAAAAATGCCCATTTCCGCCATAGCTTCGCAGGTTGCGGGCTATTGCGGCGCTGGCGGCGTTGTAACCAACGTAGCCAACGCGTGCGCGGCAGGCACGATTAGCATAGCGTACGCTTGCGACCTTATCCGCGCAGGTAAAGCGGACGTGGTGATTGCGGGCGGCTCCGACGCTTTCGCTTCCGTTCCCTATGCGGGTTTCCTTGCGCTTCACGCGCTTGACGCAAACCGCTGTTCGCCCTTCAACCATTGCACGGGCATAACCCTCGGCGAAGGTTCGGGCATAGTAATAGTAGAATCGTACGAACACGCAAAAGCCCGCGGCGCTAAAACCTATTGCGAAGTGCTCGGCTCGGGCGTTTCCAGCGACGCTCATCACATAACCGCGCCCCGTCCCGACGGAGAAGGTCAGATGAACGCAATCCGTTGGGCAATCGAAAATTCGGGAATAGAGGCAAGCGAAATAGGCTACGTAAACGCGCACGGCACGGGCACGGCTAAAAACGACAACGCCGAATTTCTTTCCCTTCATACCATATTCGACGAAACCAACGACAATTTAAGCGTAAGCTCCACAAAAGCCATGACGGGGCATTGCCTCGGCGCGGCGGGCGCGATAGAGGCGGTTTTCGCAATCAAAGCGCTCACCACGAATACCGTTCCGCCTACCCTCGGCTATTCCGAAGAAGATTTGGTTAATCTCAAAGAAAAGGCGGGCAAAATAGATTTCGTTCCCAATAAACCTCACGAAAAGCAGCTTCAAAGCGTTATGAACAACTCGTTCGCTTTCGGCGGCAACAACGCGAGCATTATTTTCAGCAAGGGAAGCGGCAACGTTACTCTTCCCGAAAAACAGGAAAAGGTTGTAATAACCGGTTTGGGCATAGTTTCCCCCGTCGGCAACGGCGTAGATAACTATATCTCCGTATGCGATAAGAACGAGGCTGTAAGCGAAGTCAGCGTTCATTCCACCGTAGGCGCGGACGACTACAACGCCCTCGGCATAAAGATGGCGTTCTACCGCAAGCTGGATAATTTCAGTCAGTTGCAGGCTGTATCGGGTATGTGCGCTCTCGCGGACGCGGATTATACCGTAACCGACGACAACGCTACCGAAATAGGTATAATAGTCGGCACTTCCGAAGGCGCTCTCGGTCCCGGTTGCGATTTCGAAATGCTGATAGCAGATAAGGGCAACGCCGCGGGCAGCGCGTTCAAATTCCCCAACACGGTTTACAACGCCGCCGGCGGGTATCTTTCAATCTGCTCGGGCATAAAGGGCTATAACGTAACCGTAACCAACGGCGCTCAGTCTGGTCTTGCAAGCGTGGCGTACGCCGTAAACGTAATCCGTCAGGGCAAGGAAAAGGTTATGCTCGCAACGGGCGCGGACGAAAACAGCGATATTATGGACGAGCTCTACAAAAAGATAGGCTACGTTGCCGAAAAGCCCGTAACGCCCTATTGCGGCGGCGACGGCTTCGTGCTTTCCGACGGTTGCACTTCTATGATGCTCGAAAGCGAATCGTACGCAAAAGCGAGGGGCGCAAAGGTTTACTGCACGGTCGAAGGTTACGGTATGGCGCATAAAAACGTCAGATTCGGCACTCTTTCCGGCTCGGGCGAGGCGTTGGTAACCGCTATTCAGGGCGCGCTTGCAGACGCAGGCGTAACCGCGGACGAAATCGACGCAATAGCAGGCTTTGCAGACGGCTTTAAAGTAGTAGACGACATCGAAAAGAACGCGTATATCGCGGTATTCGGCGACAAAGTAGCCGAAAAACCCGTAATCACCGTTAAATCCCGCACGGGCGAAGGCAGAGCGGCTTCCGCGGCCCTCGCTTGCGCGCACTCCGCGCTTATGCTCGGCGGCAGGATAGAAAAGGACGACTGCGCGTTTGCAATCTCCGCGGACGGCGGCGTACAAACGACTACCGTATATTCCGAAAAACTCAACCGCGTCCTCGTAACCGCATACGGTTCGGGCGGTTCGTACTGCGCGGTAGTATTAAGCAAATAATTCCATCACGGACGGAGGATGACAATGAAAACAGCATTGGTAACGGGCGCTTCCAAGGGCATAGGCAGGGCTTGCGCCGTTAAGCTTGCCGAGGAAGGCTACGCCATAGCCATAAATTACAGCCGCAGCGACGAGCAGGCGGAAGAGGTGCGCAAAATAATAACCGATATGGGCGGCACGGCTAACGTCTATAAGGCAGACGTGTCTGACTTACAGCAGGTAAAAAATATGTTCCGCGCCGTCGTAAAGGATTTCGGGGGAATCGACGTTCTCGTCAATAACGCGGGCATAGTGCGCGACGAATACCTGCTTATGCTCACTCCCGAAACGCTGGACAAGTGCGTAGACCTCAACGTAAAGGGTTATCTTTATTGCGCCCAGCAGGCGGTTCTTAAAATGATGCGCAAAAAGAGCGGCGTCATCATAAATATGTCGTCGGTAAGCTCTATGTTCGCCCTCGCGGGTCAGACCGTGTACAGCGCGACCAAGGGCGCGGTGAACTCTATGACAAAGACTATGGCAAAGGAGCTGGCCGCATACGGCATACGCGTAAACGCGGTAGCCCCCGGCTTTATCGCCACCGAAATGCTCGAAGCTATTCCCGAAGATAAAAAGGAAGAGTATTTAAAGCATATCCCCCTTCACAGACTCGGCAAGGCGGAGGAGGTGGCAAGCGTAGTCGCCGCCCTCGCTTCCGACGGCTTCGGTTACGTTACGGGTCAGGTTATCGTGCTTGACGGAGGTCTTTCTCTATGATGAATATAAACGATATAAATAAAAAAATTAAACAGCGCCCGCCCTTTCAGATGATTGAAAGAGTGTTGGAGCTTAACCCCGGCGAAAGCGCGAGGGGCACTAAAAACGTGTCGGTAAACGAGCCTTATTTCGCAGGTCATTTCCCCGGTTCGCCCATAATGCCCGGGGTACTGATTATAGAGAGCTGCGCCCAGCTTTGTTCGCTCGTTATAGACAACGGCGAAGCGCAGACTAGCGACGATATTTACGTGCTTTTAAAGGTGGATAACTTCAAATTCGTAAAACCCGTAATCCCGGGCGACGTTCTGGATATAACGGTAACCAAAACCCGTTCCGGCGGCGTTTTGACCTCATTCGACGCTGTCGTGAAGGTTGACGGCAAAACCTACGCAAAGGGCTCTATGACCTTTACCACGGTGGCAAAGGACGCCATATACGGCGCATAAAAGGCGCAACAGGAGAAATTAAATGTCTAAAACAGCAATACTCTTTGCCGGTCAGGGCGCGCAGAGCGTCGGAATGGGCAAAGATTTATACGAATACAGCGCAAACGCAAAGCGTTTATACGATATGGGCGAAAGCCTGCGCGAAGGCACGCTCAACGCCTGTTTTTACGGCGAGGCTTCTCAGCTTACTTTGACGCGTAACGCTCAGCCCTGTCTGTTTCTGACAGGTCTTGCGTTCGCCGAGGAACTTAGATTGAGGGGCGTATCCGCCGACGCGGCGGCAGGCTTCTCTCTCGGCGAAATCCCCGCCCTCGCGTTTACGGGCGCGCTCTCCGAAGAGGACGCGTTCAGGCTGGTTACGCTCCGCGGCGAGAAGATGGGCGAGCTTTCCGAAAAATACAAGGGCGGTATGGTTGCCGCTCTCAAACTCGAAAACGCAAAGGTTGAAGAGATTTGTTCGCATTATTCCGAGGTCTGGCCTGTAAACTACAACTGCCCCGGTCAGCTTTCCTGCGCAGGCAACGAAGTACAGCTTGATGAATTCTGCGAGGAGATAAAAGCCGCGGGCGGCAGAGCGGTAAAGCTCGCAGTAAGCGGCGCGTTCCATACGCCCTATATGCGCGAAGCTACCGATACGCTTGCGCGGTTTCTCGGCGCTCTCGCCGTAAATCCCGCTGAAATTCCGCTGTATTCCAATTTGACGGGCAACGTTTATCCCTCCGATAAGCAAGAAATGATAAAAACCGTCTCTTCGCAGGCTTCTTCAAGCGTCCGCTGGGAAACGATTATACGCAATATGAGCGAAAGCGGAATAGATACGTTTATCGAAGTGGGAGCGGGCAAAACCCTTACGGGCTTCGTAAAGAGGATTCTGCCCGAAGCGGCAACTTATACGGTTACCGACATATCTTCCCTCGAACAGACGGTGGAGGCTATTGTAAAAGGATAATTAAAGTATGGCACAGACAAATCATATAACGCTAGCCTCTCTGCTCGCTTCGCAGAAGACGGTAAAGTGCGAAAAGTGCAAACAGGAAATAAGCGAAAAACAGCTCGCCGAAAACACCTTTATCTGCCCTTTGTGCGGAAAATACAACCGCATACCTGCAAGGGTGCGTATAGATTATCTAACCGACGAAAATTCCTTTTCCGAACTCTTTACGGAAGAGGTGTTCACAGACCCCCTGTCTTTCCCCGACTATAAGGAAAAGTATAACGCTTCAAAAGCCAAGAGCGGCGAAAACGAGGGAGTAATCTGCGGAACGGCTGCGGTAAACGGAAATAAAACCTGTCTCTTCGTAATGGACCCCCGCTTTATGATGGGCTCTATGGGCACGGTAGTAGGCGATAAAATTGCCGCTCTCTTCGAATACGCTATTGCGCGTAAACTTCCCGTAATAGGCTACACCGTATCGGGCGGCGCGCGTATGCAGGAGGGTATTCTTTCGCTTATGCAGATGGCAAAGGTCTCCGCGGCGGTCAAAAAACATTCCGACGCAGGGCTTTTGTACGCAATTTGCTGTACCGACCCCACTATGGGCGGAATAACCGCAAGCTTCGCTATGCTCGGCGATATAATTTTCGCCGAACCGAGCGCACAGATAGGCTTTGCAGGCAAGCGCGTGGTAGAGCAGGTTACGGGCGAAATTCTCCCCGACTATTTCCAGAGCGCGGAATTTCAGCTTAAAAACGGCTTCCTCGACAGCATCGTAGAGCGCGAAAATCAGAAAGAATTTATTTCCACCGTGCTTTCGCTGCACGCCGCAAAGTAAATGGAGGGTACACTATGGAAAACAACACTACGACCGTTTACGATAAAATTAGCAGCACCCGCCGTCAGGGCAGGGCTACTTCCGCAGACTATATCAACGCGCTTTTCACCGACTATATCGAACTCCACGGCGACAGAAGATTTGCCGACGACCACGCCGTAATAGGCGGGATAGGCAGACTCAACGGTATGCCCGTTACCATTATAGGAATAGAAAAGGGAAGAACGCCCGTAGAGCGCGTGTACCGCAATTTCGGCGCGGTGCTTCCCGAAGGCTACCGTAAAGCCCTGCGCCTTATGAAGGAGGCGGAAAAATTCCGCCGTCCCGTAATATGTTTCGTGGATACGCAGGGCGCAAACTGCGGCAAAGGCGCGGAAGAGCGCGGTCAGGGCTTAGCTATCGCTGAAAATCTTTACGAAATGAGCGCGCTTAAAACCCCCGTTTTATCCGTAATGATAGGCGAAGGGGGAAGCGGCGGAGCGCTCGCTCTCGCCGTTTCCGACGAGGTGTGGATGCTTGAAAACGCGTATTATTCGGTAATAACCCCCGAATCCTGCGCAAGCATACTATTCAAAGACCCCAAGCGCGCCCCCGAAGCGGCGGAACACTTAAAGCTGACCGCGGACGACCTTTTTAAAATGCAGGTGGTTGAAAAGATAGTCGCCGAACCTTCCGATTTCAAGGACGAAAACGAAAGCGACAAATTCTTTGCCGGGCTGGCCAAAGAAATGTATTCCAAACTTAAAAAACTGTCGGCAACCGATACCGACAAACTGCTGTCGCGCCGTTACGAAAAATACCGCAAAATAGGCAGGTACGAAGTATTCGCCACGCCCGTTTCCGACGGAAAAAAGAAAAGAGGTCTTTTCCATTATGAGTGATACGCGCTCTTGCGGCAAAAAGAAAATAGTCGTTTTAAACGCAAGTCCAAATAACGATAAAAGCTCCACTATGTCGGTTACGCGCGCTTTCGTGCAGGGAATAACCTCGGCGACCGAATGTGAAGTGGAGTATATCGATTTGTCAGACCTTAAAATTAAGCCCTGCCTCGGCTGTCTTTCCTGTTGGGGAAGAACCGAGGGAGAATGCGTAATAAAGGACGACGATATACCGATGATGAAAGAAAAAATCGAAAACGCGGACGTGTTTATCGAATCTTTTCCGCTCTTCTTTTTCGGTATGCCCGGACCTTTAAAAACGTTTACCGACCGTATGCTGTCGATGCTCTGCACGTATAAAGGTCAGCAGCCTCCCGGGGACGGAAAGTCCTTCCACGGCATACGCAATCCCAAAAAGGACAGGCGCTTTATAATAATTTCAAGCTGCGCGTACGACAGGGCGGAATCTGTTTACGACCCGCTTTTAAGTCAGTTCGACTGCATCTGCGGCAGAAAAAACTATCTGCCCATACTCTGCCCCCAACTGTACACGCTGCACAAGCTGGACTCGGAATCGCGAAAAGCGCGCTACCTTAAAAAGTTTACAGAAGCGGGCAAATTATTTGCCGCGGAAGGCACGCTTTCGGCAGAAACGCTTAAAAATCTTGCAAAGCCGCCCTTTTCGGAAGAAACTTACAAAGTGCTCATAAATCAGTTCTGGGATTCGCAGAAAAAATAGTCAAGGTTGAGTTTCTGATTTTAAAATTAATATAAATTTAGAGCAGACTGCGTTTACAAAGCGCAGTCTTTTTTTACGCCGCAGGCGATTACGTCGCCTGCGGCGTAAAATTATTCCCAAAACGCGACAAATAAAGCATTTTTAAATTTATCGCTCGTCTGCTCCTTCGTCGCAAGACAAACCGTATAATCCCCTCAAAGGTCTAAAAAACGACAAAATATCGCAGATTTCCGCCTTGCCCTTATAGTAATATTTTTCAGGACGAAGGAGCAAAGCATTATGAAAATCGAAGAAGCAACGCAAGGTTCTACCCTTTACATAAAGCTGATAGGCGAAATGGACGAATATTCGGCGGGTTCAGTAAGGCAGAAGTGCGATAAAATAATTGAAAACCACGCAAACGCAAAAAAAATAATCATAAACCTTTCAGAGGTGGCGTTTATGGACTCAACAGGCATAGGTTTTCTTATCGGCAGGTACAAAAAAGCCAGCCGTATGGGCATACCGCTCGCGCTTGAAAACCCCAACTTTGCCGCAGATAAAGTTCTTACGCTCAGCGGCATATATACTTTGATACCAAAGGCGGAATAATCTATGACGAAAAATTATTTAAAATTACAATTCTATTCACTCCCCAGAAATCAGGCTTTCGCGCGCGACGCGGTAGCGGCGTTCTGTCTTGAACTAAATCCGTCGTTATCCGACTTATCCGACGTAAAAACCGCCGTATCAGAGGCGGTAACCAACTGCACCGTGCACGCGTATAAGGGCAATTTAGGCATAATAACGGTAGAGTGCGAAATTCAGGAACACGCATTACATATAAAGGTCAGCGACACGGGCAGGGGCATAGACGACATAGAAAAAGCCGTTCAGCCCTTTTACACCACGCTGCCCGACGACGAGCGCTCGGGAATGGGTTTTACCATTATGCAGACCTTTATGGACGAATTTAAAGTAAATTCCATAAAGGGCGAGGGCACAGTCGTTTATATGACTAAATTGTTTGAAGCGGAAGTGGAGAATGCTTGACGTCGAAACGACAAATCAGCTGATAAGAAAAGCCAAACAGGGCGACGGAGAAGCGAAAGAAAAATTATTGAACGAAAACGGCAACCTGATAAAGAGCATAGTCAGGCGGTATCTCAATAAGGGCGTCGAATACGACGACCTCTATCAGCTTGCGAGTATGGGGCTTTTAAAGGCGATAAACGGCTTCGACGAAAGCTATAACGTGCGCTTTTCCACATACGCAGTGCCTATGATTTCGGGCGAGATAAAGCGCTTTATGCGCGACGACGGCAGTATAAAAGTAAGCCGCGCAATAAAGGCAACGGCAAAGGCAATAAACGCGTTCATCGAGGAATATTCCGCGTCCAACGGCAATCAGCCCTCGCTTAAAATCATAGCCGAACGTTTTGAAATGCCCGAAAGCGAAGTGGTGTTCACAATGGGCTCTACGCGTATGCCCGTATCCATATACGCGCAGTCAGATTATAAGGACGAAAAGTCCCAGCTTCTTTTAGACAAGCTGTCGGTAGAGGACAAACAGGAAGATATAATAGACGTTCTCGAACTGCGCTCGGCGATATCTTCCCTGCCCGAACGCGATAAAAAGGTAATAATGCTCAGGTATTTCAGGGATATGACCCAATCGGAAGTGGCGCGCACGCTCGGCGTATCGCAGGTGCAGGTTTCGCGCATAGAAAACCGAATTATGGAAAATTTCCGAAAACGCCTTACGGGCTGAAATTTCTTACGCGTCTGCGGCGGCGATTTTTACAAAAATCGCCGCCGCTCTCTTTACTTTTTTTGTTATAAGATTTATAATATAAAAAAATCAAACGGTAAATAATATGATAAATCAGACAAACCAACGCCTCGGCAACGTTCGCTCGGTTATCCGCGAACTGTTTGAATACGGCAAAAAGCGCAAGGCGGAAATAGGCGAAGAAAACGTTTTCGATTTCTCTTTGGGCAATCCGTCAGTCCCCGCCCCCGCAGAGGTCGAGCGCGAGCTTAAAAACATTTTAACCGAATGCGACCCCGTCAAAATCCACGGCTACACTTCGGCTCAGGGCGACTTCGGCGTAAGAAAGACGATATCCGACTATATCAACAGCCGCTTTTCGACAACGCTGTCCGCAGAAAATATCTATATGACCTGCGGCGCGGCGGCTTCGCTGTGCATAACGTTAAACGCCCTTTTGAATTGCGGCGACGAGGTGATAACATTCGCTCCGTTCTTTCCCGAATATAGGGTTTTCGTAGAGCACGCGGGCGGAAAACTCGTCGCGGTGCAGGGTGAAGAGGGCACGTTTCAGATAGATATAAACGCTTTGAAAGGCGCGATGAGCCCAAAAACCAAAGCTGTAATTATAAATTCGCCCAACAATCCGTCGGGCGTAGTTTACGGCGAGGAGAGTATAAAAGCTCTTTGCTCCGCTCTCAAAGAACATTCAAAAAAGACGGGAGAGCCCGTCTATCTCATCTCTGACGAGCCGTATCGCGAGTTGGTTTTCGATAAGAACACAGTCGTGCCGTACGTTATGAATTACTATAACGACAGCATAGTGTGCTATTCATATTCCAAGAGCCTCTCTCTCCCCGGCGAAAGGATAGGCTATATAGCGGTAAACGATAAAATGAATAATTGTTCCGACGTGTACGCCGCCGTCTGCGGCGCGGGCAGAGCGTTGGGTTACGTCTGCGCGCCCAGCCTTTTCCAGCAGTTGATAGCGCGGGTATACGACAAAACCGCGGATATTTCGGTATATAAACGCAACCGCGATTTGCTTTGCGCCGCCCTTACGGAATACGGCTACGAGGTAGTAAAGCCCGACGGCGCGTTCTACCTTTTCGTAAAATCGTTAGAGCCCGACTCCGACAAATTCGCGGAACGCGCGAAGGAGTACGAGCTGTTGATAGTTTCGGCAAATTCTTTCGGAGTAAGCGGATACGTCCGCATATCATATTGCGTTTCGCCCGAAATGATAGAAAGGTCGCTCCCCGCTTTCAAAGCCTTGGCGGAAAGCTATAAACAAAGCTGAAAACGCCGAAATAACGAAAGCATTAAAATTGGATAATTAAATGATTAATATT
>CAZDZH010000003.1:25879-42087 GCA_964509935.1 uncultured Clostridia bacterium
TTGGATAATTAAATGATTAATATTCAGGCGGCGCGGTTGCATTTAAGCAACCGCGCCGCCCCGTTATAATCACTATTTTTAAATATTATTCCTCTCCGTCAGCTTCGTCAACGCCGTCACCGTCAAAGCTCTCGTATTCCGAAAGCCTCTTTTTAATCGATTTAAGATTGACTTTAACCGAAGAGGAGGAAGCGCCGCCGTATGAAGTCCTCGCGTCCGCGCAAGCTTTGGCTTTCACTACCTCGCATATATCGTCGTCGAACGCCTCGTCAAAGCTCTTATATTCTTCCGCGGTCATATTCTGCAACGTGCGCTTGTTTTCGATACACCGACGCACTATTTTTCCCGTAACCGCGTGCGCCGTGCGGAAAGGCACCCCCTTTTTCGCCAGATAGTCGGCAACGTCCGTCGCGCAACAGAATTCGCTCTCGGCAGCCTTAGCCATTCTCTTGACGTTCAAAGTAATAGAAAGCAGCATTTCAGCCATAATGTTAAGCGAGTTAATAACCTGCTTTTCCGCGTCGAAGAATCCCTCTTTATCCTCCTGCAAATCCTTGTTATATGCAAGCGGAACGGCTTTAATAGTGGTAAGTATAGCCATCAGATGCCCGTAAACCCTGCCCGTCTTGCCGCGCATAAGTTCGGGAATATCTGGGTTTTTCTTCTGCGGCATTATTGAAGAGCCGGTAGAGTACTCGTCCGCAATCTCGAAATATCCGAATTCCTCGGTGGAATATAAAATTATATCCTCGCACAGCCTCGACAAGTGCGCCATAACCAGAGACGCGTCGAATAAATATTCGGCAACGAAATCTCTGTCCGAAACTCCGTCGAGCGAGTTCTCGCACGGTCTGTCGAATTCAAGAAGCTGACATGTGAGTTCCCTGTCGATGGGGTAGGAAGTGCCCGCAAGCGCGCCCGAACCGAGCGGCATTACGTTGCACCTTGCGCGGCTTGCCGCAACTCTGTCCAGATCCCTCAAAAACATTTCGCTGTACGCGTTAAAAAAGTGCCCCGCGCACATAGGCTGAGCCTTCCTCAGGTGCGTGTATCCGGGCATGATGTATTTAAGCCCTTCCTCGGCTTTGACGCAGAGCGAATTTATTACCGCGACGAGGCTGTCTTTAAGATTGTCGAACGCCGACCGTACGTACAGGCGGAAATCGGTAGCCACCTGGTCGTTGCGGCTCCTCGCCGTGTGCAGTTTTTTGCCCGCGTCGCCGATGCGCGAAACAAGCTCGTTTTCCACGAAGGAGTGAATGTCCTCCGCGCCTGCAATTTCAAGTTTTCCTTCCGATATATCGTCCGCAATGGAAATGAGTCCGTCGCAGATTTTAACCGACTCTTCCTTGCTTATAATTCCGCAGTTCCCAAGCATAGTCGCGTGCGCGACGGAGGCGGTAATATCGACCGCCCAAAGCTGTCTGTCGAACGGCAGAGAATCGTTGAACAGGTCCGCGTTTTTAGCGGTAGGCGCTTCGAACCGCCCTTCCCAAAGTTTCATAAAATACTTCCTCGCAAATTTATTAAAGACATTATAAAATATTTTTCTCGTATTATCAACTGTTTTTGCGCCTGTACGGAAGCTATTTGCCGCTCAACGTTCACAAGGCGTTGCGGCTGATAAAATATTTGTTTTTTTAAATTGACTTATCGCTCTTTTTGCTTTACAATATTAAATATAATTAAAGTTTTTGCAGTGGATAGATGATAATACTCGGAATCGACCCCGGCTACGGCACAATGGGTTACGGGGTGATAGAAAAACTCGATAACGGCAACACGATTCCCGTCGATTACGGCGTAGTCGTTACCCCCAAGGACGAAACCTTTCCCGTCAGACTTGCTATGCTGGAAGAGGGGCTTAACAAAATCTACGCCAAATTCAAACCCGAAGAAATAGCCGTGGAAGAGCTGTTCTTCACCAAAAACGTCACTACGGGCATTCAGGTCGCTCACGCAAGGGGCGTAATCCTCGTTTCTGCCGTCAAATACTGCGGCAGACTCTTCGAATACACTCCCAACCAGATAAAACAGTCGCTTACCGGTTACGGCAAGGCGGACAAGGTTCAGATGATGCACGTCGTAACCTCTCTTCTGCACCTACAAAAAATACCCCGCCCCGACGACGCGGCGGACGCGCTCGCCGTCGCGCTGTGCCACGCGCACACCTCGCGCTTCGGCAGAATGTTCGGAATACAATAAATTTGCGCTGAAAGGAAAATTATGATAGGCTATTTAAAAGGTAAAGTTTTATATTCGACGGCGGATTACGCTTTGATAGAAGTAAACGGGGTAGGATACGAGGTCTATTGTTCTGCTTCCGCATTCTCCCGACTTTCCAACGGTCAGACGGGCGAAGTTTATACCTATATGCAGGTAAGCGAGGCGAACGGGGTCATTCTTTACGGCTTCGCTTCCGTGGAAGAGAAGAATATGTTTTTAAAACTCATTTCCGTTTCCGGCGTAGGACCTAAAATGGGCATAAGCGTGCTCTCTTCGATGGATATTAACGGACTTGCCGCCGCGATAGCCTCGCAGGACGTAAAAAGGCTCTCTGCGGTTAAAGGGCTCGGCAAAAAGACGGCGGAACGCATTATTTTAGAGCTGAGGGAAAAGGTGTCCGCCCTTCCCGAAAGCGGTGTTACTGCAAAGGATATACCCGCCGCGACAGCGGGCGACGGAGACGAGGACGCGATAGTCGCGCTTATGACTCTCGGCTTTACCAGGGCAGAAAGCCAGAAGGCGATAGCCCGCGCCAAAGCGGAGGGCGCAAGCTCGGTAGAAGATATAATTATGATAGCTTTAAAAGGAATGTAACCGATGTTTTTCGACGATGAAGAGTATGAAAGTGAAGAAAGATTAGTGCAGAGCACCAAGGGCGAATACGACGTCGAAGAAAACGTTCTGCGCCCCAAAACGCTCGACGCGTACGTCGGACAAACAAAGGTTAAGGAAAATCTTACCGTATATATGACCGCCGCAAAGAAGCGCGGCGAGGCGTTGGAACACGTTCTTTTGTACGGCGCGCCGGGGCTTGGCAAAACCACTCTCGCGCACATAATATCCAACGAAATGGGCGGTCAGTTAAAAATGACGAGCGCTCCCGCGATAGAGCGCAGCGGAGATTTGGCGGCTATTTTAACCAATTTAAACGACGGCGACGTGCTGTTTATTGACGAAATTCACCGTTTGAACCACAGCGTGGAAGAAATTCTTTATTCCGCAATGGAGGACTACGCGCTGGACATAATAGTAGGTAAAGGTCCTTCCGCAAGGAATATCCGCTTTTCTCTCAAAAAATTCACGCTGATAGGCGCGACGACGCGCGCGGGAATGATAGCCAACCCACTGCGCGACAGATTCGGCATAGTCTGCCGCCTTGAAATGTACACGCCCG
The DNA here is from genome assembly GCA_964509935.1 of uncultured Clostridia bacterium. Taxonomy (GTDB): domain Bacteria; phylum Bacillota; class Clostridia; order Christensenellales; family Borkfalkiaceae; genus Coproplasma. The sequence continues at coordinate 29,280 of CAZDZH010000003.1, forward strand.
AACAGCTTAAAGAAATAGTAGTTCGCAGCGCGAAAACTTTAAATATAGCTATCGACGACGAGGCGGCGTCGGAAATTTCCCGCCGTTCGCGCGGAACGCCGAGAATCGCCAACCGCCTGTTAAAGCGCGTGCGCGATTTCTCCACCGTAAACGGCAGCGAAAGCGTAACCTTGGAGGACGCGCGCTTTGCGCTTAAAAGAATGGAAATCGACGCTTTGGGTCTCGACGAAACCGACAGGAATCTTCTTCGCGCAATGGTGGAAAAATTCGACGGCAAGCCCGTGGGGCTCGAAACTCTTGCGGCGACAATCAACGAGGACGCCGGCACGATAGAGGACGTGTACGAGCCCTACCTTCTTCAACTCGGCTTCATAGCGCGTACTCCGCGCGGCAGAGTCATTTTAAAGGGCGGTTACGAGCATATCGGCTATACCCCCAGCGCCGCACAGAGGGAGCAGATGTCTCTCTTTGAAAAGAAAGACTGAAATTTTTATAAATTACGTAATTTCGAATGGAAAAAGTGCAATATAAAAAGAGTGATTTTTACTACGACTTGCCGGAAGAGCAGATAGCGCAGACGCCTGCCGAACCTCGCGATTCTTCCCGATTGCTCGTGTATAACCGCGATAACGGCAGGATAGAACATAGAATTTTCAGGGACGTGGTCGCGTACTTGAAGCGAGGCGACGTGCTGGTCATAAACAATACCAAAGTCCTGCCCGCGCGGCTTTACGCGCATACGGAACACGGCGGCGCGGTGGAAGTACTGTTGCTCAAACGGCTCGATATAGACAAGTGGGAAGTGCTGGTTAAGCCCGGCAAAAAGTGCAGAATAGGCGCTCGCCTCACGGTAAACGAAAAACTTTCGCTGACAGTAGAGGGAATAACCGACAGCGGCGAAAGGATAGTAAAGTTTTGCTACGACGGCGTGTTCGAGCAGATTCTGGACGAGGTCGGCTCTATGCCTCTGCCGCCGTATATCAAGGAAAAATTAAAGGATAAAAACAGGTATCAGACAGTATACGCCAAGCACGACGGCTCTGCCGCCGCACCCACGGCGGGACTGCATTTCACGCCCGAACTTCTGCAAAAAATAAGGGATATGGGCGTGGAAATAATCGAAGTTATGCTTCACGTGGGACTGGGCACGTTCCGTCCCGTCAAGGAAGATATAATCACCGACCATAAAATGCACAGCGAATATTATTACGTTTCCGAAGAATCCGCGGCGGCGATAAACAAAGCCAAAGCGGAGGGCAGAAGAATAATAGCCGTCGGCACTACCTCCGTGCGCACTCTCGAAAGCGCGGCGGACGAAAACGGAAATGTAGCGGCGGGCGGCGGCGATACTCAGATATTTATCTATCCCCCTTACAAATTCAAGTGCGTAGACGCGCTTATAACTAATTTCCATCTCCCCGAAAGCACTTTGATAATGCTCGTCGCGGCGCTCACGGGCAGGGAACAGATTTTGTCCGTATATAAGACGGCGGTGGAGGAGGGGTATAGGTTTTTCTCCTTCGGCGACGCGATGATGATTGTATAAGCGGCGCAATACTTTGTCGAGCTTGCGTTTTGCCTTGGTCGGCACTGCTCGACTTTTATAAAAAAGAGCGGTTAATCGGGGCATACTGCCGTTCCAATTTCAACTTTAACGGGCATACTGCCGCCCGATTTAATATAACAGATTTATCTATCAAATAAAAATCAATTTTTTAAAGGTATCAATGTCGGAAAAATTTTATTTTGAATTACAACACGTAGAAAAGCACACGGGGGCGCGCGCAGGCGTGTTTCATACGCCTCACGGCGATATTCAAACGCCCGTATATATGCCGGTTGGAACGCAGGCTACGGTAAAGGGCGTCTACCCCAAAGACCTTAAAGAGGCAGGCAGCAGCATCATACTTTCAAATACCTACCACCTCTATATGCGCCCCGGCGACGAGCTGGTAAAAAAGGCGGGCGGTCTGCATAAATTTATGAACTGGGACGGACCCATTCTCACCGACAGCGGCGGTTTTCAGGTTTTTTCTTTGACTAAACTGAATAAAATCACCGACGAAGGGGTATATTTTAATTCGCATATAGACGGTTCGCGACATCTCTTCACGCCCGAAAAGGCGATACAAATAGAAGAAAACCTCGGCGCGGACGTGATAATGGCTTTCGACCAGTGCAGCGAATACGGCTATACTTATGCTCAGGCTAAACAGGCTATGGAGAGGACGGATAAATGGCTAAACCGTTGCGTAGCGGCGAAAACGCGCGACGACCAGGCTCTCTTCCCCATAGTGCAGGGCAATTTCTATAAAGATTTGCGTCTCGAAAGCCTGCGCCGCTGCTTACCTCACGCTCATCACGGTATAGCCATAGGCGGTCTTTCCGTGGGCGAACCCAAGCCGCTAATGTACGAAATGCTCGACGCTCTTCAACCGGAACTGCCCGTCGACGTTCCGCGCTATTTAATGGGCGTAGGCAGTCCCGACTGTCTTATAGAGGGAGTAAAGAGGGGCATAGATATGTTCGACTGCGTGCTTGCCACGCGCGTCGCACGCAACGGCACGGCGTTCACCTCCGAAGGCAAAAAGGTGGTCCGCAACGGTGCGTATAAGGAAGATTTTACTCCGCTTGATTCTGCCTGCGACTGTTATTGCTGTAAAAATTATACGAAAGCCTACGTTCGTCATCTCATCAACGTAAACGAAATGCTCGCGGCTATGCTTTTGAGTTTGCACAATATAACCTTCCTGCATAAGCTTATGAGCGATATGCGCGCGGCTATATTTGACGACAGCCTGACGGAGTTTGCCGCCGAATTTTATACAAAGTACGGTGAAAAGGAAAATTAAGTGAAATTTAGGTGCAAAATTTCCAAATAAAGTAAATTTACTTGCCAAACGCTAAAAAAAATATTATTATAAATAAGCAATCTATAAAACGGAGAAATTTATGTTATCTTTAATTTTATCAGGCGAAAGTACAGGTACGGGCGGCGGTAACGGCTCAAACTGGGTAATGTACTTAATGCTCGGCTTGCTGGTCGTAGCGCTTATCGTTATGTTCTGGGTCAGCTCGCGCCGCAACAAAAAGCGTCAGAAGGAAGCGGAAGACCTCATTAACGCGGTAAAACCCGGCAATAAAGTCAAAACAATCGGCGGCGTTTGCGGCATAGTGGTTGAAGTTGACGACGAGGAAAACACTTTCGTGCTCGAAACGGGCAGCGAAGCTTCGGGCAAATGCTATATAAAGTTCGACCGTCAGGCAATCTATCAGACAGACGCGGTAGTCGAAAAAGAAACCAAGACCGACGAGAAAGCCAAAGACGATTCCGCAACCGATACGGCAGAGTCCGCTCCTGAGGAGACCGTTTCCGCAGAAGAAACCGCTCCCGCGGTTGAAGAAACCGAAACGGCGGAAGAAAGCAAAGAAAGCAAATAATAAGTTGCATTTATTTTCAGACGGCAACTTCGCCGTCGCGGTAAACAATTCTAAATACGGCTCCCTCCGCATAAAGTATTTTAGCGGAGGGAATTTTTTATGCACAATAATATCTTACAGGTGGCTAAGGCAACCGTTGCCGAAGTGATTTTCGCGCTGATTTACGCCGTGGTTTTTACTCTTATAGTACAGCTTTTCGCGCTTCCCGTTTCGGCTATAAAAATAACCAATCAGGTGTTCAAAATAGTCGCTATCGCTTTCGGCGGACTTATTTTTATCCGCGGAGAAAAGGGGCTTTTAAAGGGCGCGGCGTACGGGGTCGCAGCATCAGTTCTCACGTTCGTGTTGTTTTCGGTGATTTCGGGTTCGTTCTCTTTTTCCTGGACTTTTATCATAGAACTCGTCCTCGGCGCGTCTGCCGGCGCGATTACGGGCGTAATAGCCGTCAATATCAAAAAATACTGAAAAAATACTTGATTTTTTCTCTCGGGTAATCTATAATACATAAAAAAGAAAGGTTAAGGAGAACTTATTATGATTAAGACAATAGCAAAACCCGCAGAAAGAAAAGTTACCGCTTGCGGCGAATGCAGAAGCACCTGCCAGTCTGCTTGCAAAACCAGCTGTACCGTCGGCAACCAGAGCTGTGAAAGAATTACGAGAGAACAGAATCCCGAAAAGCAGGGCAAGTAATCTTTAATAAGTAATCTGTAAAATAAAAAGCTATTAAGGGGCGGAAAAAATTCTGCTCCTTATTTACTGTTATATGATACACGTTTTTAATTATAAAAATACCAATTACGTATACGATACGGGCAGCGGCAGTCTGCACGAATGCGACGACAAAACCGCCGCTTATTTGAAGTATCTCAGCGGAGAAAACTCCGATATTTCTTCCCTTACCGACGATGATTTGGCGCAGATAAAAGCCGACGTCGCCGCGCTCGAAGAACAGGGACTCTTATTCAAGGAAGAGGTCAAAACCTACCCCGTAAAATCCAACGAAGTAAAAGCTCTGTGCATACACATATGTCACGACTGCAACCTCCGTTGCCGCTATTGCTTCGCCGACGAGGGCGCGTACCATTCCGAGCGCGAATTTATGAGCGAGCAGACGGCTAAAAAGGCGATAGATTTTCTCATAGCCAACAGCGGCAAGAGAAAGGTTTTAGAGGTGGACTTTTTCGGCGGCGAGCCGCTTATGTGCCTTCAAACCATAAAAAACGTAGTCGCTTACGCCAAGGAAGAGGCGGCAAAGGTCGGTAAAAGATTCCTGTTTACCACGACCACCAACGCGCTCCTTTTAGACGACGACGCTATCAGATTCTTCAACGAAGAGATGGAAAACGTAGTTTTAAGTCTCGACGGCAGAAAGGAAGTGCACGACGCGATAAGAAAAACCGTAAACGGCAAGGGCAGTTTCGATTTTGTAATAGAGCATATCAAAAAATTCGTGCGCAGCCGCGGAGATAAATCTTACTACGTGCGCGGTACGTTCACGTCCAAAAACCTCGATTTTTCCAACGACGTCGTCTTTCTCGCCGAAAACGGCTTCGATTCCATCTCGATGGAGCCTGTCGTGACCGAAATCGACGATTTGCAGATAAAAGAAGAGCATCTTCCCGAAATCAAAAAGGAGTACGAGCGCCTGTGCGACAGATACCTTGAAAAGTACGAAAAGGGCGAAGGCTTCAATTTCTTCCATTTCAATATAGATTTGGAGGGCGGACCCTGTCTTTCCAAGCGCGTTTCCGCGTGCGGCGCGGGCAACGAATATTTTTCGGTAGTGCCCAACGGAGACGTGTATCCCTGCCACCAGTTCGCGGGCGACAAGCATTTTCTTATGGGCAACGTCTACGAGGGAAAGCTCAACGGCGAAATACGCGATAAATTCGCGTCGTCCTGTCTTTTCACGCGCAAAAAGTGCGAAAACTGTTTTGCGAAGTTTATTTGCAGCGGCGGTTGCAGCGCAAACAACTATCATTTTACGGGCGATATAGAAACGCCTTATCCTATCACCTGCGAAATGATGAAAAAGAGAGCGGAATGTGCGATGCACGTTCTCGCGGAAAAGAAACGGCTAGCAGAAGAAAAGATATAAATATCCGCTTTTTTAAATAGTTCAGGCAAAAAACTTTGCTTGAACTATTATATTTATTTGACTGTAAAAAAAAATTCGACTATAATAATATAGTATTTTAATAAAATCAGCGCGGAATTTCCGCGCGGGCAGTCTCAAAAGGAGAAAACATGGGCAAAGTAAAATCCATAATAATTACTTCGCTTTTGGTAATAGCAATCATTGTTGCCGGCTTGTTTGCCACCGTATCTTTTACGGGCGGCATAAACAGGTTGGATTCCATAGCGTCAAGCATCAGTCTTAACGCGGATTTGTCCGGCTATGCAACCGCAACGCTCTATCCCGAAAACGTAGTGTCCGCACAGAAATACAAATCTCTGGAAGCGGACGAACAAAGCGAGTATTATTCCGTAGGGGGCGTCTACGTAAAGGCGTCGGAATACGGCGAAGAGCAGCTCGCTCAGCTTAAAAAGGACGTCCTTTCGGATGCGGCGATATTAAATAACCGCTTTTCCGAAAAGGGCTATTCGGGTTATTCCGTATCCGTTGAGGACGAAATTACCGTAAAGGTAAATATTCCTTCCGCGTTCAGCTATTCCGATTACGCCTATGCTCAGGGCAGTTCGGGTTACGAACCTACGACATATCAGTCGCGCGCAAACGCCGCGACTTCCGCGATAGTTTCCCTCGTTTCCGACGGAAAATTGACTTTAAGGACTACCGACAGCACCGTAGCGGGCGCGAGAGAAGACGATTATACCGATAAGGCTTTGGTATCGTCTACCAGCTCTTCTCAGCCCACTTACGTTCTTACCAAAAAGCTTGAAAACGCAAGCGATTTCTTCTCGGAAGTGACCAACCGCACCGCGGGCACTACCCCCGTAATAACCTTAAAGCTTACCTCCGAAGGGCGAAGCAGAATCAAGACCATAACAGGTAACCTGGGCAGCAATACTCTGTACTTCTTCGTGGGTGGCACACAGCTTCTCTCGGTTTCGGTTTCTTCGGCTATCGATACGGACAAGCTCGAATTGCAGGCGTCAGATAAAGCAACCGCCGAAAACGTCGCCATAACCTTGAATTCGGCAGTCAACGGCGGCGAACTCAAAATCGATTATCAGGATATAGACGACGTAACGTATACTAACGCGACTATGGGCGCCAACGCCGCTCTGTTCGCGCTTATCGCCTGCGCGATAGCGTTGGTTGCCGTTATCGCTCTGTTTATAATTAAATACAAAAAATTGGGAATAGCGGTGGGGCTTGTCCTTCTCGTTATGCCGCTCGTACTTATCTACGCTATTTATCTCATAGGAATTCAGCTTTCGATTGCGGCGATAATCTCCTGTTTCGCGGGATTGGTTCTATTGTGCGCGTCCAATCTTATGGTGTTTGCGGAAGTCAGACGCCATACGCAGACGGGTAAAACTATGCAGTCGTCCGTTAAAACGGCGTATAAGCGCACGTTTATGAGCGTTACGGATATGCACTTTATCTTATTCGTAGTTTCGCTTATAACAACGTTGGTCGCAGTCGGCGAGGTATCCGCCTGCGCGTTCATAATCTTAATATCTACGATCGCGTCGTACGTTCTTTTCTGGACGACGAGATTTATGTGGTACGTGCTGTCCGGACCCGTAAAGGATAAATTCGGCTTTGCCGGTTTCAAGAGGGTGATTTACGATGACTAAGCTTTCTTCCAAAATGCATTTGCTTATTATTATAACCACCGTACTGATCGTAATCGGCATGGCGGTTGGCACGGTATGCCACTTCGTAGCGGGCGGATTCTTCAATTACGGCAGCGAATTTTCAGATTATAAGAGTATCGAAGTCAGCTATTCGCTCGCAGAACAGACCAAGTCCGAAGTTTCGGACGTCTGCGATAAAGCTCTCGACGGTTTAGCTTGCGCAGAGCAGCCCACTTTCTCCGAGTCGGGCACTTACGGCAAAGCCGTGTACAAGTTTTCCGCTAAGACCGATACGGCAAAATTGCAATCAGCGGTAGACAAAATCAATACCGAACTTAATTCGTCGGGATACGGACTTTCCGTCGCTTCTTATCACAGCGCGAATACTTTCGCCGGCGGAGCAAGGGTTATTAAATTTGCGGCTATCGCAATCGCAAGCTGCGTAGTGTTTCAGGCCCTCTATTTCGCGGTAAGATATAAATTAGGGCTTGCCGTAACTTCTCTTATAAACAATCTCGCCACTATCGGCGCGTTTGCGGCGTTGCTCGCCATGACCAGAATACCCGTAGGTATAGAGGTCGTTGCGCTCTTCGCGCTTACGGTAGCGCTTTCTATGATAGCTTCCTGCATACTCTGCGACAGAATCCGCAAAAACCTTAAAGCCGACGACGCCGCGAAGAATACCGCCGCTGAAATTACCGACGCGTCCGCCGCGGAAAGCTTCAAGATAATCGCCGTTCTGCACCTCGCAATGGTTATAATAATTGCTCTGCTGGCAATATTCACAACCATTTCCGCAATGTCCGCGGCCGCGCTTGCGCCTTACGGGGTTGCGCTTCTCGGAGTTATTGCAAGCTGGTACGGCGTATCTTTCCTTACGCCCGCTTTATATCCTGCTTTCAACAAGCTTATCGATTCCCGAATCAAATTCGGCAAAAAAAAGTCAAAGTCTTAAATTAAAGCTTAAAGGCGGGAAAAATCCCGCCTTTTTTACTTTGATTACCGTTTTTACGTTATTTTCGGTTTATATATAAGCATACTCTGCGGCAAATTGCGTCGATTCGCCGGGACGGGCTGATTTATGAAAAATAGTTCGTCAAAGCAATAAAAAAATTACTTTATTAACCTATGCGCAAAATTTTACCGGAATTCGAATTGGATTCGCAACAACTTAATAGAGTCCGCGCACTCGCAGACGAAACCGGTCTGTGTTTCGATACGGTAAAAATTCTTTACGGCAGGGGCATAGACGACGCTTCTAAAATAGCTCGCTTTATCCGTCCGTCCGCACGGCATTTCGTATCGCCCTTCAAAATGCGTGGAATGACGGAGGCGGTCGAACTTTTGACCAGAGCGCGCGACGAGAATTGGTGCGTAGCCGTGTACGGCGACTACGACGCCGACGGCGTCTGCGCGTCTACAATAATGCACGCTGTGCTCGCAGATTTCGGCATAGACGCACTCGTGTTCGTCCCCGAACGCCGCAACGGTTACGGCCTGAATACCGACACCATAGACGAAATTTTCGAAGAATATTTCCCTCAGCTCTTCATAACGGTAGACTGCGGAATCTCGAACGCGAAAGAGGTGGAATACGTCAAGGAACAGGGCGCGGAAGTGATAGTTACAGACCATCACGAGCTTCCCGAAATTCTTCCCGACTGCATATGTATAAATCCCAAATTCAACGACGGCTTCCCGTACGATAATCTGTGCGGAGCGGGCGTAGCGTTCAAGGTCGGGTGCGCTCTCAACGGCGAAAGCGCGTATAAATATCTCGATTTCGCCGCGATTGCGACGGTCGCCGACAGCGTGCCTCTCACGGGCGAAAACCGAGACATAGTGGCTGAGGGCTTAAAACTTATCAATAAAAACCCGAAGAAGTGCTATTCGGGATTCATAAATAAAACGGGCGAGGCGGTAAGCGCCCAGAACATAGCCTTTTCCATAGCTCCCAAGATAAACGCGGCGGGCAGAATGGGCGACGCGAACGCCGCCCTTACGCTGTTTTGCGCGGAGGACGATAAGACTATTTTCGACCTTTCGGTCAAGTTGACCACGTACAATTCCGAACGCCAGAAATGCTGCGACGAGCTGTATTTATCCGCAAAACAGAAGCTTATGCAGGGCGGAGCCGACGGCAGGGTGATTATGCTTTGGGACGAGGGCTGGAACGCGGGTTTCGTAGGGATAGTTGCCGCGCGCCTCGCCGAAGAATATTCGCGCCCCACGCTGCTGTTCGTAAAAAACGGAAACCTGTTAAAGGGCTCGGCGCGCAGCGTAGAGTCGGTAAATATCTTCGAAGCGCTTAAAGCGTGTTCGGAATATATTGCGGAATTCGGCGGTCATTCGCAGGCGGCGGGGGTAAACATCACCGAAGAAAATTTCCCTCTGCTGCAAAACGCCTTGAATACTTATCTGCACGAAAACTACCCCGCGGAATCTTTCACGCCCGCCCTGTTCATAGCCGGCGAAATCACCGGCGAAGTGTCGCCGCGTTTCGTAAAGGAACTCGAAATGCTCGAACCGTACGGGGTCGGTTTCAAACGCCCGCTGTTCGCGATTTCCGCGAAGGAATGCGACGCCCGCCCCGTAAAGGCTCTCTCGCCGCACCTGTCGGTAAAGTGCAAAGGGCTTGAACTTATGTATTTCTCCGGCGGCAGATTTTCGCGGATAATCCGTTGCCCCGCACCAAAAAAATTTGTTTTTGAATACAACGTTTCTACCTTCCGCGGAAGGGAATATATAAAGGGATTCGTCAAAGACGTTATTTACGGCAAGAACGCAGGTGAATATTCGGGCGAGCAGATAAAAATAAACAATCTTCTGTACGCCGCGCTCGGCGAAGTCGAGTGTAAAAAAACCTACGTTTCTCATTCAGAAGCGGAAAATATGCTTTCAGACGGCGGTGAATACGGCACGGTCTTTATTTCATCCAACTGCGAAACTTTAAAACGTTACCCGAACGCCGCTCAGAAAGAAGTAAATTTATTCACCCTTTCTTCAAAAAATCTCGCGGACGTAATACTAATCGCCCCGCAGTCGGATTGCGACCTTTCGGGTTTCGGCCGCGTGGTGTTTCTCGACGACCCGCACGGAATAAAATTGCCCTCGCTTGCCGGAAAAGAGGTTTATGTTTGCCGCGAAATAAACGGTTTAGCCTCGCTTTCTTCTCTTTCGTGCGACCGCGTGGAGCTATTGAATATCTTCAAACTTCTAAGCGCAAACGCCTCCAATTTTGAAGGCGCAACGGCGGAAGAAGTTGTTACAAAAAATAATTTCGGCGTAAGCGCAATTCAAGCGCTGTTTGCCATAAAAGTATTCGAACAGCTTAATCTGGTTTCGTTCGGAAACTCTAAACTTACGGTTTTCCGCGGCGTTAAGACCGAACTTACCAACTCGCCGCTGTATAACGCAGTAAACAATTTGCAGAGATAATATGAAATCGGTTTTAGATAAAATTAACGAAAATTACAGCCCGTCGGACAGGGAAGTGCTATTAAAAGCCTACCGCTATGCCGAAGAAATGCACCAAAACCAGAAGCGCGCCTCAGGCGAGCCTTATTTTACGCACCCCTGTTCGGTTGCGGAAATTTTGGTTGACCTCGGTCTCGACGCGCCCACCGTGGCGGCGGCGTTCCTTCACGACGTTATAGAGGATACGCCCGCCACCCCCGACGATATAAAAAAGAATTTCGGGGACGAAATTCTTACTCTCGTTGACGGAGTGACCAAACTCGATAAAATACGTTTTCAGTCGCACGAGGAAGAGGACGCCGAAAATTTCAGAAAAATTTTCGTTGCAATGGCGAACGACGTGCGCGTAATAATCATAAAGCTTGCCGACCGTCTGCACAATATGCGCTCGCTCAATTTCCTATCCAACGAACGTCAGCAGCGTATAGCCAAAGAAACGCTTGAAATTTTTACTCCGCTTGCAGGCAGATTGGGTATTTCACAGATAAAGTGCGAGCTCGAAGACCTTTGTTTAAAGTACCTCGACCCCGAAGCTTACGAATTTCTCTCCGCAAACATTCACCAGAAACTCGCCGAAAGGCGCAATTTCGTCGATTTCGTAGTTTCCCAGCTTCAAACGCTCCTGCGCGAAAGCGGCATATCGGGCGAGGTGTTCGGCAGACCTAAACACTTCTATTCCATCTATAAGAAGATGAAGAACAAGGGGCTTTCGCTCGACCAGATTTACGACCTTACCGCCGTGCGCGTCATAGTGAATACCATAGACGAATGTTACGAGGTACTGGGAAAAATCCACAAGCAATGGAAACCCGTCCCCGGAAGAATAAAGGACTATATAGCCACGCCCAAGCGCAATATGTATCAGTCCCTGCACACGACGGTAGTGACGAACTTCGGTCAGTTCTTTGAAATTCAGATACGCACTTTCGAAATGCACAAAATGGCCGAGTACGGCATCGCGGCGCATTGGAAATACAAAGAGCAGAAGACGAGCGAAAACAACTTCGACCAAAGATTAAGCTGGATTCGCGACGTGATGGATTGGCAGGGCAGTCTAAACGATTCTAAGGAGTTCGTAGACAGCTTAAAAAACGATTTGTACTCCAACGAACTGCTCGTGTTCACCCCCCACGGCAAGGTAATTTCGCTCCCGCTCGAAGCCACCCCCGTAGACTTCGCCTACGCCATTCACTCCGAAGTCGGCAACAAATGCGTCGGCGCTAAGGTCAACGGCAAAATGGTACAGCTCAATTCCTCGTTAAAGACGGGCGACGTAGTGGAAATTATCACTTCCGCAACCACCAAAGGACCTTCGTGGGATTGGCTCAAATTCGTAAAATCAGGCTCCGCGCGCGCAAAGATACGGCAGTTCTTCAAACACGCTATGAAGGATGAAAACGTAAAGACGGGCAAAGCCATGCTCGAAGCGGAAGCAAAGCGCAGAGGCTACGCTCTTGCCGACCTTCTTACCGACGAATCCTTCAAAAAACTTTCAAACAAGCTCATATTCGCCTCGGTAGACGAAATGATGGCGTCAATCGGTTACGGCGCGGTTACGGTAAATCAGGTAATTTATAAGCTTATCGATTACTATAAAAAGGACATACCCAAGCCCGTAAGCGTATCCGAGGCTGAAAAACTCAAACACACCCCTGCGGGCAGCGTTACCGTAAAGGGTATGAGCGGACTTCTCGTCAAATTCGCGCACTGTTGTAATCCCGTTCCCGGCGACGAGATAGTCGGATTCGTTTCGCGCGGCCGCGGCGTTATTATACACCGCAAGGACTGCCCCAACGTTTGCGACCTTGAAGACGACAGAATCCAGCCCGCTCAATGGACGGGCGAAACCGAAAAGGGCTTTGTGGCGGGCATCAAAATTCTCGCCACCGACGAAAGCGGAGTAATAGCCTTCATAACCTCCGAAATTTCGCTTATGCAGCTATCTATGACGCAGATAAACGGCAGAGTCAATAAGGAAGGCAAGGCTATTTTCGACATAAACGTAAGGCTCAATAAACGCTCCGATATAGACCTTCTTATAAATCATTTAAAGAAAGATAAAAGAATAATAGACGTATACCGCACAACCAACTGACGCGTCAGCCGTCCGCGCGTGCGC
>CAZDZH010000003.1:42187-55140 GCA_964509935.1 uncultured Clostridia bacterium
AAAATTATTTGCGGCTCGCAGGAAAAGGACTTGATTTTTTCCGACGACAACCGCGCTATTTTCCACGGAATAACCATTCCGCACTTTGAAATTTATAAAACCGTAGAGGACGGGGAAGAGCTTTACCTGTGCGGCATAAAATTCAAAGTGATTTCAACCCCCGGGCATACCAAGGGCGGCGTGTGCTACCTTGCGGAAAATAACCTGTTTACGGGCGACACTCTGTTTTTCGAAAGCGTAGGCAGGTGCGACCTCGCCACGGGCGATTCTTCCGCGCTCGTAAAAAGCGTAAAAAAGCTTTATTCCCTTGCGGGCGATTTGCACGTTTTTTGCGGACACGGCGAAAACACCACGTTAAACCACGAGCGTGCGTTCAATCCGTATATAAACGACGGCTCTGCTCGGTAATTGTATGTTAAACACCAACTGTGAATATTTAAAACCCGAAATAATGGAAGTAGTGCGCTCCTTCGACGCGGAGGGGGAAGATTTTACCCACTATTTTTCTTATAATAACGGTATATATTTCAATTCGATAGAGTATAATGGCGAATTTTACGATTCCGAGGACGAGTTCAGAACAGAAAGCGATCTGGAATTTAAAAGATACGCCAAGCGCTTTGCCAAGCTTGCCTTTTACAGGTTGCTTTCAAAGTCGTTAGGCTATACTCTGCCCTACGGCGCGCTGACGGGCATACGCCCCACCAAGCTCGCCTATAACGAGATTCGCGAGGGTCGCGACTTTTCTGCCCTCTTCGATACTATGGGGGTCAGCGAAGAGAATAAAAAGCTCGTTTCCCGAGTTATAGAAAGTCAGCGCAAAATTTATAGCGACAGGGGCGGACAGGACTTATTCGTAAGCCTGCCTTTCTGCCCTTCAAAGTGCGAATATTGCTCGTTCATAACAGCTCCCGTTTCGGCAACGGAAAAGTACGTTAACCCCTATATATCCTGCGTTGAACGCGAAATTCAAAGCGTAAAACCTTTTATTACCCGCCTGAAAAGCGCGTATATCGGCGGCGGCACTCCTTTCGCAATTCCGACAGAACAGTTGGAGCGCATATATGCCGCGTTGAACGCGCTTTCGCCGCGCGATTGCGAATATACGGTAGAGGCAGGCAGACCCGACGTTTTCAGTGAAGAAAAGCTTAAACTCACAAAGGATTACGGCGTAAACAGGATATGTATTAATCCGCAGACTTTTTCCGATTCGACTCTTGAAAAAATAGGCAGAAAACACACCGTAAAACAAATTTATCAGGCTTTCGAAATGTCTGCAAAATACGGCTTCGACGTCAACCTCGATTTGATAGCCGGGCTCGCCGATGAAACGCCGCAGGACTTTGAAAATTCGCTTTTGCAGGCGATAAAGCTCAATCCGGCAAACATAACCGTTCATACGCTGTCGCTCAAATCGGGCGCGCGCCTTAAAGAAAACGTTGCAAGACTGCACGTTGACGGCATAGGCAGAATGATAGGCATATCGAGGGATTTGCTCACGCAGGCAGGGTACGAACCGTATTATATGTACCGCCAGAAGTATCAGGCGGGCGGGCACGAAAACTGCGGCTGGTGCAAACCCGATAAGCAATGCGTGTACAATATCGACGTAATGGAAGAAATTTCGGACAACGTAGCCGTGGGTGCCAACGCAATCTCTAAAAAGCTTTTCGGCGAAGAGGACAGGATAGAGCGTTGCGCCTCTCCGAAAGATATTCCTACCTATATCCAAAAGACGGAAAAAATAATATCTGAACGCAACGCCCTGTTCGGGATTTAAATTACGCCGAATAGAACGGATTGCAAATCCGATTCGGATTAATCGGCAATAAAATAAAGATTAAACCGCCTGCGCCTCGTTTTATCGGCGCGCAGGCGGTTTTCGTTGCGTTTGCGGTATTGTTTGGTATTTTTTATTATTTATTTGCAAATAATTTATTAAAACGTTTGCGTTTTTAATCCGCTTATGTTAAACTAAATAAAGTGCTACGGATTCAAAGGGTCGCGAATACTCAACGCTCCGCTTTGTTTGCCGCAAATAAAATCCATAGGAGGATAAATTAAATGGATAAGCAGGAAATCATCGCAAAATACGCAACCAAGGAAGGCGATACGGGTTCACCCGAAGTTCAGATCGCGCTCCTCACCGAAAGAATCAATCACCTTAACGAGCATCTTAAAGAACACATTCACGACAATCATTCGCGTCGCGGACTTCTTAAAATGGTCGGCAGAAGGCGCGGTCTTTTGGACTATTTGAAGAGCAAGGATATCGAAAGATACCGCGCTATCGTTGCAGCTTTGAATTTAAGAAAATAATTTAAGGAAATAAAAGGGCGGGCAAATTTAATTTCTTTGCCGCGCTCTTTTTTCATAAATGCTTGCGGCGGGCGCCGTAAGCGCAAGAACAGACAAGGAGATCAGACAGAAAAAATGGCAACAAATTTCAAACAGTTCGTTATGCCCGTAGGCGGGCGCGACGTCATCATCGAAACGGGCAAATATGCAGAGCAGACCAACGGCGCCTGCGTAGTACGCTGCGGCGAAACCGCGGTTATGGTTTCGGTATGTATGTCCGCGTCGCCCAGAGAGGGTATGGACTTCTTCCCTTTGCAGGTAGACTATGAAGAAAAGATGTACTCTATCGGCAAAATTCCCGGCGGCTTTAAAAAGAGAGAGGGCAGAGCGGCTGATAAGGCTATCCTCACTTCGCGCCTTATAGACAGACCTTTGCGCCCCCTTTTCCCTAAGGGACTCTTCAACGACGTAGTCGTAATAGCGCAAGCCGTATCGGTTGAACCCGATATTTCCCCCGAACCTCTCGCAATGATAGGTTCTTCCGTAGCTCTCGCTATTTCCGACATTCCCTGGGCAGGACCCACGGGCTCGGTAGTAGTGGGAATGGTAGACGGCAAGTACGTTATCAACCCCGACCTCGCACAGAGGGCTAAGAGCGACATTCACCTCAACCTTGCAGGTACAAAGGACGCTATCCTCATGATAGAAGCCGGCGCAAACGAAGTTACAAACGACGAAATGGTCGGCGCGATAATGTTCGGTCACGAAGAGATTAAAAAAATCTGCGCGTTCATAGAGGACGAAATCGTGCCCGTGGTCGGCAAGAAGAAGCTCGAAATCGAGCTCTACCACGTTCCCGAAGAGCTGGACAAGGAAGTCCGCGCTTACGCTTCCGAAAAAATCGACTGGGCGATAGACACTTTCGACCGTCAGGAAAGGGAAGTAAGGCAGGCTCAGGCTGAAAAGGAAGTGCTTGAACACTTCGCCGATATTTACCCCGAAAACGCGAGGGAAATAAAGGACAGTCTCTACTATCTCACCAAAGAAAAGGTTCGCGCAAAGATATTCGACAAGGGTATCCGCCCCGACGGCAGAGGTCTTAAAGACGTACGCCCCATCTGGTGCGAAAGGGGAGTGCTTCCCAGAGTTCACGGCTCCGCCGTGTTCACGAGAGGTCAGACGCAGACTCTCACCACCTGCACTTTGGGTATGCTGGGAGAGGCTCAGAAGCTTGAAGGTCTCGACGAGGAAACCTCCAAGAGATATATGCACCAGTACAATTTCCCCGGCTATTGCACGGGCGAAGCCAAGGCTCTCCGCAGCCCCGGCCGCCGCGAAATAGGACACGGCGCGCTCGCTGAACGCGCTCTCGTGCCCGTAATTCCCTCCGAAGAGGAATTCCCCTACGCTATAAGGGTGGTAAACGACATTATGTCGTCCAACGGCTCTTCGTCTATGGCGTCGGTATGCGGCTCAACTATGGCTCTTATGGACGCGGGCGTTCCCATCAAAAACCCCGTAGCGGGCGTCGCAATGGGACTTATCAAGAATCAGGAAACGGGTGAATTCCGCGTTCTCACCGATATTCAGGGTCTTGAAGATTTCCTCGGCGATATGGACTTCAAGGTAGCGGGTACGGTAAACGGCATAACCGCTATACAGATGGATATTAAGATTAAGGGCATATCCGAGGAGATTATGCACACCGCAATCAATCAGGCGAACGAAGGCAGACAGTTCATTCTCTCCAAGATGCTCGAATGCGTTCCCGAAGTCGCTCCTCAGCTTTCGGTTTACGCGCCCAAGATTATTTCGTTCGAAATCGACCCCGAAAAAATCGGCGACGTTATCGGCAAGCAGGGCTGCGTAATCAAGAAGATTATGGAAGAAACGGGCACTGAAATCGACTTCAACGAGGATGATTCCGGACGTGGCTATATCTCCACAGTAGGACCTATCGAAAACGCCGAGCGCGCAAAGGCAATCATAATGTCTATCGCGCACGACCCCGAAGTGGGCGATATGTTCGTGGGTACGGTAGTAAGAATACTAACCTTCGGTGCGTTCGTAGAGTTCGCTCCCGGAAAAGACGGTATGATACACATCTCCAAGCTCTCTTCCAAGAGGGTTGAAAAGGTTGAGGACGTAGTCAATATAGGCGATACCGTAAAGGTAGAGATAATAAAGATAGGCGAAAAGGGAATCGACTTGAAGCTTCTCGAAAAACTGTCTTAAAACTGTTTTAAAGAACGGCGGCGTTTGCCGCCGTTTAATTTTTGCAAATAAAAAGGCAATAGTAAGCCGCCCTGCGTAAAAATAACGCAGGGCGGCTTCGCCCGTTTAAATGATTCATAATCTCATCCGCAACCTACCAGGCTTTAAGAATAGTACCCCACCGCGCCCTTGAAAATGGCGTATGCCACCGCTTTTTGATAGCTTTCGTCAATCAAGAGTTTTTCGTCCTCGGCGTTGGATAAAAATCCGCATTCCACTATCACCGACGGACTGTCGGTGCATTTAAGCATATAATAATCCCCCGTTAGCGCGGAAGATTGTCTTACGCACGTTTCCATAGAGTTAAGCTGGTTCTGTATGCTTATCGCAAGCTGCATTCCGCATTCGCTGTCCGCGTCGTAAAATACTATGCCGCCCCGCCTTGAAGGCAGCGGACAGTAGTTCTGGTGCACGGAAATCACCATATCGGCGTTGTTGTCCTGAATTATCTGCTTGCGCTTGGTCATATCGCGCATTTTAAAGCCCGAAGTAGCCGTTCCGTACAACCCGCCCTGCGTCGTGCGCGTCATAATGCAGTTGAATCCAGCGTCGGTAAAATATCCCCTTAGATATTTAGAAACGGCGAGATTAATATTGCTTTCTTTGGTCTTGGTGTTAATCCCAAGCACTCCTGCGTCCACTCCGCCGTGCCCGGGGTCTATAACGATAGTGGGCATATTGGTCGCTTCCGTAGTCAGCGAAGAGGCGGCAACGCCTACGCAGACGCCCGTGCCCGCGCCGAACAGAATTATGCAGGCGAGGGCGATTAAAAAACTTCTTTTAACGGTTAACAATTTCACGCTATTATACTATTGATTTATTGCTTTTTTTATACCAAAGTGCTATAATATAACCTGAAATTATGTTTGATTTATTTACGGAAACGGCGCCGGAAAAGGTGCGCCAGCTAAGCCCCGTAACGCTTGCTTTCGTGGGCGATGCGGTTTATTCTCTGTATATCCGCAAAAAGGTGGTTCTGTCCTGCGACCATAAACCCAACGACTTGCAGAAAATCACTTCAAAAGAGGTGTCGGCACACGGTCAGAGCGAATTGCTTTGCGCCATCGAGGAAAAATTCACCGAAGAGGAAGCGGCGATTTACCACCGCGGCAGAAACGCCAAAAAAACTACCAAAAGCAAGAACGCAAGCGTAACCGAATACAACCGCTCTACGGGATTCGAGGCGGTTCTCGGCTATCTTTATTTAACGGGACAGTATGCCCGTATATCCGAGCTTATAGAGGGTAATATATGAAAACTGAGGGCAGAAACGCCGTTCTCGAACTTTTAAAAACCGATAAAACGATAGAAAAAATCTTGATGGAAAAACAGCCGCAGGGCTCGCTGAATAAAATTTTTGCCGAAGCCCGCAAAAATAACGTGCGCGTTCAGTTTGTGGACAGAAAGGTTCTCGACAAAGAGAGCGTAACCGGTCGCCATCAGGGCTGTATAGCCTTTTCCACCGATTACGAATATTCTTCCCTCGAAGAAATAATAGATTGCAGGAGCGAGGGCAAAGGCTTTATTATTCTTTGCGACGGCATAGAGGACGTGCACAACCTCGGTTCTATAATAAGAGTAGCCGAGTGCGCAGGCGCGGACGGAGTTGTGATTCCCTCCAACAATTCGGCATGCGTAACCGAGGCGGTTATACGCATTTCCGCAGGCGCGGCAAATCATATAAAAGTCGCTAAGGTAAATTCTATCAACCGCGCGGCGGAGCAGCTTAAATCAAGCGGCTATTGGCTTTATGCGCTCGAAGCTGACGGGCAGAGCATATACGAAACCGACCTTTCGGGCAACGTGGCTTTGGTTATCGGCGGAGAGGATTCCGGGGTCAAAAAGCTTACCCGCGAAAAGTGCGATTTCACCGTATCTCTTCCCCTGCGCGGCAGGGTTAATTCGCTCAACGCCTCCGTCGCTCTCGGCATAGCCGCGTACGAGGTGCTTAAAACGCGTCTGTAAAACTTAAAATACAGGTATAAAACTTAAAACGCGTCTTAAAAACGGTATATATATTTATGACGGACGAAAAACTTGTAGAACTTTTCCAAAGCGGAGACAAAGCCGCAGGCGAAGAACTATTGATAAACTATAAAAACAAGGTGCTTAAAGTCGCGCGCAGATTTTTCCTTTACGGCGGAGAAACCGAAGATTTAGTGCAGGAAGGAATGTGCGGATTATACAGTGCAATGACCTCGTTTTCAAAGGAAAACGCTGAATTTTCCACCTACGCATATGCCTGTATAAGGAACAGAATTCTCGACGCCGTGAAGGTTTCGTCGAACAATAAAAATCAGGCTCTGAACAATTTTCTGCCGATAGCGGAAGAGGGCGGGCTTCTATACGGCGGGGACGACCCCGAAGAAACGCTTATAAAAAGCGAAGAAAAGAGCGAATTCAGGTCAATAATAAAGGAAAACCTTTCCCCGTTTGAATATAAAGTAATATCAAGATATTTAAACGGCGAAAGTATGGCGGAAATTTCCGCCGTACTGGATAAATCTTATAAGGCTATCGACAACGCGCTTATGCGCGCAAAGCGTAAATTGCAGAAAATTCTGATAAAGGGGAACTGAACGTGGCATATTTAGCGTTTTACCGCGCTTTCCGCCCGACCGGCTTCGACGGCGTGGTCAGGCAGGAGCACATAGTTAAAATTTTAAAAAACCAGATTGCCGAAAACAAAGTCGGGCACGCCTATCTTTTCTGCGGTCCTCGCGGCACGGGCAAAACTTCGGTTGCCAAAATTTTCGCAAGGGCTATTAACTGCGAAAATCCCGTAAACGGTTCTCCCTGCGGCGTCTGCCCCACTTGCAGGGCGCTTGCGGAAGGATCTAATCTCGATATTTCGGAAATAGACGCGGCGTCGAACAACGGCGTGGACGAAATGCGCGATTTGAGGGAAAAGGTTCAGTATCCTCCCGTAGCGGGCAAATATAAAGTCTATATCATAGACGAAGTCCATATGCTCACGCAATCGGCGTTCAACGCGGTTTTAAAAACTCTTGAAGAGCCTCCGCGCCACGCCGTATTCATTCTCGCCACTACCGAACCTCAGAAAATCCCCGCAACCATACTTTCGCGCTGTATGCGCTTCGATTTCAAACTGTTGCCCAAGTCAGACCTTGAAAATCTTATAAAATCGGTTTTCGATAAAATAGGCAAGGAATACGAGGAAGAGGCGGTTTCTGCAATAGCCGCCGCCGGCGCGGGCAGCGCGCGCGACAGCCTGTCGATAGCGGATATGTGCGCGTCGTATTCTACGGGCAAGCTTACTTATAACGACGTAAACGCCGTGCTCGGCAGCACGGATTTTACCGAAATAGCGGAGATAGCGCAAAATGTTTTCAACCAGAACGCGCCTTTGGCTCTCTCTTCGGTGGAAAAAGTGCTTTCCACCGGCAAAGGAGCGGGCGTACTC
The DNA here is from genome assembly GCA_964509935.1 of uncultured Clostridia bacterium. Lineage (GTDB taxonomy): Bacteria > Bacillota > Clostridia > Christensenellales > Borkfalkiaceae > Coproplasma. The sequence continues at coordinate 50,184 of CAZDZH010000003.1, forward strand.
GTAAAGGACCTTCTATCCTTTTTAAACAACTGTGCGATAGTCAAGATGTGTGCCAACGCGAAAGAGATACTTAATCTCCCCGAGGACAGATTTTCCGCGCTTAAAGGTGCGGCAGATATCGCCGACGGGCATAAAATATTAAGGGTAACCGAAATAATCGCAAAGGCAGAGGGCGATATGCGCTACGCCCTGAACGGCAGAATAACGTTAGAAACCGCAATTTTAAAGTGCGCTATGCCAGATACAGATTACGATATAGACGCGTTGATAGGCAGGGTAGCTCTCCTCGAAAAGCAGGTAAAAGAGGGCGCGGCGGGGCAATCTTCTCCCCGTCCCGTTCCCGACTTCGGCGTTCCTCCCGTGCAGGCAAAGCCCGTCGCGCAGTCGGTTGCGCCGTCATTGTCGTCAAACTCGCGCGCGGACGCGCCGTCGGTGCGCGTTTCTGAACCCCGCTCTTTCGCGCCGCCCTCGCTTAAACCTTTGACGGGCGCGTCTGCTGACGTAAACCCCTTCGCCGCGGACGAAACTGCAATCGGGGCGGAAAAAGATAAAAATCCTTTCTCCTCGCCGCAGGCCGCGCAAAAGACGGAGCAACCCGCGCAAAAGGCGGAAAATTCAAATTACGCGCAAGCCGAGCAGCCCGCATTGTGGGAGCAGGCGACCATTTCCCCCGCCTCGGCGGGTTCGCTTTCGGAAGCGGACAAAAAACAGATTTTCGGCAGATTTTTACGGCTTTTCAGAACTACGAGAAGAAACGCCGTACTGTTTACCCTATGTATGGATTTGGAGAGCGCGTTCGAGGGCGATAAGTTTGTTCTCACAACCACGACCGAGGCGGTATATAAAGCTCTCACCCGCGAAGAGAACGATAAATTCATATCCGAAGCTCTTGCAGAGCTGGGCGTTTTCTGTCACGAGATAAGGCTTAAAGCCAAGGGCGAGGATAAATACGAAAGCGCGCTTAAACAGTTGCGCGAAAATTTTAAAGGAACAGATATAGAAATAAAGTAAAATAAGGAGCGTATTATGGCAGGATATAAAGGCGGCGGAATGGGCAATATGCAAAACATTATGAAGCAGGCGCAGAAAATGCAGGAGCAGATGCAGCAAGCCGATAAAGAATTGGAAGAGTTAGAGGTGGTAGGCGTTTCCGGCGGCGGCGCCGAGGGCGACGAAACGGTAGTCGTCTATATGAACGGCAAAAAAATAATAAACGGCATAGAGTTCGGCAGCAAAATTTCCGAAACGGTTGACCTTACCGACGAGGACGACGTCGAAATGCTTGAAGACCTGATTATGGCTGCCATAAACGACGGATATAAGCAGGCGGACAAAATTTACGAAGAAAAGATGGGGCCCTTCGGCAATATGGGCGGCTTGGGCGGCTTGATGTAAGAGGGGATAATGGATATTTTTATAGAGCCCATAGGCAGACTAGTCAATCAGTTTTCAAAACTGCCGGGCGTCGGAAAAAAGACCGCTCAGCGGTACGCCTATAAAATAATAAATATGTCCGACGAAGAGGCAAAGGAATTTGCCCAGAGCGTGATAAACTGCAAGCAGAAAGTTAGATACTGCAAAATATGCGGCAATTTCACCGAAGAGGAAGTCTGCGATATATGCAAAAAGCGCGACAAGTCGGTAATCTGCGTCGTAAAAGAGCCCAAAGACGTGATTGCTATGGAAAAGCTGAGGGAATTTAAAGGCGTGTATCACGTTCTTCACGGAGTAATTTCCCCTATGGACGGCGTAGGACCCAACGACATTCGCATAAAGGAACTTCTTTCCCGCATAGACGGCACGGTTACCGAAGTTATTATGGCAACCAACCCCGACGTGGAGGGCGAAGCCACGGCTATGTATATCGCCAAGCTTTTAAAGCCGCTCGGCGTGAACGTAACGCGCCTTGCGCACGGCATACCCATCGGCGGCGAGCTGGAATATACCGACGAGGTAACCCTTTCCCGCGCCTTTTTAGAGCGTAAAAGCATCTGATTTTAAGCGCAGACAAACTGTTTAAACTGCAGGAAGGTTTTATGAATATTTCCGTACTCGGTTGCGGCAGGTGGGGATCTTTCCTCGCCTGGTATCAGGCTACCGTGCTAAAAAACAACGTAATACTTTGGGGCGAAGAGGGAAGAAGCTCTTACGAAACGCTTAAAAAAGACGGCGGAAACGAGTACGTCAGCCTCGATAAAAGCATACGGCTTACTTCCGACCTGTCGGAAGCCCTCGGCGGAAGCGAGATTATAATAATTTCCATTTCTTCGCAAGCTCTCCGCTCTTTTATGCAAAAGGTAACCGCCTTTCCCGTAAAGGATAAGACCTTCGTTTTGTGTATGAAGGGCATTGAGCAGTCAACGGGCAAACGCCTGTCCGAAGTGGTTGCAGAATCGGGTATAGCCCCCGATAAAACAGCCGTCTGGGTAGGTCCGGGACATATACAAGCGTTCGTTCAGGGTATTCCAAACTGTATGGTCATCGACAGCGCAAATCCCGAGCTGACGCGCTTTCTTGCGGACAACTTCAAGAGCAACCTGATACGCTTTTATTACGGAGACGACCTCGTCGGGACTGAAATCGGTGCGGCGGCGAAAAACGTAATGGGCATAGCCGCGGGAATTTTAGACGGAAGCGGCTACGTCAGCTTAAAAGGACCGCTTATGGCTCGCGGAGCGAGGGAGGTGTCTCGCCTTATAAAAGCTATGGGCGGCAACGAACTTTCCGCCTACGGACTCGCCCATCTCGGCGACTATGAAACGACGCTGTTTTCGCCCTATTCCAACAACCGCCGCTACGGCGAATCTATGGCTAAGGGCGTTAAATTCGATAAACTTGCGGAGGGCGTTATGACGGCAAAGGCAATGAAAATGCTTGGCGAAAAGTACGGCATAGAAATGCCTATAACTGACGCCGTATACGAGGTTTGCTTCCGTTCCCGCGTATTTGATACGGGCAACGGCGCGGAAAACTGTATGCGAATTATTTTAAAATTGTTTGAACGCCAAACAAAGTCGGAGTTTTATAAAAAATAACCTACGATTTAATTGCCAAACGGCGCAGTTTATAATAAACTAATAAAAGTTTTCAATTTTACCTTTATGAGGATTTTATGATAAGAAACGATTTAAGAAACGTGGCGATTATCGCCCACGTAGACCACGGCAAAACCACTCTCGTAGACGCTATGCTTCGCCAGAGCCACACCTTCCGCGACAATCAGGCGGTGGAAGAAAGGGTTATGGATTCGGGCGACCTCGAACGCGAAAGAGGTATAACCATACTTGCAAAAAACACGTCAATTCACTATAACGGCGTCAAAATAAACGTAGTCGACACTCCGGGACACGCCGATTTTTCGGGCGAGGTAGAGCGCGTTATGATGATGGTAAACGGCGTTCTCGTCCTCGTAGACGCCGCCGAAGGTCCTATGCCGCAGACGCGTTTCGTTATGCAGAAAGCCCTCGAAATGGGGCACAGGCTTATAATAGTCGTAAATAAAATAGACCGCCCCGACGCGCGTCTTAACGAAGTGCAGGACGAAATTTTAGAGTTGCTTTTAGAGCTCGACGCATCCGACGACCAGCTTATGAGCCCCGTAGTGTGGTGCTCGGGCAGGGACGGCACGGCTACTCTCGACCTCAATACGCCGGGCAAGGATTTGACCCCTTTGTTTGAAACTATTTTGACCCACATTCAGCCGATGGAAGTGGATGAAAAGGGACCCACCCAGATACTCTGTTCTTCCATAGACTATAACGACTACGTAGGGCGCATAGGCATAGGCAGAATAGAGAGAGGCGTCGCAACGCAGGGACAGTCCGTCGTCGTTACCAACTATAACAACCAGCAGTTGAAACAGCCCGGGAAGATAGTAAATCTCTATCAGATAGAAGGTTTACAGCGCGTAAACTGCGAAACTGCGATTGCTGGCGACATAGTCTGCTTTTCCGGTCTTGAAAAAATCAATATCGGCGACACCGTCTGTGCGTACGATTGCCCCGAACCCCATAAATTCGTGAAGATAACCGAACCCACCGTAGAAATGACCTTCTCTGTCAACGATTCTCCGTTCGCGGGCAAGGACGGCAAGTGGGTAACTACGCGCCATCTTCACGACAGATTATTCAAAGAGCTTCTCCGCGACGTATCTTTGAGAGTCGAAGAAACGGGCTCGGCGGATTCTTACCGCGTGTGCGGAAGGGGTGAAATGCACCTTTCAATTCTCATAGAAAATATGCGCAGGGAGGGTTACGAATTTCAGGTATCCACCCCTCGCGTAATGTATAAGGAAATCGACGGTCAGAAGTACGAGCCTATGGAAAGGCTTATAGTGGACGTCCCCGACGACGCTACGGGCGCGGTGTTCCAGAGTATGGGCAACCGCAAGGGCGAGCTTCTCCATATGAGCGCGATAGGCAGCCGTACGCGCCTCGAATTTATCGTTCCCGCAAGGGGATTGTTCGGCTATAAATCCGAATTCCTCACTTCCACCAAGGGCGAAGGCGTAATGAACAGCGTATTCTTCGAATATCAGCCGTATAAGGGCGAACTTTCCCGCCGCGACACGGGCTCGCTCGTGGCGTTCGAAACGGGCGAAGCGGTAACCTACGGTCTGTTCAACGCACAGGGCAGAGGCACGCTGTTTATCGGCGCGGGTACGCCCGTCTACGAGGGTATGGTAATAGGCGAATCTCCCAAGAGCGACGATATAAACGTAAACGTCTGCAAAACCAAGCACCTTACGAATACCCGTTCGTCCGCGTCGGACGATGCTCTGCGCCTCATAACCCCCAAGAGAATGAGCCTTGAAGAGTGCCTCGAATTTATCGGCGACGACGAGCTTCTGGAAGTTACGCCCAAGAATATCCGAATAAGAAAGCGCATACTCGATTCAGAGCTCCGCGCAAAAGCCAACGCCAAGGCTAAAAAGGGTCTATAAGATAAATATGGAAAC
>CAZDZH010000003.1:55240-117466 GCA_964509935.1 uncultured Clostridia bacterium
GAGTTGCAGGCAAGGAGGGCACTATCTGTTCTGCTATACCAAAGACGTAGCGCTTGCCATAAATTCGGTAACTTACGAAATCATATCTGCAACTAAAAACTCTTAATATACGCCTTTATTTGTAAAAAAATTTTCTGCGCCCGACCGCAAAAATTTGCGGTCGGGCGCGTTTTCTGTATAAGATTTACTTTTTCAGCACTAAATACATATCTATTCCCATCGATTGGTCGCAGTCTACAAGGCAGTCAATCATATTCCCGTTAAAAGTAAAAACGTATTCAAAATTTTCCGAAAAAATTAATCTGCCTTCTTCCACGGTATACGTTATATAGTGCGTCGAAACGTCACCGAATATTTCGGAAAATGTTATCGTTCCAATAAGCAAATCAGCCGCATAGTTTATTGGAGCGACAAAGCGATATGCGGCGCCGACGGCTTTATGCCGTCGGCGCCGCCCAGCTGTAAAGCAATTAGGATTCAGTTAAATTATAAACAGAATTCCGATAAACCGTTCATATTCTCCGCTCTTGCGAAATATATTATTAAACGAATAATTGCGGGGTGGACCATGGAACAGACCGAACAGCACGTTTTGACGGTGGAAAATTGCAAAAGAATAACTGCAACGCAGATTGAAAGCGTAGACTCTTTTTCGCCTACCCAGCTGGTTATTTCCTATAAAGGTCAAAAAATAGTTATAAGCGGGTCGGATATGAAGATTATTTCGTTTTCAAAACAGACGGGCGCATTCGCCGCAACGGGCAGCATTGCGGGCGTGAAATATTCAAACCGCGGTACGGGCTTTAAGCAGAAGCTTTTCAGATAAAATGCAGATATTCATTTTTCTCGTCTGCGCGCTTTGCGGGGTATGCAGCGGCGCGGTTTACGAGGTTTTTTATATTGCCCGCGTAATAGTATGCGGCGCGGAAAAACAGGTTTATACCGTAAAGGACAAAATTTTTACGGCTATCTGCGACGTGCTGTATTTCGCCGTTCTTTCCGCAATGTTTTTATTCTGTTCGTATATATTTGATTTTTACGGTTTAAGACTGTATATGATAGTCGGTTGCGCTTTCGGCGCGCTTATTTATTTAAAAAGTTTGCATATTATTATTGCATTTGCCGTCAAAAAAGTGTATAATGGTGTAGCAAAAAGAAAAGGAGCGGGCAAAAAAGGCAAATGTCGGAAGAAAAGAGAAACCGAATAATCGGCGCTTTCACCGTTACGGCGGTAATTTTAATCTTTATCTTAGCCGCGGTTATCGTCTATCAGATAATCGAAATCGCCGTGCTCGCCGGAAAACGCAACAGCGATTTGGCTACGCTTAATCGCATACAAAGCCAGATAGAAGAAAAACAGGACGATTTGGATTACTATTATCTCCATCAGGACGAGGTAATGTATATCCTCGCCCTTAAAAACGGGTACAGACCCGCAACGTGAATGAAAATTGCAGCGATAGACGTAGGTTCAAATTCCGTTCGCCTTATGATGTGGGCGGACGGAAAAACTTTATATAAAAGACTTAATACCACCCGCCTCGGCGAGGGGCTGAATCGTTCGGGCGCAATGTTGCCCGAAGCCATAGAGCGTACGGCAGTCGCCGTAAAAGAGTTCGTCGGTATTGCCGAACGCGACGGCGCGGACAAGGTATACGCATTCGCCACGGCGGCGGTGCGCTCTTCTTCCAATAAACAAATCTTTATAAACCGCGTAAAGCAGACGGCGGGGATAGATGTGGAGGTAATATCGGGCGAACGAGAGGCTGAAATAGGAATCCTCGGCGCGCTGGGCAATAAGGACGGCGGTATTATCGACGTGGGCGGCGCTTCTACGGAAATCACCGTAAGGAATGGCGGCAGAACGCTTTATTCCCACAGTTTGAATCTCGGCACGGTGCGGCTATACGACGCGGCGGGCAGGGATTATAAAAAGCTTGAAAAGGTAATAGAGGAAAGGATAGCCGAATACGGCGAAGTGCCTTGCGAAGGCGCGGAAATGTTCGGCATAGGCGGCACTGCGACGACCATAGCTTCGGTTTATCTGGGGTTGAAAGTGTACGACCCGAACTGCATACAGGGTTGTAAAGTGCCGGCGTCGGCTGTAAAGCGTATGGCGGAAGATTTCACCACTCTCAGCGTAGAGAGTATCAAAAAAGTAGACGGAATGGAACCCAGACGCGCAGACCTGATAGGCGGCGGTTGCCTTTTAACCTATAAAATAATGAAAAAAACCGGGCTTGACTCCATAACCGTTTCCGAAAGCGACAATCTCGAAGGATACGTAATTGCAAAGGTCGGTGCGAATGAAAAATAAAATTTATTTTGCCGTAGTAATAGTCCTTACGGCGGCAATCGCGGCGTATTGCGGTTACGTTTTCTGTATACGTTCGTGCATAGACGGCGCAGGTCTTGAATTTCTTATTCCCGCATATATACTTTCGCTCGTAATCAGCGTATTTTTATGCGATTTAGTCCACGAGGGCGCGCATATGTTGGTTGGATTGTGCTGTTCTATGGGTGTAAAAAAGCCAAAATACCGACTTTTCAAAAGCTCATCCGTAGAGGTAAACCCCAAGGGCGACAGAGCGATGCGGGCTAGGATTTTCGTCACTACGGCGGCGGGGCTGTTTATTAATATTTTGCTCGGCGCGGCGGGAGTAATCGCCCTCTTTGTTCCGGGCGTACCAAAAGTGCTGTGCACAGTGTTGCCGTACTCGTTTTATACGATAGCGATAAATATCGCGCCTATGGAATGTTCGGACGGCAAGACCGACGGGCTGGTGCTGTGGGAGCTGATAACCTCGCAGGACAGCGCAAAGGTTATGCTTGCTATTCTGAAAGTGCAGGGCGCGGTCAATTCGGGAACGAATTTGCAGGACGTTGACGAGAATTTGCTTTTCGACCTGCCCCAGTTGCCCGAAGACGATATTAATTTTATAATTTTAACTCAGCTGCGCTACGAATATTTTCTTGCCAAGGGCAACGATTCCGAAGCTAACAAATACTTTACTCGCTATAAGGATTTAATTAAATATCTTCCGTCGGGTTATTCGGACGAAAGGTAATTTTCGCGCAAGTACCAAGTAAATATGGCGCAGGGTGCGCAGGCAATTTGTTGCCTGCGCACCCTGCGCCATTTCCGCGTTCAATATGTTCAGCTTATCCTGTAAAGCCTGCCGAAGCAGTTCGGACAAACGTAAAAACTCTTTACGGCGCACTCCCTGCAAACGTGATTGCCGCAACTTCCGCATTCGTAAATCTCCTGGTTGACCCCGAAATTCAAAGCGTTTCTGCATTTAAAGTCTTTCATAAAAAAAGTATGAGAAATCGCCCTTAAAATTATGCTTCGGCTCACGAAAATCGCGCCAAATTCTTGCCTTATTTCTAATAATATGGTATAATATATAAAACGTGGAAACACGGTTTTGCGCATAAAAAAATAAATTTCTCAGAGGTTGAAAAATGCCCGAAAAAGTACAATCCAATTACGACGCTAACAGCTTGAAAGCGTTAAAGGGACTCGAACCCGTAAGGGAACACCCCGGTATGTATATAGGACCCACAGACGAAAAGGGTTTGCATTGCCTTGTAAGGGAGGTCATCGATAACTCGATAGACGAAGCTCTTGCAGGCTTCTGCGATACTATCGAAGTCATAATTTCACGCGAGGGCTTCTGCACCGTAAAGGACAACGGCAGAGGTATTCCTACCGGTATAAATCAGGAAGAGGGAATAAGCGGCGTAGAGCTTGCCTTGACCAACCTCAACGCAGGCGGCAAATTCGGCGGCGGCAACAAGGCTGGCGGATATAAAATTTCGTCGGGACTGCACGGCGTCGGCGTTTCCTGCGTTAACGCGCTTTCCGATACGCTCATCGCCGAAGTCTGCCAGAACGGACATAAATTCAGACAGGTTTACCATTGCGGAATACCCGAAGAACCTTTAAAAATAGTCGACGACACGCAGGAAACGGGTACGTCCATCTGTTTCCACCCCGACGCCACTATGTTCGAAACGATAGATTTCAACTACGACACTTTAAAGACGCTTCTGCGCGAACTTTCGTATCTCAACAAGGGCTTAAAACTTACCCTTTCAGACTATCGCGGCGACAACGTCCGCTCTGACACTTTCTGTTACGAAGGCGGAGTAGTCCACTTTATAGAGGACATAAATAAGGGTAAAAACGTGCTATTTTCTTCCCCCGTGTACTTTGAAGTAAGCGAGGGCGACGATAAATTTCTGGAAGTAGCCATTCAGTACAACGACGGCTATGCAGAGCAGATTTTCCCCTTCTCGAATAATATCCGTCAGCCGGACGGCGGCACTCACCTCGAAGGCTTCAAGTCGGCTCTCTCCAAAGTCATCAACGACGTGGGTCGCAGACTCAACGTTTTAAAAGAGAGCGACAAACTTTCGGGCGAGGACGTTCGCGAAGGCATAACGGCAGTCATTTCAGTAAAAATAGCCGACGCACAGTACGAAAGCCAGACCAAGAGCAAGCTCTGCTCTACCTACGTCCGCAATTTCGTACACAAGGCGGTAGTAGATAAATTCGGCACTTATCTTGAAGAACACCCCGCCGAAGCCAAGGAGCTGGTTCTCCGATGTATAACCGCTCAGCGCGCACGCGACGCGGCAAGGCTCGCCCGCGAAGAAACGCGCAGAAAGGGCGTTTTGGAATCTACCAAACTGCCCGGTAAACTCGCAGACTGTTCGGATAAACGCCCCGAACTGTGCGAAATTTATATAGTCGAAGGCGACTCGGCGGGTGGTACGGCAAAACAGGGACGCGACAGACGTTTTCAGGCTATTCTGCCCCTGCGCGGCAAGATTTTAAACGTGGAAAAGGTAAGAATCAACCGCGTTCTCGAAAACGAAGAAATAAAAGCTATGATAACCGCTTTCGGTTGCGGCATACAGGACAACTTCGACGAGAGCAAACTCAGATACGACAGAATAATTATTATGACCGACGCCGACGTAGACGGCTCGCATATAAGAATATTGCTTCTGACTTTCTTCTTCCGCTATATGCGCCCGCTCGTGGAAAACGGACACGTATACGCCGCTCAGCCTCCCCTGTATAAGGTATCGGGCAAGGGCATAGAAGAGCAGTATCTCTACGACGACAAGGCTTTGGAAGAGTTCCGCGCCGCGCACGACGGTAAGTTTGAATTACAGCGCTATAAAGGTCTCGGCGAAATGAACAAGGAACAGCTTTGGGAAACTACTATGGACCCCGCAAAGCGCACTCTCGTAAGAATCAACGTTCAGGACGCGGTGGAAGCGGATAAAATGTTCGCGCTCCTTATGGGCGAACAACCCGAACTCCGCCGTCAGTTTATAGAAGACAACGCAAAGCTCGTGGAAGAGCTGGACGTATAAGGAGGGAATATAATGGCTAAAAAACAGACCAGCCCCGAACTCACCGAAGAGTTCGTCAAAACCCTTGCAATGACGAAAATGCTCGACGTCGAAGTCGACGACGAGCTGAAAAAATCTTTCATAGCTTACGCTATGGCGGTAAACGTTTCCCGCGCCATACCCGACGTAAGGGACGGTTTGAAACCCGTTCACCGCAGAATCCTGTATTCTATGCACGAACTCGGGCTTTATTCCGATAAGGCTTTCCGTAAGTGCGCCAGAATAGTCGGCGATTGCCTCGGTAAATATCACCCCCACGGCGACAGCTCGGTGTACGACGCCCTCGTCCGCCTCGCGCAGGATTTCACCATCAATATGCCCTTGGTCGAAGGGCACGGCAACTTCGGTTCGGTCGACGGCGACCCTGCCGCGGCTATGCGTTATACCGAAGCGAGACTTGCTAAAATCTCATCCGAAATGCTCCGCGACCTCGATAAGGAAACGGTAGATTTCTATCCTACGTTCGACGATACGGGTATGCAGCCCACCGTCCTGCCTTCCCGTTTTCCCAATATGTTGGTAAACGGCTCAGACGGTATCGCGGTAGGTATGGCAACCAACATTCCTCCCCACAACCTCGGCGAAGTTATAGACGGCGTCTGCGCAATGATAGACAATCCCGACATAGACGTTGACGAACTGATGGAATACATTCCCGCTCCCGACTTCCCCACGGGCGCGCTGATTATGGGCAGAAGCGGAATTCGCAAGGCATATAAGACGGGGCGCGGCAGTATAATAATCCGCTCGCGCTGCGAAATAGAGGAATACCAGAGCGGCAACCAGACCAGAACGCGCATAATCGTAACCGAAATACCCTATCAGGTAAACAAAGCCAAACTGATAGAATCGATAGCCGACCTCGTAAAGGATAAAAAGATAGAGGGCATTTCCGACATTCGCGAAGAGTCCGACCGCGACGGTATGCGTATAGTAATAGAAATTAAAAAGGACGCCAACGCACAGGTCGTTTTAAATCTGTTATACAAGCACACCAACTTGCAAATATCCGACGGCTTGATAATGCTCGCCCTCGTGGACGGCACGCCTAAGATTCTTAACTTAAAGGAATTTATATATTACTACCTAGAACACCAAAAGGATATAATCGTCCGCAGAACGCGTTACGACCTCGCCAAGACAGAAGAGCGCGCGCATATCCTGCGCGGACTCGTAATCGCTCAGGCATCCATAGAAGAGGTAGTTGAAGTTTGCCGCAGCGCGACCGACAAGCAGGACTGCGTGCAGAAGCTTACCGCTAACTTCGAGCTTGACGAACGTCAGGCAACCGCGGTTGCCGAACTCAGACTTTACCGTCTGTCCCACCTCGAAGTAGATAAGCTCAACGAAGAGCTTGCATCTCTCGAAGCGGCTATCGCCGATTACAAGGATATTCTCGCAAACGAGAGCCGCGTGCTTGACATAATCAGAACCGATTTGCAGGAAATCAAGCGTAAATACCCCTCCGAAAGAAAGACCGAAATAGAAGTCGACTTCGGCGACATAGAGGACGCCGACCTTATCCCCGTAGAGCAGGTGGTAATTTCTCTCACCCATTCGGGCTATATCAAGAGATTGCCCGTTGCCGAATATAAAGCCCAGCACCGCGGCGGAACGGGCATTACCGCCCACAAGCCCAAGGAGGAGGACTTTGTTGAAACAATGTTCGTCTGCTCCTCTCACGACGATATTCTGCTGTTCTCCGACCACGGCAAGGTGTATTCGTTAAAGGCTTACGCCGTGCCCGAAGCCGCAAGAACCGCACGCGGCAGAGCTATGGTCAACCTCATTCAGCTCGCGCAGGACGAAAAAATAAGCGCGCTAATCCCCGTAGGCGAAAGCGCCGAAGGCTACCTCGCGTTCGCAACCAGGAACGGTCAGATAAAAAAGACCAACGTTTCCGAATTTGCTCGCATCAATCGCAACGGTAAGATAGCTATAAAGCTCAACGAGGGCGATCAACTTATCTCCGTTCAGTTCACTACGGGAAATGACGAAATTATGATAGCGTCCAGACAGGGCAAATGTATCCGCTTCAACGAAAGAGATATTCGTTCTATGGGGCGCGATACGGCGGGAGTAAGAGCTATGAGCCTCGGCGGAGAAAACGACGCTCTCGTGGATATGCTCGTAGTCGACCCCGCAAAGGATATTCTTACGGTGGCGTCCAACGGCTACGGCAAGCGCTCTAAGCTTGAAGATTACAGATTGCAGGGACGCGCAGGCAAGGGCATTAAGGCGGGCGTGTTCAACGAAGTTACGGGCGAGCTCGTAAACTTAAAACAGGTTACCGACGAGGACGACGTGATGATAATATCCGATGGCGGCACGATTATAAGAATGCACTGCTCGGATATATCTACGATAGGCCGCGCTACGAAGGGCGTAAGGCTTATGCGCCTTAAAGACGGCAAAGTAGCCACCGTAGCCGTAACCGAACGCGACGAGGAAGCTGAAACGGACGCGCCGATAGAAACTGCGGCAGACGTTGCGGAAGAGGAAGAAGCAGAGGATTAGTACAGAATAGTATTAAAAATACGGTCAACTGACATAAAAAAATAGAGTCCGTTTTTGACGGACTCTATTTTTATAATACCGAAGAATAAGCTTTGTTTCGGTTAATTTCCGTTGATTTCCAAGGTTTTAGGCTTTTTGCCCGTGGAGGAAGGCATAAGTATCTGCATTATCTTTATAAGCGATTGCGACAGAGGGAAAGCCGCCTCTATCACTACGGCTACTATCAGCAGCTTCGAATAGTCCCAATTAAGCGTGGACCATTTGATATTGTCGTCCACCTTATACAGCATATCGCCTATAAACGGCACGGTCAGCGCAACGGCAGTCAAAGCCACCATCGAAAGGAAAAGCACAATCCTGTACGCGTTGAACGGCTGGCACACCCTGTAAAGCATAACAAGACCGGAAAACGTGAGCGCCATCATACACATAGGTATGTAATAATCCGCAAATTCCGCTTCGTTGAATACGTTGGTAAGGTACATTGCCATAACGCAGATAATCATTAGTATCGCGCCCGAAATACTTCGGCTCATAACGTGCGTAATAAACTTACCCTGAACCCTGTCGTTGTTAGGCTGTAATGAGAGGAAGAAAGAGGGCACGCCGATAATGCATACTTCAAGCAAGAGCATATTGCTGGGCATAAACAGGTATTCGCTACCCATAATTATGCAGAGCGTCGCCAGAATTGCCGTAAACAGCGTTTTCATAAGGTAAAGCGAAGAAGAGTTTTTGATGTTATTGATAACCCTTCTGCCTTCGCCTACGACCTTCGGCATCGAGTTGAAGTTGTTGTCCATCAGCACGAGGTGGCTTACGTTTCTCGCCGCTTCGCTGCCAGAGGCTACCGAAATGGCGCAGTCTGCTTCCTTCAATGCCAGAATATCGTTTACGCCGTCGCCGGTCATGGCAACCGTGTTTCCCTCGTTCTTTATCGAGCGCACGAGTATGGCTTTCTGTTCGGGCGAAACTCTGCCGAAAACTGTGTACTTGTTAGCTACGTTTTCGACTTCCTTGTCGTTAAGCCCTTCAAGCGAAATGAATTTGTCTGCGCTTTCAATGCCTGCGCGCTTGGCAACTTCCGCAACGGTTATGGGATTGTCGCCGGAAATTACTTTAACCTGAACGTCGTTCTGCTTGAACCAGTTTATAGTCTGAACTGCGTCCTCTCTTATGTTGTCCGCAATCGAAATAATGGCTATCGGTTTAAGAATCGCGGGCAGCTTATCTCCCGTTATGGAGGAGGGCGAGTGCGCAAGCACGATTACTCTCAACCCCATCTGCGCGTATTGCTTTACTATTCTTTCAACCTTTGCGGGCATAGGTTTAAGCACGAATTCGGGCGCGCCCATACAGAAAGTCCCTACGCCTTCGAACGAAACGGCGGAAAGCTTTCTTTTCGACGAGAAAGGAATGGTAGCAGTGGGCGAAAGGACGTCGCTGTGCCCGAAATGGTTGTACAGCGCAATGGAAGTCTGGTTGTTGTCGTCTAGCGCGGCAAGCATGCTGCCCATAATATCGTTAAGCGAATATTCGCCTACCGTGTTCAAAATAACGCAGTCGTTTACCTGCATTCTGCCGTCGGTTATAGTTCCCGTCTTGTCGAGGCACAACACGTTTACTCTCGCCAGCATTTCAAGGGAGTACAGGTCCTGAACCAGCGTGTTGTTCTTTGCAAGCCGAATGACGCCTACCGCCAAAGCCATAGAGGTAAGCAACAACATACCCGAAGGTATCATTCCGATAACCACCGTGCACATACGCTGAATTGCGAAATTGATTCTCGCGCTGAATATATACGCGCTTACTCCGGTTGCAACCGACGGGTCGTATTTCGAATTTGTTGTAAGAAAGATTCCTATCGCAATGGGGATAATAAGGCAGGCCACCACCTTAATTATCAGCTTGGTGGAATTCATCAGCTCTGAATTGGGTCGGCGGTACTTCTTCGCCTTTGCCGTCAGTTTTTCAAGATAGGTTTCTTTTCCTACTTTTTCTACGCGGAATTTGCCGCTGCCGCTTGCAATAAAGCTGCCCGCGTACAATACGTCGCCGACCTGCTTTTTAATAGCAACCGATTCGCCCGTCAAAAGGCTTTCGTTTACTTCAACCTGACCTTCCGCAAGAATACAGTCGGCGGGCACCTGATTTCCGAGTTCGAGTATAAGCACGTCGTCGAGCACAATTTCGGAAGAGGGTATTTCTGTAACCTCTCCGTCGCGCACGACTTTTGAAGTCGCGCTTGCAAGAATAGACAGCTTATCTATCGATATTTTAGAGCGTATTTCCTGTATAATGCCGATAACAATGTTTGCCGTAGTAATCAGAATAACCAGATAATTGGTAATCTGTTTAGTGCCCGCAAGAAGCAGAGCTATAAAAGCGAAAAGGCACAGCAGGTT
The DNA here is from genome assembly GCA_964509935.1 of uncultured Clostridia bacterium. Lineage (GTDB taxonomy): Bacteria > Bacillota > Clostridia > Christensenellales > Borkfalkiaceae > Coproplasma. The sequence goes on from CAZDZH010000003.1 coordinate 65,593, forward strand.
GAAAAACGTGCAAATATTACCTATAAAAATGCTTGCGTAAGATTTCGAGTATTTTTTGTTGGTATCGTTGAAGAGAAACTGCCTGAATCTCGTTTCGACCTGCGCCTGCGTAAGACCCCTGTTGAGCCTAGGCGAAAACCTGTCTACTTTCGCGTTTATTTTGTTTTTAGGGTGGCGGCGGAAATAGCGTATTATCTTTTCCTTATCGAACTCTCCGTTCTTTAAGGCTTTTTCAGATTTAGCGTTTTTCGCGTCCTCGAAAACGCCGTCGGCGGATTTCTGCTTTTCGGCGGAAGCGGACGCGGCGGTTTCTTCCTTAGCCGCCTGCGCGTCGGCGTTCTGCTCTGTCGGGAGCGCGGCTTTTGTTTCCGAAGCGGTTTTTTTCGCGTTTTTTTCGCCCTTTTCAGACTTTTCGCTAGTTTCCGCAATATCCGTAACCGTCTGTTCGGTATCGTTTTCCGTTTTGGATTTGTTTGCTCTGAAATAAATTTTACTCATAATTGACCGCAATAATCAAATCAAATAATATTATGCGTTTATTATATCATACCAATAATACTTTTTCAATTATTTATCGCTATTTTCATTTGCTTTTCACCATAAAAAGAAGTATAATATTTGCGTTTAAAGCATATAGCGGAGAAGATAAAGATGATCGATATTAATCTTATTAGAACCAATCCCGACCTCGTGAGGGAGAATATCAGAAAAAAGTTCCAGGATAAAAAATTGCCGTTGGTGGACGAAGTGCTCGCCCTCGACGAAAAGAAGCGCGCCCTTCAACAGGAAGGCGATTCCAGGCGCGCTCAGCGCAACGCCTACGCAAAGCAGATAGGCGCTCTTATGAAGGAAAAGAAAGCGGAAGAAGCCGAAAAAATTAAGGAGCTTTCAAAACAGAATAACGACAAAGTAGCAGAAATAGAAAGGGAAACGGCGGAAATAGACGCGCAGTTGAAAAAGGATATGATGGCTATTCCCAACATAATCGCCGACGACGTCCCTATCGGCAAGGACGACGGCGAAAACGTTCAGTGGAATACCTATCTCGAAGCAAAGGAAAAGCCTTTCGAAGTTCCCTATCACGTTGATATTCTCGAAAAGTTGAGCGGTATAGACCTCGACAGCGCAAGAAGAACCAGCGGCAACGGTTTCTATTACCTCACGGGAGATATAGCCCGCCTTCATTCCGCAGTGCTTACTTATGCCCGCGACTTTATGATAGATAAAGGTTTTACCTATTGTATTCCGCCTTTTATGATACGAAGCGACGTTGTTTCGGGCGTTATGAGCTTTGAAGAGATGGAAGGTATGATGTATAAGATAGAGGGCGAGGACCTGTACCTTATCGGCACCAGCGAACACTCTATGATAGGGCGCTTTATGAACACCACGCTCGACGAGGCGGAGCTCCCTCAAACTCTCACGTCGTATTCGCCCTGTTTCAGAAAGGAAAAGGGCGCTCACGGGCTTGAAGAAAGGGGAATATACCGTATTCACCAGTTCGAAAAGCAGGAAATGATAGTAATCTGCAAGCCAGAAGAAAGCGACTATTGGTACGAAAAGCTCTGGTCTTATACGGTAGAGCTGTTCGTTTCGATGGAAATACCCGTCCGCACTCTCGTCTGCTGTTCGGGCGACCTTGCAGACCTTAAATACAGGAGCTTGGACGTTGAGGCGTGGAGTCCCCGCCAGAAGAAATATTTCGAAGTGGGCAGTTGCTCCAATCTTACCGACGCGCAGGCGCGCAGGCTCGGTATACGTTACAAGGATTCGGCTACGGGCAAGAACAGGTTCGCGCATACGCTGAACAATACGGTAGTCGCTCCTCCCAGAATGCTCATAGCGTTCCTTGAAAATCACTTGCAGGAAGACGGTTCGGTATATATCCCCGAAGTTTTGCGCAAATATATGGGCGGTAAGGAATATATAACGCCTAAAACAAAATAATAATTTTTATAATTAAAATAAATATTTTCATCTTTTTCGGCACGGCGGCAATATATTGCCGCCGCGCCTTTATTTATGTTGCATTAATCTGCCTCTTTTGCTATAATATAAGCGTATGAATCTGGTATTTTTCGATATCGAATGTGCAAGCGTCTACAAAACCACGGCTAAAATCTGCGCGTTCGGTTACGTCGTCTGCGACGAAAAATTCAATATCTCCGTCAAGGAAGATATTTTAATCAACCCCAAAGGTAAATTCCATCTTACGGACGGCAGGGGCGAACGCGGATTGGTCCTGCCCTACGAATACGGCGAATTTAAAAATTATCCCGCGTTTCCCTCGGTTTATCCCAAAATTAAAAATCTTTTGGAAGATAAAAACAACCTCGTTATCGGTCATTCGACGATGAACGACGTAAAATATCTCGACCTCGAAACCAACCGTTTCCGCCTTCCTTCTTTCGACTTTGAATTTTCGGACAGTCAGCTGATGTATATGACCGCGGTAAACGATTTTTCACGACAGTTCGGTCTGGAATACATAACCAAGGATTTAAACGTCGAATTTACGCCTCACCGCGCCGCCGACGACGCTTACGCGACTATGAAAATAGTGGAGGCTATGTGCAGGAAAGAGGGACTTACCTGCGCTGAGCTTATCAAAAAATTGCGCATAACGAACGGCAGAATCAGCGGACACAAAATTACAAAGCCTACTTCCAAAGGCTACGCCCGATACTGTTCGGAGCGCGAAGAGCGCAAGCGCGAACGCGCCGAAAGCCGCACGCGCTTTTACGTGTTTTTAAGCCGCTGCAAGGCAAAAAAGAGCGGAAAATTAAAGGGCTGCGTCTTTAATTTTTCAAGGAATATAGAGGACGACGTTGATATTTCACTCGGGCTCGTCGCTTCTGTTTACGAACAGGGAGCGCGCTATTCCCAAAAGCTTTCCGAGTGCAACGTGTACGTTTGCGAAGAGAACGACTCAACCGTCCGAACGCAGAACGCAAAGCGGATAGAAGGGCTTAAAATTATCGATATAAATACCTTAAAGGAAATGTTAAATGGTTGATTTGCCTGAAAAATTCGTAAACCGTATGCGCCGCGAGCTCGGTGACGAGGCGGAAGATTTCTTTGCCTCTTACGACGCGCCTGCATATAAGGGTATCAGAGTAAATACGTTAAAAATATCGGCGGAAGATTTTATTTCTCTTTCGCCTTTTTCCTTGCGCAAAATAGACTGGGAGAAAAACGGATTTTACGTAGAGGACGAAAAACCCGGCAAGACCGTTTATCACGCGGCGGGCGCGTATTACGTTCAGGAGCCTTCTGCAATGTGCGCCGCGCCGCTTCTGGAAGTAAAGCCCGGCGAACGCGTGCTCGACCTCTGTTCCGCCCCGGGCGGCAAGGGTACTCAGCTTGCGCAGGAAATGCACGGCGAGGGAATAATAGTGTTGAACGAAATAAACTTTTCCCGCGCAAAAATTTTAATGCAGAACGTAGAAAGACTCGGCGTACAAAACGCCGTAGTAACCTGCGCATCGCCGTCGAAGCTAAGCAAAAATTTCCGCGGTTACTTCGACAAAATACTCGTGGACGCGCCGTGTTCAGGCGAGGGAATGTTTAAAAAAGAGCCCAACGCCATACCCGAATGGAGCGAAGAAAACGTAACGGCTTGCGCCGTTCGCCAGCGCGAAATTCTTTTATGCGCCGCGGAGATGCTTAAATCAGGCGGGCGGTTGGTCTATTCTACGTGCACTTTTTCGCGCGAAGAGGACGAGCAAACGATAGAAGATTTTCTGAAAAAGAGAAGAGACTTCACTCTTATAAAGCAGGAAAAGCTGTATCCGCACAGGGTCGAAGGCGAAGGTCACTTCGCCGCGCTTATGGAAAAAAGTTCGGGTAATGAAAGCGAAGAAGTACATTTGCCCGAAACGGCGGTTTGCGTCAAGGACAAGAAAGCGTACGGGCTGTATAAACAATTTGAAAAAGAATACCTTAAAGTCAGCTTCGGTAATATATTGCAGTCGGGCGAATATCTATATTCCCTGCCTTTAAAAATGCCTGAAACGGGCGTTCAGATTGTTAGGGCGGGCGTTCAGCTATGCGAAATTAAAGGGGACAGGATAGAGCCCTGCCACGCCCTCGCGATGTGTCTTAAACAAGATCTGGCAAAGTGCGTAGCGGTGGACGAAACGACCGCAGTAAAATACCTTTCAGGCTTTACTTTTGCCGTAGACGAACGGGAAAAGGGGTGGAGGGTAGTAACGTACAACGGCTTACCTCTCGGGTGGTGCAAATGCGTAAACGGCACGGCAAAAAACCATTTGCCCAAGGGCTTGCGCGTCTGACCGCACCAAATATTTTGCGGCAGTCTGGTCCTGTAATTAAAAGTTTAAAACGTAAACATATTATTATATCTTGAAATATCAAATATAAAATCTTGGCAGAATATAATTAATATTTTAATAAAGTAGACGGCGGGGCGCGTTGCGCCCCGCCGTCTATATTTGCGGCCGTCTGTAATTTAACGTCAAGCGGGGCGTTCGCAACTGCGAACGCCCCGCTATTATCCGTTATTATTTGTCGGAATTTTCGTCGTTTCCGCCGCTCTGTTCTTCATCCTTTACGGATTCTGCGGTTTCTTCGCCGTTTTGCGTCTCTTCGGCTTCGACGGTTTCGTCCGCGCTATCGGCGTTTGATTCGCCGTTTTCGCTTTCATTAATTTCGCCGTTTGCCTTTACGTATTTTCTTACGTAACGCTTGTTTTTGCTGAAATTATAGGTGTTCTTGCCTACGGTCTTTTTCTTCTTGGCTTTCTTTAAGAAATCCTTGATAACTACCGCCGCAATGGCAATCAGGATAGCCACTACCATGCATATTGACGATATAAGCAACGCAAGGTTAGTGTTATCGGTAGTCGTAACGCTATCTTCTTCTTCGTCGTCATCGTCGGCGGTTCCGATAGATATGCTCTGGTCAACAGCCGAATAATCTATGAACATCGCCATCGTGGGGTCGGTGTTTTCAAGACCGTTTTCCGCCTTTACGTCCTCTATTTTAAGATAAGCAAGGCTCTCTTTGTAATCGCTGTAAAGATAATCGTATCCCGTTTCGTTTTCGTCCGCTACCGTTTCATTGAAGGGAACGTATGCGGAAGAATCGTACAGCGAATACGTGAAGTATTTCGCGTCGTATTTGTAAACATCGCTCTTTCCGCCCTCGCCTGCAAGGTTTTCGTAGTATGCGATATTTTCGCCGTTTGAAGCGAAAGGTCCGCTTAAATTACTCTTATAATCTTCGATAATTCTGTCGGTATAATAGCCGAGCAGGCTCGAGTATCCGGATTCGTCGATAGACGCGTAGCTGTAATCGAACAGAACGTAGCTGTTCTGTTGAACGCCGTCGGTATTGGCTTCGTTTCTGTAACCGCTCCAAAGTTCAAGTCTGTAATCTTTGGATTCGCTTCCCGTATGAACGTAGAAGGTTACCGTAATCCACTTGTCCACAACGTCCGCCGCGTCGGGGTTAGTCGCCCTGCCGTCAATCGTAAAGCTGTAAGGAGTGGAGGTGAAATTCGTCGTATCGTAGCGCGCGTATGATTTATCGAAACCGTAAACGGTAAGCGAAGTATCGGCTTTATCGTTCACTACGTAATTGTAAATCAAATTTCCGTTAGTTTCCGTACCCGAAACGTAGCTGTAAACGCGCGTTTTAGAATCGGTTACGAGATAGTGGGGTGCAAGCTCGCTCCTGTCGGTTGCGGAAAGGTAATAGTTTTCGTCGCCTTTTAGGTCGTCGAAAAGCACCGCCTCGCCGTTCTCGTCGAAATAGCGCAAGCTTTCGTTGTAATAGTATTTGGAAAGATTATAGAAGTTTGCGTAGAGCTTGCCGTCCGCTTCGTACAATCCGTCGGCGCGCAGCGTGTAAAGAATGTTGGCTTTCTGCTCGCTGTCCGTCCAGTTTTCGTCAGGCTCGCCTTTGAGAACGTTGCCTTCGTCGTCATACCAGAAAGAGTATCCGGGGAACGCGTAAGACATAACTTCTTTATCCGAATCAACGAGATATACGGTTGCTACCGCACCTGCGCTGACTTTAACCCTTACGCTTATAGCGGTATAGGAGCTTGAAGAAACGCTTGAATTTTTACCGATAAATCCGTAATTATAAACGCCCGCAGGTTCGTCCGCAACCGTTCTCGCCGCGTTGACGATGAGAAGGGGTTGCACGGAGTAAGGACCTGCCACCTTATCCCAGAAGTTATCAGTGTCGAGGTTTGTTATCGCCTGAGTAAGAGAGGTGAACCATGCGCAGTTTGCATAGTTTTCAACGTAATCCTTATTTATCAAACCTGCAAAATCGTTGCGGTTTACGTCGTCGTATCCGTTAGAAGAGGACGCGCCGCCAACATAAACGCTGTTTCCGTTTACGCCTGTGTAGTTGGCGGGATTTACGATGTCGCTTTCTATTCCGTATCCGCCTCCCGCTTCGGTGTCGAACGCGTTGTTCACAGACGACGATTTTTCGCTGAACGTAAGAGTCGCCGCATACGAACTGTTATTTGCATAAGCGAACGCGTCTTCGTCTACCGAAAGAACGTTGATGTTTGTAATCGCGACCCAGCCGTTATGGTAGGAGGTAAAGTTGGTATCCTTAATATCGGTAAGACCGAAGTTTACAGTTATTTTGAAATCTTTATCCTCTTCGAGGTCGTTGGCAACGAGCACGAAGCATTGTACCCAACCGCTGTAAACGTCGTCGTTATTGTCTATCGAAACAGCAGAAACGGTAGTGCTGTCAAGCGTGAAGCTTGCGGAGTTTTCTTTGTCGTTGACGTCGGTTACCGTAACGGTAGCGGCGGTATTTCCGTTCAGGTCGGAAGTTTTAACCCAGAAAGAAACTATTTTATACTGCGTGTCGGTTTCGTTGCTGTTATTGCTGCCGAAAACCTTAAACGAAGAGTGCGTTATCTGCGTTTCATACGCCGCGCCCTGCGCGCTGAACATAAGCAACGCGCTCATTTCGTTGTCGGCATAGGGGAGGGTAAGCGCGCTCTCCAATGCGGGAACAAGTCTGTTTTTATAGACGCTGCCGTTAAACGCGTTTTTCCAGCTCTCGTCAGTCGAGGAAAGCGTGAGGTTAGCAAGTATGTCCTCGCTCGTATTCACGCTCTTCCCTGCGGAAGCAAGCTCGCGGGGAAGATACGCGTTGCCCGCGCCGTTGTCGAGAACGCCGAGGTCGAATCTCGAATAAGCGGTGCTCTTGGAATTCACGTAACCGTTGCTGTCTACGGTTAAACCCGCTTTGGCGTTCGAATCGTTTAAAACTATGTTCTGTAAAGAGGAGCTGGTCGCAAGGTCGATAAAATAAATGAAATCGCCGCAATAATTGTTGGAAATTACGTGTTCGCCGTTTTCGTCGCTGTAAGTGAATTTATCGGTTCTGTAAATCTTTTCGTTTTTATCGCTTAAAAGGGTACAGGTGGTGTCCTCTACCGCCTCAAAGAAATCCACATCGTTCTCGTAACCGCAATCTTCGATAAGCATTTCAAGGTTACGGTATTTCGTAAAGCTTATATCGTCGAAGAATGCGTAACCTTCGACGGTGTACATACTGTTTTCGCCGAGACCTACGGTAATACTTATCGACGTTTCCGCATATGCGCAAGCCTGAACGTACACTGTGTATTCCACCCAACCGTTATTATCTCCGTCGGGATTGATAACCGAAGTATCTATATTCTTTATAAAGAAAGAATCTACCGTGCTTCCGCCCACCGACTGAGTAACTTTGATATAAGCGCCGCGGCTGTCCTCAACTTTGGTTCTCGTATCGTTGTTTCCGCCGTAATACAGCTCGTCCGTCTTGACCCATACGGATATTTTAGCCGCCGTATTCGCTTCCAGCGAAAGGCTTGTGGAAGAAGAGTAGTATTTCTGCGAACCGTAATTGTCGTCGTCTACGTAGTTATGAATCATCAGCACGCTTGTTTCGAGCGGCTGAGTCTTGTCCTCGTCCAGGAAAACGTTCCCGTCGTCGTCCTCGTAGGTCGTCACTATATTGCCCGACAGGTCTATAAGATTACCTTCATCGTCCCAGGAATATTCGTGGGTGTAGGGGTTGGAAATATAGTCTTCGGCGGCAACTTCGAATTCCTTGTCGTCTGCGTCGTGCGTATTCTTAAAGGGCAGGTCGTCGGGCATCATTCCGTTGTAATCGACTTTATTTTCGTCGTCGGACTTCAACTCGTTATTGGCTTTAAGGGTTGCGGGAAGAGTATCGTCGGTAAACGCCTGCCACTTCTCATAGTCGGTGTTAATAATACCGGACATCGAATCGGAAGAGTTGCCTGCAGAACCCGCCGACCAGTTGTTGGGACTGCTTATAAGGTATTTTCCGTCCTTGTCGTCGTAAAACTCGAAGTTTCCGTTTTTAAGTACCTGCGTATCGATTTTCGCAGCCTGCTCCTGTTCGTCGTCGGTAGAGGAAGACGAGCTTGCGTCGCAAGCAGCCGTAAGACCTACCGTGCAGAAGAGTACCGCACCCAGCCCGAATGCGGCGAACCTGCGTTTTGAATTTTTCGGTTTGAACGTTTTGCTCATATTACACCTGTTAAAAGTTAGTTTGCTTATGTCGTATCCGCAAACCTCACGCGCGGAGAAAGTCTGCGTAGCGCGGATAATATGCGGAATAAATACATATTATATAGTTTTAAAGGGCGACTTTAAAACTCCACTGAAATATTTTAATATAAATCACGTTTTTAAGCAACTAATTACAGGTGAAAATTGCGGTAAAAATTTAATTAATTGCGCAAAAATGCAAAAACTGTTATTACAGAGCCTGAAATCAATCGGAGTTCGCATAAATATGAGAAGCAACGCAAACAAATCAAACAATCGCAAAATATTAACGGGACTGGCGGTGGGCGCGGTGAACGGACTTTTCGGCGGAGGCGGCGGTATGGTAGCCGTGCCGCTCTTGCAGAACGCAATGGGCTACCCCCTCAAACAGGCGCACGCAACGGCGATATTAGTCATCGCGCCCGTCTGCGCGGTAAGCGCTATAACTTACGTTTTCGGCGGATACGCCTCTCTCCCCGTAATCATTCCCGCTACTATGGGCAACGTGGCGGGCGGCATAATAGGCGCGCGTCTGCTCGATAAAATTCCGTCGCTCTGGGTTAACCTTATATTTATAGCGGTTATGGCGGCGGCGGGAATACGTATGCTGGCGGGCTGAATGTCTTTTATTCTATATCTTACCGCGGGCTTGCTCGCAGGTTTTCTGGGCGGTATGGGAATGGGGGGAGGCACGATTCTCATACCCGCCCTTACGATATTTCTCGGCGTGGAACAGCACGTTGCGCAGGCTACCAATTTAATAGCGTTTCTGCCTATGGCGGCATTCTCCGTCGGGGTTCATAAAAGTAGGGGATATATAAAGAGCGAAGGTCTTGCAAGCGTGATAATACCCGCCGTAATAACGTCGGTTGTGGGCGGCCTCACCGCCGCTCTGCTTCCGGGCGACCTCTTAAAAAAGCTTTTCGGGCTGTTTCTTATCGCTCTTGCCGTAAAACAGGCGGCGTCGCTGTTATCTTCAAAAGACAAGTGGACCGGTAAATAATTTATATGGCAATTTGAGCTAACTCGTCGCTACCTTTTTCGTGCAAGCAGTTTTTTAAGAGGATTGAACGTAAACATTTCAAACGCGTAAAAAATACCTACCGAGAAGGCGGCTATGAGAACGCCGCATACGGCTATTCTCGCGATTAGCGGCAAGAAGGCGAACAGTCTGTCTGTCAGCCAGCCGAAAAGGCACGCCACGGCGCAGATAAGTGCGCTCTGCACCGTGTATTTGAAATAGTTTACTCCCTCGCAGTTCTTTTTCAGTATTCTCAGGTTCAGGGCGGCGGTAATAAAATAGTCGAACGACAGCCCCACCATATATGAATTGATTCCGAGTATCGGGGTAAGAGTAAAAATGCACGCAAGCATAAAAATAGAGCCGATAAAGAAATGAATGAGGGTTTTCACTTCGTAATTCATAGAGTTGAGAATGGTGGTGGTGATAATGGAAATGCACATCGGCAGCATTATAAAGCTGAAACGCTGAATAACCTGCCCCGCAAACGCGTTGGAATAGAGAAATATTCCCAAATCTTCGCCCAACGTAAAGAAAACGGGTATCAGAACGGTTGCGATAAACACGGAAGCTTTCAACGTTTTTTCTACGTCCGCTCTCAGTTTTTCTTGCCGTCTGGCGTAGAAATTTTCGCTCATTTCGGGGGCTATTACAACCGAAATCGACCCGATGAACGCATTGGGCGTGTAAAGAATAGGAATGCTCATTCCCAGCACCGCTCCGTATAGCGCAAGCGCTTCCGAATTGGTATATCCGCAAGCCGCCATAAGCAACGCGGGCAGAAAAAGCGAAACCAACGAGTTAATAAGCGAAGTGGAAGTACGCATTGCGGTTATCGGCAACGACGAGGCGAGCAAAGGTTTAAGCTGCGGTCTCGGGTCGACGAATTTTCCGCCTTTAAAAATATACCAGCCTATCGAAACGAAGAACGAAAATACATATGAAATGAGCACGGCGAGGGTGGCGAAAAACGCTCCCTCCGTAGCGGTAGATGAAAACTGAATAAATATTATGCCGAAAACCACCATAACGGCGTCCTCGGCAAGCTCTATTACGCTGTAAGGCAGAAACTGTTTGTTGCCCCAGAAGCTTCCGCGCATAACGGCGTAAACCGACGTTAAAATAAGTCCTGGCAACAGCAGAATGAATATATTCAGACACGCCCTGTCAGGGAACAGAAAGCTTAAAAGATTTCTCCCGAAAAAGATGATAACCGCAGCGGGCACGGTAAATAAAAGAGTGCATAGCACCCCTGCGGAAACCGCGGCGTGCTTGCCCCTCTCGCTGCCCGTAGCGGTTTCTTTCGCCATAAGTCGCGAAACCGTAACGGGAATACCGCTGGAAGCGGCTGTAAGAAATACGGCGAAAACCGAAAGGCAAATCTGGTAAATGCCTATGCCTTCCGCGCCGATAAAGCGCGAAAGTATTATTCTGTAAATAAAACTCAGCGATTTTTCCACAGCGGAAAAAATCGAAACCTGAGCCGCGGATCTGTAAACGTTCAGCTTTTTCATCAACAATATTTTACAATTTTCGTGCAGTCGTTAGAACGAATTGAAAATTTTTTGCGTATAATATTACAAATGTTTGCGCTCGTTCTTCAAAGATGCGGTTATATAAGGGTAAGAAAAGGCGTCTGTGCGAACGACCTTAAAAAAACCTTTTCCTGTCCTGTGACGCAAAAAATTTTTACGGGAGCTATAGTAAAAATTACTCCCGAACCTTTAAACGTTTACACGGTCAGAGCGGGTGAAAGTTACTCCTCTATCGCCGAAAAAGCGGGCGTAAACGCCGAAACGCTAAAAGAGTTGAACGGGGGAGCGGCGCTTTATCCGACGCTTAAAATATTTCTTCCGTAGCGCAAACGCGTTTTCGGGCATATATTTTAATATAGGCAACGTTACAGGTCGCGCCCCGAAGGGGTAAACGCGCCTCAATTAAAGCTCTGTAATAATTTACGGTATTATTTTCCCCGACGAAAAGTCAGTCGGTAACTTGTTTAAACCGTTGATTACGTCGCAATAAAAAAGAAAAACGGAGGTAAAAATGTCATTTTTTTCCAACTTTCAATCGGATAAATGCCCGGGCAGCATAAACGGCAACCCGTTGAACGGAATGTGCGAAAAAGTGTGTATTCAGGCAAGAAAAATTTTCGACGCCTGCATAAAGCAGATTCAGATAGACAATTACACTTTGACAATTTCCGATATGATACCCGCCGACCCTACATATCCGTTGACGTTCATAAGCGCAAGGTCGGTTTCGTCGTCCGGTACGATAACCAATCTCAACGTCGAGCGCCTCGCCGACAAACCCGGCTGCGCGCGCGTGCAGGCAACAGTGTCCATTCCCGTAGAGGTATTATACACCGACGCGAACGGAACGGAAGGGGTAGCTCAGGCAACGATTTCCGTAGCCGAAGACGTGCTCCTGTTCGTTCCCGCGCCTTCCATAATGCCTTATAAGATAACTGCGGAAGTTTCCGCCGTATGCGCGGAAGGCAGGTTCAATCCGGGCAGCAATACCTTCTCGGTAAACGCTTGCATAACCGTAATTCTCAAAGTCTCCATAGACGTTGAATTGCTTGTACCCAGCTACGGATATTGCGCGATACCGCCCGCGCAGGATTTCTCGCAGGAGGTATGCGCAGGCTTTTTCGAACTTCCCTTGTATCCTCAGGGCAGAAACTGTTCCAAATCGTAAAGCCTGACTCTACGAGCGGTAGAATTGTTTTTTCTACCGCTCAAATTTTATCTTTTTTGCGTTTTAATAGTATTACGTCTGACATAATCAGTCTATTTTATAGACGTAAATTTAAAATTTGTCTATTATCTTTAATTGATGTCAAATCACTTTAAAACGGCGACCGAATGTGTTAAAATATAGATATGAACGTTTATGCGATAAGCGATTTGCACCTTTCCGGTATGGCGGACAAGCCTATGGACGTTTTCGGAATGAATTGGGAAGGGCATTTTGAAAAAATAAAAAACGACTGGAACTGCAAGGTCGGCGACGATGACGTCGTTCTCGTCTGCGGCGACGTCAGCTGGGGCACTACGCTTGAAGAGGGATTGTTCGACCTTAATTGTTTAAAGCCGCTTAAAGGCAGAAAAGTCTTTATACGCGGAAATCACGACTATTGGTGGAACGGGATAACGAAGCTTCGGCGCGCCGCTCCCGACGACAGTTTTTATTTTTTGCAGAACGACTGCGTTAAATTCGGAAACGTTATAATCTGCGGTTCGCGCGGCTGGACTTGCCCGGGCAGCGCGGACTATACCGAAAGGGACGAAAAGCTTTACAGGCGCGAAGCCGAGCGTTTCAGACTATGTTTTTCGGAAGTAAATAAGGTAAGGCGCGAAGGCGACGTTGTCATCGCTATGATACATTATCCTCCTATGGGGCTGAAATTGCAGCCTACCGAATTTACCCGCCTTTTCGAGGAGAACGGCGTGGACAAAGCGGTTTTCGGGCATCTTCACGGCGACGTGTATTTCCCTTTCCGTCACGTAAAAAACGGGATAGAATACGTGCTTACTTCCTGCGACAAAGTCGCTTTTTCGTTACAGAGAATTTTGTAAAAATTTTTAATTTTTCTCTTTACAACGCCTTTTAGTTGTGTTATACTTTATAGGATAAAAAATCGTAAACGGTTTGATTTATTATGAAGCGCGCAAATGTAATGTTTACCGCCGCAAACGGCAGAAATGGTCAGGCAGAATTCAAATAAAAGTTAAGCGGATAATTGCCAAAAAAATTATCGTTTTTAGGCAACTGTTTCCGCTTTTTTTATGCCGTCGCTTGAAATACAATTAAACCCGAATTTTAACGTTCAAGGAATAACAAATGCTTAAATCCAAAGATTTATTGGGTCTGCGCTATCTTTCCGCCGAGGAAATAATTGAAATTCTCGACGTCGCCGAGGCGATGAAAAGGCAGGTCAAAAGCGGCAATAAAAGTCTTGACGACCTTAAAGGCAAAGCGCTTATAACCCTGTTTTACGAAAACAGCACCCGTACGCGCACTTCGTTCGAGCTTGCGGGCAAATATCTCGGCGCGCACGAGGTAAATATCTCGGCGTCGTCCAGCTCGGTTCAGAAAGGCGAAACGCTTATCGATACGGGCAAAACCCTCGACGCTTTGCAGGTCGATTTCATTGCTATCCGTCACCCTATGGCGGGCGCGCCGCACCTGCTTGCAAAAACCGTCAAGGCTTCGGTTCTCAACGGCGGCGACGGAATGAACGAACACCCCACGCAGGCGCTTTTGGATATGCTGACGATGCGCGAAACTTTCGGTTCTTTCGAGGGCAAAAAAATAGCTATTCTAGGCGATATAAAACATTCGCGCGTGGCGAAGTCCAATCTCTTCGGACTTTCCAAGCTGGGCGCTCAGGTCTGGGTTTACGCTCCTCAAACCCTCTTGCCCAAAGATTTCGACAAACTGGGCGCGCATATAGCTAAATCCCGCGAAGAAGCGATAGAGGGCGCGAACGCGGTAATGGGGCTTAGAATACAGCTCGAACGCCAGTCCTGCGGACTTTTCCCTTCTCTTTCCGAATATTCGGCTTTCTACGGCGTAAAGGAAGATATGCTTAAACTTGCCGCGGACGGCGCGGTGATTCTTCATCCCGGTCCCGTAAACAGAGGGGTAGAGCTTACGCCCGGTCTTATCGACGGCGAAACGAGCAGAATAGAAGATCAGGTTACTTCCGGTTTGTCCGTAAGAATGGCGGTTCTGAAACTGCTTGCCGAGTACAGGGAGAATAATTTATGATAACTCTTATAAAAAACGGCGAAGCCGTCGTCGACGGTTGCGTTAAAAAGTGCGACATTCTCATAAAGGACGATAAAATAATCTCTTTGAACGGTTGCGTGGCGCAAAACGGTAATAACGAAAATATAGATAAAATAATAGACGCAAGCGGAAAAACGATTATTCCCGGAATCATAGATATGCACGTCCATCTCCGCGAGCCCGGTTACGAGGGCAAGGAAGATATAGCCTCCGGCTCTCTCGCGGCGGTAGCAGGCGGGGTAACGCAGGTCTGCTGTATGCCGAATACCAATCCCGTATGCGACAACGCCGTAGTCGTAACCTATATCAAAGCCCGTCAAAGAGAAGTTAACCTCTGTAAGATAAATCCTATCGGAGCTATAACAAAGGGAGAGCAGGGCGAAACCCTCGCCGATATAGGTAAAATGGCTAAGGCGGGCGCGGTTGCAATCTCCGACGACGGCAGGTCGGTAATGAATTCTCTTCTTATGCGGCTGGGTATGGAGTACGCAAGCGGTTTCGGTCTGAAATGCCTGTGCCATTGCGAGGACGCAAATCTCGTAGACGGCGGATCGGTGCACGAAGGTTATAATTCCACCTATACCGGGTTAAAGGGCATTCCCCGCGCGGCCGAGGATATAATGATAGCGAGGGATATTTCCCTTGCGGAAAGTCTGGACGTTCCCGTTCATATCTGTCACGTCTCCACTTACAGCGGCGTTGATATAATCCGCAGCGCGAAGGCGAGGGGCGTTAAAGTCACCGCCGAAACCTGCCCGCACTACTTTATACTCAACGACGATATAATAAAAGATTTCGATACGTTCACAAAGGTCAATCCGCCCGTTAGGGAAGAGAGGGACAGACTCGCGATTATAGAGGGTTTGAAGGACGGCACTCTCGATTGCATAGTAACCGACCACGCGCCCCATTCGCGCAAGGATAAGGAAGTAGAGTATAATCTCGCCGCATTCGGTATGAGCGGAATAGAGACTAGTTTCGCGCTTAGTTATACCTACCTCGTAAAGAGTGGAATAATGACTTTGCCGTCGCTTATGAAGCTTATGAGCGGCAATCCTGCAAGCGTTCTCAATCTTTGCGGAGGGGAGATTAAGGAGGGAGGCGTAGCCGACCTCGCTATTGTGGATTTGAACGAAAAGTACGTAATAGACGGAAACAAGTTCTTATCCAAGGGCAAAAACACTCCTTTCAACGGCTATGAGGTTTACGGAAAAGTCGTATGTACTCTCGTCGACGGCGAGGTAAAATACGCGATATAATAAAAAAGTATAACGAAATTCTAATTGATTTAAAGAGGGATATTATGATTGATAAATTAATTGACAGAATAATCGAAATGCAAAATCCTACCTGCGTAGGGTTGGATACTAACTTCGATTATCTTCCCGACGAAATGCGCGAAGATATCGCTACGTTCGAGGGCGTTGCGGAAAAGATAATCGAGTTCAATATGAACATCGTAGACAAGGTTTGCGATATCGTTCCCGCCGTAAAAGTTCAGGTCGCCTACTACGAAATGTACGGCTTCGAGGGTTTGCGCGCGTTCGACTATACCGTAAATTACGCCAAGGGCAGAGGAATGTACGTCATCGCCGACTGCAAGCGCAACGATATAGGTTCGACAGCGGGCTGTTACTCCAAAGCTTATCTCGGCAAGACCGACGTAAACGGCAAAAGAATATCCGCGTTCCCTTCCGATATGCTTACGGTGAACGGTTACCTCGGCACGGACGGAATCGCGCCCTTTATAGACGACTGCAAACGCAACGATAAGGGCGTTTTCGTTCTCGTAAAAACCTCCAACCCTTCGTCGGGCGAATTGCAGAACTTAAAGCTTGAAAACGGCAAATTCATCTACGAACAGATGGGCGAGCTGGTTTCGGGCTGGGGCGCTGACACCATAGGCAAATACGGCTATTCGGACGTAGGCGCGGTAGTTGGCGCAACTCACCCCGAAGAGGCGGCAAGACTTCGCTCTCAGATGAAAAATACGTTTTTCCTTATCCCGGGTTACGGCGCGCAGGGCGGCAACGCGCAGATGCTTAAATGCTGTTTCGACAAGCGCGGTCTGGGCGGTATAGTAAACAATTCGCGCGGCATTATCTGCGCTTACAAAAAACCCGAATACAGCGGTATGGGCTATGCGGAAGCGGCAAGGGCGGCTTGTATCGATATGCAGCAGGATTTGGTCGGCGCGATAGGTAAAATAGGCAGATGATAAGAGAATTAACGGCGACGGTAAAAGAAAATAAGAATATAGCCGAAAACATTTTTTCGCTTACGCTCGCCCTGCCCGAAAAGGTTCAGGTCAAGGGCGGTCAGTTTTTAAACCTGTCCACGGGCAACGGCGCAAACCTTTTAAAGCGCCCTTTCGGGATAATGAAGGCGGAGGGGGACAGTGTAACCGTTTGTTACCAGCTTAAAGGCGAGGGCACGCTAACAATTTCAAGAGCCGAAGAGGGCGATAAATTGAACGTGCTTCTTCCCCTCGGCAACGGTTTCGTCATTCCCGAAAACGCGAAAAATATCGCCGTTATCGGCGGAGGAGTGGGCATTTTCCCCCTCATATCGGTCATACGCGAGCATAAGGATAAAAATTTTTATTCCTACATAGGTTTTAGAAACAGAGCGGCGGCGTGTCTTTTGGACGAACTCGAAAAGAGCGCAAAGCTTACGGTAGTAACCGACGACGGCAGTATGGGCGCAAAGGGCAACGCCGTTTCGGCGTACTTAGCCGACCGTGCTAATGTTCCTGCGGATTTAATAATAGCCTGCGGTCCCCCCGTTATGCTTAAAGCGCTCAAAGCTCAACTCAAAGAGCGGGGTATTAAGATACCCTGTCTGGTTTCTCTGGAAGAACGTATGGGTTGCGGTATAGGCGCTTGCCTCGTCTGCGTATGCAAAAAGAGCGACGGCGGCAACGCGCGGGTATGCAAGGACGGACCTGTATTCGATATTGAAGAGGTGGAATTGTAATGGCAAACCTCGGCGTGGAAATCTGCGGAGTAAAATTTAAAAATCCCGTCATAGCCGCAAGCGGCACATACGGTTTCGGCAGAGAATTTAACGAAATTTACGATATATCCCAAATCGGCGGCGTGTCTACGAAGGGACTTACGTTAGAGCCGCGCGCGGGAAATCCCGTACCCAGAATAGCCGAAGGCTCTTCGGTTATTTTGAACGCGGTAGGGCTGCAAAATCCCGGCGTAGAACACTTCATAGAGCGCGATTTGCAATTTTTAAAGGACAAAGGCGTAGTAGTTATCGCAAACGTGGCGGGCAAAACGCTTGAAGATTACGGCGCAATCTGCAAACGCCTCGACGGGCTCGTGGATATGGTAGAACTTAACATTTCCTGCCCCAACGTGCGCGCGGGAGGTATGGCTCTGGGTATCCGTCCCGAAAATATCAGGGAAGTAACCGACTTATCCAAGAGCTCGCTTTCCAAAACGCCCTTGATAGTCAAGCTTTCGCCCAATGTGGAAAGTATCGCGGTTAACGCGCAGGCGGCTCAGAGCGGCGGCGCGGATTGCATTTCGCTCGTCAATACTTTTACGGGTATGGTCATCGATATCGAAAGGAGAAAACCCGTAATTGCCAACAACACGGGCGGCGTTTCGGGCGCAGGCATCAAGCCGATAGCCGTAAGAATGGTCTACGAGGCGGCGCATGCCGTAAATATTCCCGTAATAGGTATGGGCGGCATAGCTACGGGTAAGGACGCGATAGAGTTTATGATGGCGGGCGCGAGGGCTGTGCAGGTAGGTACGGCAAACTTCACCAACGCAAACGCAATGCCTTGCATAATTAACGAAATGAACGACTGGCTCGACGGGCACGGCATAGACGACGTAAATAAAATAGTGGATACGGTTAAACTCAATTAAGGAGAAAATACAAATGGCTCTTACTTACAAACAGCAGTTTATAAAATTTATGGTGGAAAACGGGGTTCTTAAATTCGGAGAATTTACGCTTAAAAGCGGCAGAAAAGCCCCCTATTTCATAAATACGGGCAACTATAAAACGGGCGCGCAGCTTTCAAGGCTGGGCGAATATTACGCCGCTTGCATAAAGGAAAACGCCATACAGGCGGATACGCTGGTAGGACCTGCTTACAAGGGCATACCTCTCGCTGTAACCGCGGCGGTTTCGCTGTATACAAAATTCGGCATAGATATGAACTATTGCTTCGACAGAAAAGAAGTAAAAGACCACGGCGAAGGCGGACTCTTCGTCGGTAAACAGCTTCAAGACGGCGAAAAAGTGATTATTATAGAGGACGTTATGACTTCGGGCAAAGCGTTAAGGGAAATGCTTCCTAAGCTCGAACAGGCGGCGGACGTGCAGATAGCGGGAATGGTAATTTCAGTAGACAGAATGGAGAGGGGGTTGGACAGCGAGCTTTCCGCCGTGCAGGAAGTTTACAAGCAGTTCGGCGTAAAGGTATATTCAATCGTTACTATGGCGGATATAATCGACGCTATCGAGCAGGGCGTTATAGAGGGTAAAGAGTACCTTTCCGCAATGAAGGAATACCGCAAGACTTACGGCGTGGATTGATTCCGTATCGAATCTAGCATACTTGATAATACATTTAAGGTTACAGCCGCCGCGCGTTGTTTTACGCGCGGCGGCTGTATTTTTTTACCTTATTTTTTAAAGTTATAACCGGTAAATTAAAACGTCGCAAAGACGTAGCCCTTGTTTTTATAGTATCGGATAATGTTTTTCAGCGCCTGAGCGGTCGTCGATTTTGTCGTAGAGTCGTGGCACAACAACACTACGTTGTTCAAATCGGAGGATGTGGTAACGGCGGCGTCGAAAAGTTGCTTTGGCGTTGCGTTCCAGATTTCCGCGTCGCGGACGGAAGCGTTCCAGTCAACGTATCTCATTCCCAATGCGCTCACAGCCTCGATAAGCGGCGCGGAAAGCCCGTAACTTCCTCCGGGGAAGCGGTAGACTGTCGACCTCTTTCCCGTTATGGAATAAATAACGTCGTTGCACTTGTTTATGTCCTTGACGAGAGCGTCGGGGGTGGAATATATTTCCTTGTATTTGTGCGAATAAGAATGTACGGCGACCGTATGACCGCTTTCAAATTCCCTGCGGACGATATTTTTTCTCGATTCTGCGTTCTGTCCTATAATAAAAAAGGTAGCTTTAACGTTTTCCTCGTCCAATACGTCTAGAATAAGCGGCGTTACTCTGTCGCTCGGACCGTCGTCGAACGTAAGATATACGCATTTCTGAATGTCTTTGTCGTCGGCGAAAGAGATGTAAATGGCGCTCTTAGGTAAAAGGTTGAAAAAGTGCATAAGCACGGCGGCAAAAGCAATCAAAAATGCGGTAAAGGCGGAAAGCTTTTTATCCATATCCTTATCTTGCGCATTTTTCCAAAAAAAACTTATCCCGCAGAAAATTTTGCATTATACCGTGAAATTTTTACGTACATATTGCAAAACGCGCCGTTTTTTCTTATAATAATTTCGCTATCCGATAAATTGAAGGAGATAATTATGTTTGCAACAAATAAAAAAATTAAGCAGATGTATTCGCAGATAGAAGTTGAAAACCGTCCCGAATATGACGAAAACGGCATAAGGATTATAAATTTAAATGTTTCCGACGACGACGGATTCCTTTCGCCATATTCTTACGGCGGCAAGCCGCTAATAAGTATGGAAGTTGCCGAATTTTTAAACCAGAGTTTAAAGCACCTTAAAATAAAAGAGCAGGTTCGCTTCGTAGTCAGGGGTAATACGATAGATGAAAACGAGAAAAAAATATACGAGCAGGCTATAAAATATTATTACTCGCAGGACGTGGCGGAAACAAAAAGCGAATTAAAGCGCAACGCCGTCCTGTCAGCCGTTATGCTTATAATCGGAGTGATGGTTTTCTCGGTCTCTATCACTCTTACTTCGCTCGTAGTTCAGACGCTCGTTCTCGACATTCTTGACGTCGTCGCATGGGTATTCGTGTGGGAAGCGGTAGACCTTTTCGTACTTCAACGCACTCATCTTAAACACCGATTTCTTAAATCGCTTAAAACCGCCACCGCCGAAATCACTTTCGTAAATACCTAAATGTTGATAACTTAACGATAGTTGTTGAAAGGGCTTTTTGTGCCGATACATTGTATCTTTAAAGCGGAATATTCGCATTTTACGTCGGTTGTTTCCGTTTCTATACCGTTTTTCCTTAATTCGAACCGGCGACCTTTTGTAATTCCCCAAAAAAACGCAGAGCTAATTTTTCGGGGACCCCGTTAAGGATAATCGGCAGGTCGGACGGTTCTCATAACAAAAAACGAACGCCCGCAGATTTACGAGCGTTCGTTCTATGGAGCTAATAGCCGGATTCGAACCGGCGACCTTTTGTAATTCCCCAAAAAAACGCAGAGCTAATTTTTCGGGGACCCCGTTAAGGATAATCGGCAGGTCGGACGGTTCTCATAACAAAAAACGAACGCCCGCAGATTTACGAGCGTTCGTTCTATGGAGCTAATAGCCGGATTCGAACCGGCGACCTGCTGATTACGAATCAGCTGCTCTACCAGCTGAGCCATATTAGCGCGCATTTTCACCGCAAGCTTGCGAATGCTTATTTATTATATCAAATTTAAAAATAAAAGCAAGCGATTTAACCTTTAAAGTTTAACATATTTTTATTATATTTTTTATAGAATACACTATGAGTGCGCTTAAAAGGTTGCGTCTTAAACATTTAGCCGTATTTATCGCCGCAGTATCTGCAATTATTATAATTTTTTCTGTGGCTTTCTCTTCTTGTAATCGGAAGCTTGAATTCAGACAGTCTTACTTTTTCGTCTATTATAAAATACAGCAAGACGCAAATTCCGCCAGCTCGATTTCGTCCACAGTGCAAAGCTACGGCGGAGCGGGATATATAATAAAGAGCGGCAATAATTATTATATTACAATAGCTTGCTACTATTCCGACTCCGACGCGCAGATTATCTGCTCCAACCTGCAAACAAAGGGATTGCCCTGTTCGGTTTTGAAACGTTCGGTGGAAAGCTACGCCCTCAATTCATCGAATGCCGAAAAGAATAAAGAAAAATATTCGGGTAATCTAAACACTCTGAATACGCTTTCAAGGCTATGTTATGAAACGGCAAATGCCGTCGATTTAGGACAATGCGACCAAATAAAGGCAAAAAGCGTTCTTGCCGACGTAAAAAGTACGTTGAGCGGACTCCTGCGAGCAAATTCTTCAAATTGCTTCACGTCGGAGCTTTCTTACCTTATCACAGAATGTGAGGACGTATCTTACGGTTACGTCTATTCGCGCGATATAAGAAAACTGCAAATAGCATTAATAGATTGTATTCTGAATATAAAACTTTACTGAACGGCTGTACAAATTTTTATATAAATGTTATAATGCGTTAAAACAAATAGGGAGGGCGGTATGTCTTATACCCTGATTACGGGCGCAAGCGGCTATCTCGGCGGCGCGTTTGCAGAAGAGTGCCTTTCGCGCGGCGAAAAACTGTACCTTACGGGCAGAAACGAAAATAAATTAAGAGAAACGTATAACCGCCTTAAAAAGAATTGTCCCGAGGCAGAAATAGTAATTTTTCCCTGCGATTTAAGCGAATCTGCCGAGCGCGAAAAACTCTTTGCCGACGCGGAAAAATACAAATTTTCCCGCGCGATAAACGTAGCGGGCGTGGATACGCAAATGGCGTTTGCGCTCTACGACGAAAAAAAACTCGCCTTGCAGATACGCGCTTGCTTCGAAGCGGCAGTGTCGGTGTGCAATTTCGCGGTTAAGCATATGGCGGACAAGCTTAAAATTATAAACGTTTCTTCGGTTTCGGGTATATACCCTATGCCTTATTTCGCCGTTTACTCGGCGTCAAAGTCGGCATTGACCAACTTTTCCGTAGCCCTTAACGAAGAGTGTAAGGGTACGGGAATTAGCGTAACGGCCGTTCTTCCGGGCGCAATCTATACCCGCCCCGACGTGTTAGAATATATAAAAACCCAAGGACTATGGGGCAAAATAGCCGCAAAATCCCCCGAATACGTGGTCAAAAAATCTCTTTCGGCGTCGGATAAAGGAAAATCAAAAGCAATAATAGGCACGGCAAATAAAATTATGAGAGCGGCGACGGCGTTGATTCCGACCAAGCTGAAATTAAAATTTATAGCGTCAAAGTGGAGTAAAACCCGAAAGGACGCATTTTAATTGACTGTTCGCCGCGTTCTGTGTTAAAATATTATAAACTGCTTAATGCGCGAAACCGCGTAAATCAAAAGCCAAGTTATAGGAACGGAGGGAAAAAATGAGTAAAGCGGATAAAATTTTCGTGGACAATATGAACGATATTTTACAGAACGGTGTGTGGGATACAGACCTTGAAGTGCGTCCCAGATGGAGCGACGGCACGCCCGCGCATACGGTTAAAAAATTCGGTATAGTCAACCGCTATAATTTGCAGGAAGAGTTTCCCATTCTCACCATTCGCCGCACCTATATAAAATCCGCCATAGACGAGCTTTTATGGATATGGCAGAAAAAGAGCAACAATATCAAAGACCTTCATTCTAAGATATGGAATCAATGGGCGGACGAAAACGGTTCGATAGGCAAAGCCTACGGTTATCAGCTCGGAGTAAAACATATCTATAAAGAGGGCGAGTTCGACCAGGTGGACAGGGTTCTTTACGACCTTAAAAACAATCCCGCAAGCCGCAGAATTATGACGAACATTTATAATTTTCAGGATTTGCACGAAATGAATTTATATCCTTGCGCGTACTCTATGACCTTCAACGTTTCAGGCGACACGTTGAACGGCATCTTAAACCAACGCTCCAACGATATGCTCACCGCAAACAACTGGAACGTGGTTCAGTACGCCGTCTTGCTTATTATGTTCGCGCAGGTCAGCGGACTTAAAGCGGGCGAGCTTGTACACGTCATCGCAGACGCGCATATCTACGACCGCCACGTGCCTATGGTAAAGGAAATTATCGGGCACGAGCAGTTCTCCGCGCCCAAGCTCGAAGTGGACCCCGATATTAAGAATTTTTACGATTTCACGGTGGACAGCTTTAAGCTCGTCGATTACAAGTGTGACTCGACAAAATACGACATACCCGTCGCGGAATAATAAGATAAGGAGCGAATATGAAAGCTATTTTACACGCAGACATGGAGTGGGGTATCGGTAAGAACAACGGCTTAATGTTCTCTATTCCTGCCGATATGAAGTTTTTCAGGGAAACAACTACGGGCAACGTAGTGATTATGGGCAGTAACACTTTAAAATCTTTTCCCGGCGGAAAACCCTTAAAAAACCGCACTAATATTGTGCTGTATCCGGGCGGAGGGAAGAGGGACGACTGCATAATAGTAAACAGCCTGGAAGAGCTTTTCTCTGAAATTAAGAAATACGACCCCGACAAGGTATTTGTAATAGGCGGGGCAATGATGTATAAAACCCTTCTGCCCTATTGCAGTGAGGCGCTCGTAACTAGGGTTGACGCTGTGGGTGGCGCGGACGCTTATTTTGAAAATCTCGACGAAAATCCCGATTTCGTTCTGTCTTGCGTTTCCGACCCCGTAGAAACCAACGGTTATACTATACGCTTTACTACCTATACGAATAAAAACCTTAAAGGATATTAAAGATACGGCTATGAAAAACGATAATTACGAAGAAACTCTGCCTCAGGGGTATAAGGAAGTTTTCAGCATAAATGCAAAGAATTTTAAAACGGGTTTAATTTTTAATCTCGTAGCGTTAGCGCCCGTCATACTTTTAGTTGCGTTGGGTATAATCATTCTCGATATTAACGGTAAAACCGATTATTTTTTAAGCTCGGAATTTTTAATTTCTTTGTTTTGCTGTCTCGTCGCGACCTTGATTTATATGGTCCTGCACGAGCTGGTGCACGGAATTGTTTATAAATCTATGACTCGTCGCAAGCTCACTTTCGGATTAAGCTGGAGTTGCGCTTTCTGCGGCGTGCCCGACGTGTATTGCTACCGCAGAACTGCCCTTTTCGCGCTTATAATGCCGTTCGCAGTGTTTACGTTACTGTTTGCTGCGCTTACCGCCGTAAGCTATTTCGTCTTTTATTATGCTTTCGTTCCCTGTTGCCTGTTGTTGGGACTTCACGTCGGAGGATGTTCGGGAGACCTGTATATGACTGCGTTGCTTTTGTTCAGATACAAGGATAAACGACTTCTGGTTCGCGATACCGGACCGGAACAGTTCCTGTATCTTCCTGACCGCGCGGTGCTTGAAAATTAATCAGATTAACATTATTAACAAGTCGTTAATTAGGTTATTATTTAGTCGTTAAATAAGTTATTATTATTTATTATTAAGATATAATTAGCCGCGGAGCTCGTTCTAAGCTTCGCGGCTGTTTCTTCGCGTTTGCTTCTGTAACCACCTTCGCGTTTAAACACATATTATGGCGTAGAAACTGTTTTTACGGGAGAAACACTTTGGATTGGTTTTTATCTTTACAGGGTTGGCAACAGGCGCTTATCGCAACGGGATTTACTTGGCTTTTGACCGCTATGGGCGCTTCGCTCGTTTTCGTATGCAAAAAAATCAATAAAAGCGCCTTCTGCCTTATGATGTCGGGCGCGGCGGGTATAATGCTCGCCGCAACCTTTTTTTCTCTGCTTTTGCCCGCCCTCGAACAGTCGGGGGATAACGCGTACGCCGTTCTGACCGCAGGCTTCGTGCTCGGCGGGCTGCTTATAATCGCAACCGACGTCATTTTAAGCAGACTTCCCTTGTTTTCGGACGATAAAAAATTCCGTTCCTGCGCTGTAATGTGCGTGGCGGTAACCATGCACAATATACCCGAAGGTATGGCGGTAGGGGTGGCTTTCGGCGCTCTCGCCGGAGGAAGCGGAGTGGGCGCGCTCGCCGCCGTGATGCTCGCGGTCGGCATAGGTATACAGAATTTTCCCGAAGGAATGTGCGTTGCTTTTCCGTTGCGCGCAAACGGATTTTCAAGAACCGGAAGCTTTATTATAGGTCAGCTTTCGGGCGCGGTTGAAATAGTGGCGGGCGTTATAGGCGCCGTCGCCGTTACCTTTATTCAGGGTATCCTGCCCTGGGCTCTGTCCTTTTCCGCGGGCGCGATGCTCGCGGTGGTCTGCTCGGAGCTTATCCCCGAAAGCTTTGCAGAGGATAAAACCAAAGCCACGTTCGGCGTGATTCTCGGTTTTGCGCTGATGATGATTCTCGATTTAGCTTTCGGCTGACCGCATAAAATAAAAATAATCCGCCAAAATATTGGTATGGATAAATTAACCGCGTCAAATTCCGCAAAGCCGTCCGCGATAGTCGTCGGCGGCAGTTCGGGCATAGGCTACGAAACCTGCGTCCGCCTCGTAAACAGGGGCTGGTCGGTTACAAATATTTCGCGCACGCGCTGCAACAACGCGAAAGTCAACAATATTTCGGCTGACGTAACTTCGGGCTCGGCGGCGTACGACGCGATAGCAAAGACCGCGGAAAATTACGGACTTAACGCTCTCGTCTATTCCGCGGGATTTTCTATGGCGGCGCCGATCGAGCACGCAAAGGAGAGCGATTATAAATACCTTTACGAAGTCAATTTTTTCGGCGCGCTTAAAGCGATGCAGGCGGCAATTCCGTTTATGAAAAAGAAGGGCGGCAAAATAGTTCTTGTAGGTTCGCTCGGAGGCGATATTCCCATAGTGTTCGACAGCTTTTATTCCTCGTCCAAAGCCGCGCTTGAAATGCTGGCAAAGGAAGCGAATACCGAACTTAAACCGTACAATATCGTCGTGACGGCTCTGCTTCCGGGCGGCACGGCGACCAATTTTTCGTTCAAGAGAAAGGTATATTCGGACGAGGAAAACAAAACTTACGCGCGCAACGTAAACAAGGCGGTGGCGGCGCTCGCCAATATGGAACAGAGCGGTATGAAAGCTTCGCGAGTGGCGGAAGATATTTACAAGATTCTCACCGCAGACAAGCCGCCCGTAGTCAGAACGTGCGGAATAAAAAACAAGTCTTACCGCATAGCGTCGAGAATTATGCCCGAAAAACTCACTCTATATATCAACGACAGGGCGTTTCACCAATGAAAAGAGAGATAGATTTATCGAGAAGGGACGAGAGGGAAACTCTGTATAAAGGCGTAAAACAAAGCGGGGTTAAAAATGACAGGCAAGCATAAGGAAAACTATAATCGTAACTATCTCAACTACGTAAAATCTCAGGATCCGCCGTCCAAGCATCTGAAAAACTGCGCGGCGGCTTTCGGGGTCGGCGGTCTTATCTGTTCCATAGGTCAGTTTATAAGATTTATGCTTGAATTTGCGGGGCTTTCGGGGGACGAGCTTGCCGGCTCGGTTTCCGTTATACTGATTTTTATAGGCTGTCTTTTGACGGGGCTCGGCGTTTACGACAGAATAGGCAGATACGCAGGCGCAGGCTCTATCGTGCCTATAACGGGATTTGCCAATTCGGTAGCCTCTCCTGCGATAGAATTCAAAACCGAGGGCTGGATATACGGTATGGCGGCAAAAATGTTTACGGTGGCGGGAGCGATAATAGTTTTCGGCGTTTTTTCGGGCGTAATCGTCGGTTTGATATATCTATGCGTTTAAAAACTCTTTTAACAACAATATATTGTGCTTTGTAAAAAAATTACAATCAATATTTAGTGAAAAACCTATTGACAAGCATGGTTTTAAGTGTTATACTTTCAGTACAAGATTAAGCGGCGTTGCGACTGACGATTGAATGCGGATTACCGCAGGGAAGCAACGCTTATGCGCGGAACGTCGGTTCCGAGGGTCGTTCGTCTGGGCAGATTTATCAGGAAGGTAAATTGCCCTTATTTTTTGCGGAGGACTGATTTGACAGGTAACGTTCATTCTTACGAATCTTTCGGTACGGTAGACGGACCGGGAATACGCTTCGTCGTGTTTATGCAGGGCTGCCCTATGCGGTGTAAGTACTGCCACAATCCCGATACCTGGAACTATTCCGGCGGCAGGCAGGTTACGGCGGAGGATGTTGCGGCTACCGCCCTTAAATACAAAAGTTATTTCACGGGCGGAGGCGGGGTAACCGTTTCCGGCGGAGAGCCGCTTTTGCAAATCCCGTTCGTAACCGAACTTTTTAAAATTCTTAAAGAAAAGGGAATTCACACCGCCCTCGATACTTCGGGTATAGTCTTTAATAAAGAAAACACTCAGGCGGTAGACGGGCTTTTGCGATATACCGACCTCGTGCTTCTCGATATAAAGCATGCGGACGACGGCGAGCATAAGAAGCTGACGCGCCATTCCAACCGCAACGTGCTGGATTTCGCGTTGCACCTTTCTGAAATAGGCAAAGACGTGTGGATAAGGCACGTGCTCGTTCCGCAAATAACCGACGACGACAAATATCTTTATTCGTTGAAGAGCTTTATAGACCGATTGACCAACGTGAAAAAAATAGAGGTTTTGCCATATCACACTATGGGCAAGGTCAAATACGATAAACTCGGCTACGACTATCCTTTGGACGGGGTAGAGCCGCCCTCCGCTCAAAGGGTTGAAAACGCTAAAAGAATATTAGGTATAATAAAATGATTAAACTTATTGAAATAAGCGGCGATTCGTGCGCGAACTGCCACGCTCTTATGCCGCAGCTTTCCGCAATAGCGAGAGATAATAACCTTGAATTTGAAAGGATAGATATAGAAACCTGTCCTGCTGCTATCGAAAAGTACGCGATAGACAGGATACCTTCCGTAATAATTGCCGACGGCGACGTAATAATAGCGAAATGTTCGGGCTATCAGCCTCAGGAAATACTCGAACTGTGGGTCGCCGCAAAAATAGAAGATTACGTAAAATGACGGCGCATTAGAAGTAAGACGGCGCAAAGAACTTGATAATACGGTAAGACAAAGTACATATAAGGAGCAAAATATGACGAATAACGCATGGGAAGGATTTATTCCCGGTAAATGGAGCGACGACGAGGTAAACGTAAGGGATTTCATTCAGCGCAATTACGCGCCTTACGATGGGGACGGAGTATTTCTGGAAGGACCTACCGAAGCGACGACTAAATTATGGAACGAAATATTGGACCTTTCCGCAAAGGAGAGGGAAGCGGGCGGCGTTTTAAAAGCCGATACCGAAATAGTGTCAACTCTTACCAGCCACGAAGCGGGCTATTTAGATAAAGACCTCGAAAAAATAGTGGGATTGCAGACGGACGAGCCTTTCAAACGCGCGTTGCAGCCTTTCGGCGGCATAAAAATGGCGGAGCAGGCGCTCAATATGTACGGCTATGAAATCTCGCCCGAAGTAAAAGAAATTTTTACGAAATACCGCAAAACCCATAACGACGGAGTTTACGACGCGTACACTCCCGAAATGCGCCGCGCGCGTACGGCGCATATTCTGACGGGCTTGCCCGATACCTACGGCAGGGGCAGAATAGTCGGCGATTACCGCAGGGTAGCTCTCTACGGCGTCGATTACCTCATAGAGCACAAAAAGAGGGATAAGGAGCTTCTTGACGGCGAAATGACCCCCGACAAGATACGCGACAGGGAAGAGCTCTCCGAACAGATAAAAGCTCTCGGCGCGCTCAAAGAGATGGCGGCGAAGTACGGAAAGGATATTTCAGCCCCCGCGCGCAACGCACAGGAAGCTATTCAGGCGCTGTATTTCGGCTATCTCGGCGCAATAAAGGACCAGAACGGCGCGGCGATGTCGATAGGCAGAAATTCCACCTTCCTCGATATTTATATCGAACGCGATATTAAGAACGGCGTACTCACCGAAAAACAGGCGCAGGAGCTTATCGACCAGTTCGTTATGAAATTGCGCATAGTCAAATTTATGCGCATTAAGGAATATAACGAGCTGTTTTCGGGCGACCCCACCTGGGTAACCGAATCTATCGGCGGTATGGGAGTGGACGGGAGAACGCTCGTTACCAGAACCTCTTTCAGAATACTTCACACTCTTAAAAATCTCGGACCCGCCCCCGAACCCAATCTCACTGTTTTGTGGTCGAAGAATCTGCCTTCGGGCTTTAAAAAATTCTGTGCTCAGACCTCTATCGAAACTTCCGCAATTCAGTACGAAAGCGACGACCTTATGCGCCCCGAAATGGGCGACGATTACTGTATCGCCTGCTGCGTAAGCTGTATGAGAGTGGGCAAGGATATGCAGTTCTTCGGCGCGCGCGCAAATCTTGCTAAGTGCCTTCTTTACGCTATCAACGGAGGCAAGGACGAGCTTATTAAGGACAAAAAGACGGGCAAAGCTTTACAGGTTTCGCCTATGTTCGCCCCCGTGCTCGGCGACGGTGCGCTCGAATATGACGACGTAATACAAAAATACGACCAGATGATGGATTGGCTTGCGGGATTATACGTTAACACCCTGAATCTTATCCACTATATGCACGACAAATATTCGTACGAGGCGTTGGAAATGGCTCTGCACGACACTACCGTGCGCCGCTTCTTCGCTACGGGCGTAGCGGGACTTTCCTGCGCGGCGGATTCGCTGTCGGCAATAAAATATGCAAAAGTATATCCTATCCGCGACGCAGAGGGGCTTGTCACCGATTTCAGAATCGAGGGGGATTATCCCAAGTACGGAAACAACGATGACAGAGCGGACTCTATCGCAGTATGGCTTGTAAAAACCTTTATGAACAAGATAAAGAGTCATTACACTTACCGCGAAAGCGTGCCTACCATGTCGATTTTGACCATAACTTCAAACGTGGTTTACGGCAAAAAGACGGGCAATACCCCCGACGGAAGAAGAGCGGGTCAGCCGCTCGCACCCGGCGCCAACCCTATGC
Source organism: uncultured Clostridia bacterium (assembly GCA_964509935.1). Classification (GTDB taxonomy): domain Bacteria; phylum Bacillota; class Clostridia; order Christensenellales; family Borkfalkiaceae; genus Coproplasma. The sequence goes on from CAZDZH010000003.1 coordinate 95,846, forward strand.
ACGGCAGGGACAGCAACGGTGCGCTCGCCTCGTTGGAATCCGTGGCGAAACTCCCCTACGAGTATTCCCGCGACGGTATATCTAATACGTTCTCGATTACACCCGCTTCGCTGGGCAAAGAGGACTGATTAAATAAATTAAATCGAAAATCAAAAAGGAGAAAATAATATGTCAAGAGTAGATAATCTTGTAAATATGCTGGACGCATACGTTGCGGACGGCGGCTATCACCTCAACGTAAACGTGTTCGATAGGGAAACGCTGTTGGACGCTCAGGCTCACCCCGAAAAATACCCCCAGCTCACCGTAAGGGTTTCGGGCTATGCGGTAAACTTCAATAAGCTCACCAAAGAGCAGCAGGACGACATTATCTCGCGAACTATCCACCAATCCTTTTAGAAAAGGCTTCCGCGGGGCTGAATTCGGGCGTACGGATTGCCGATAATGCGCAGCGATAAGCTTGCGGTTGCTGAAATTCTGAATACAGGCGGTTTTTTCATTACGGATAAGCGGTTTTAAGTTAAAAAACCGCTTATTTATTTTACTTTTTTTTATATTTATATTATAATGTTGAATAAATATTACAATATATACACGACGGTTCGCAAATGAAACACAAGTGGAAAAATTATATAAAGGTCAAGCTTTCGTCTATTATAATTTTCTCGCTCGTCGCTCTCGCCGCGGTCGCTCTGTTAATTACGAATATTTTTATTCCCGTAAAATATCTCACGGCATATCTTGTATCCCGCGCGAACAGGACGAAGGGAGAATTAAGGGTAACGTTCTTGTCGGTAGGTTACGGCGACTGTACGGTAATAGAATTGCCCGACGGCAAAACTATGCTTATCGACGCGGGCGACGGAAGTTACGCCAATACTTTACGTATCTTGAAGTATCTCAATTCGCGAAGTATTGATACCATAGATTACCTCGTTTGCAGTTCGGTAAGGAGCGAGCACGCGTCGGGACTTGCAGAGATAGTAAAATATAAAAAAATTTCAAAGGCTTATATTCCGTACGTTTTAAATACTCGCATAACTGCCGCATACCACGACTTCGTTACGCAACTTAAATCAGAAAAGTGCGCAACGCAGATAATCAGCTACGCAATAGGCGAATACAGCGAAGAGTACGGCTACTTTTTCGCATTTCTGTCGCCTACCGACCCGTCGAGCAGCGTTTCGGCTTACGCCGCTCTCAATTCGGAGGCTACGGATAAAAACATAAACGACGCTTCGGCGGTTTTGTGGTTGCAATACGGAGAAACGGCATTCGCGTTTACTTCCGACGCGGGGAAGGAAGAGCTTAAATATATCGTGGATAGCTACGATATTTCGGTTGACGTAGGAAACGCGTTCTGTCGGATAGGCGGTTACAGCGTAGAACTCGAAGAGTGCGACGTGGTAACCGTAGCAGGTCACGGAAACGAAAATTGCACTTATGCGAGGTGGTACGAAAGATTAACTCCCGAACAGGCAATAATTTCCGTAGGCAAAAACTATTCTGGCTGTCCGTCCGTAAAGGCTCTTACCGACGTTTGCAGCGCGGTCGAACAACCTCTTTACACAAACGAAAAGGAAAATATTATCATAAAAGCCACTCGCGACGGATATACCGTCATTTAAGGAGAACAAAATGAAACTTACCACGGCAGGCGAATCTCACGGCAAGACGCTGATAGGAATAATCGAAGGGCTCCCTTCAAATATGCCCGTGGACGAAGAGGAGATCAACAAATATCTCGCTCTGCGTCAGAGCGGCTACGGCAGGGGCGGCAGACAGAAAATAGAAAAGGATAAAGTAGAAATTCTTTCGGGAGTGAGGAATAAGCTCACTCTCGGCAGTCCGCTCGCTTTTGCGGTCGCAAACAGGGATTACGAAAACTGGAAAGCGGTAATGGCTCCGGAAGGCGCGGACGCATCATTAAAGACGCTTACCAAAGTCCGCCCTGGGCACGCCGACCTTACGGGAGTTATAAAGTACGACCAGACCGACGCTAGAAATATCTTAGAGCGCGCAAGCGCAAGAGAAACTGCGGTAAGGGTTGCCGGCGGCACGCTTGCAAGGCAGTATTTAAGACAGCTCGGCGTTGAAATATCGGGCTACGTCAAGTGTCTTTGCGGCATAGAGGACGACGGCGTTTATTCTTTCGAACAGCTTGAAAGCGCTAAATCACAGCCTCTGTTTATGCTTGACGATAAAAAACAGCGTGCGGCAATGGATAAGATTGACGGGCTGAAAACCGAGGGCGATACGGCGGGCGGCATAGTTGAAATTCGAGTTAAGGGTTTGAAATCTGGTTTCGGCAGTTGTATGCAGTATTCAACCAAGCTCGACGCTATTTTATGCGGAGCGATTATGAGCGTTCAGGCAATAAAGGGCGTGGAGGTCGGAATGGGCTTTCAAGCCGGCAGATTGCCCGGAAGCCGCGTTCACGACGAAATTTATTACGAAAACGGCTCGTTTGTACGCAAGACGAACAACGCAGGCGGCATAGAGGGCGGAATGTCAAACGGAGAAGAGATAGTTCTCCGCGCCGCAATGAAACCAATACCTACGCTTATGAAGGGATTGAATACGGTAGATTATATTACCAAACAGCCCGTAAAAGCCGCAAGCGAACGCAGCGACGTCGCCGCAATCTGCGCGTGCGAAGTCATTCTCGAAAGCGTAATCGCAACAGCGCTTGCGGACGTGGTTTCCGCCCGTTTAGGAGGCGACAATATGAGGGAGGTAAAAGAGCGGTATTTCCGCTTGCCTTAATATGAAAGAAATAACCATTTCGACGCCTTCGTGCAACAGCGCTATTTATTGCGGACGCGGCGCGTTTTCAAACCGTACGGCTTGTTTAAAGGATAAAAAGCTTTTCATCGTTACCGACGGCAACGTCTATAAGTATTATAAAAACCTTATCTGCGAAACCTTCCCCGAGGCGAGCGTTCACGTAATCCCCGCAGGGGAGAGCAATAAAAACTCCAAACGCCTCTTTGAGATACTCAACGCTATGGCGCAAAGCGGAGTAACCCGCTCCTCTACCGTAATAGCGTTCGGCGGCGGCGTAGTGGGCGATATAACGGGGCTTGCGGCTTCGCTCTATATGCGCGGCGTTCACCTCGTGCAGATACCGACCACTCTGTTATCTCAGGTTGACAGCTCGGTAGGCGGCAAAACGGCGGTAGATTTCAACGGCGTAAAAAACCTTATCGGAACGTTCTATCAGCCCGAAGAGGTTATTGTAGACCCTTTGTTTTTTGAAACCCTTCCCCGAAGAGAGATACGTTGCGGCCTGGGCGAAATAGTAAAATACGGCGCGTTGAACAAGGGTATTTACCAAAAGCTTATAAAAAACAAATCTGAACTGTTCGGTTCAGAATTTCTTGAAGATATAGTCTACGATTGCATAGCGCATAAGGCGCAAGTGGTCGAGGGCGACGAAAAGGACGTAAACGGATTGCGTAAAACGCTCAATCTCGGTCATACGACGGGGCACGCTTTTGAATTGTACTATAAGCGTAAATCCCACGGCGAATACGTGCTTATAGGAATGTATTACGAGCTTTTTATCGCCGAAAAGAAGGGCGTTTGCGGCGGGAAATACGCCGAAAATTTATATAAACTCATCAAAAAAGTAATAAGGACCATACCTGCCTACGACGACGCTGAAAAGGGCGCGGCGTTCGCGAAGTTCGATAAAAAGAACACCGACGACGCTCTGATTTCGATAATCGTGCCGTGTGAAGAGGGCAAAAGTAAAGAGATTAAGCTCCCTGTAACCGAATACCTTTCGCTTATAAGCGAATGCAGGGATAAAATAAAGGCGGAGATATGTTAAAACTTGCGGTAATAGGTAAAGACGTTTCAAAATCGTCAAGCCCCGAAATGCATACGTTCATAGCCGAGAATACGGGCAATCGCATTTCATACGAGGCGGTATCCGTTTCGGAGGACTCGTTTGAAGAGCGTATTGACGGATTACTTAGCGAATACGACGGTTTGAACGTTACCATTCCATATAAGCTTTCGGTAATTCCCCATCTTAAAAAGACGGAGGGAGACGCGCCGATATTCGGAGCGGTAAATACTGTCGTAACCTCAACCCTTACGGGGTATAATACCGACGGTTTAGGCTTTATGCTTATGCTGACGAACAACGGAGTGTGCGTTAAGGATAAAAAGGTTTTGCTCCTCGGCGCGGGCGGCGCGGGCAGGTCGGTCGCCAAAAAACTGCTCGACGCGGGCGCGACCGTCTGCGTTTACGACAAGAAAACCGAAAACGTAGAAAATCTAGTAAGCGAATTTAAGGGAATATGCGCGTTAAAGCAGGTTGACCCTGCGCCGTATTATATGATAATAAACGCTACGGGCGTAGGTATGCACAAAACCGAAGGAATTTCTCCCGTAGGCGAAGATATAATAAAGGAATGTCAGGTTGCCGTAGATTTGATATACGTGCCCGAGACCAGCGAATTTCTGCGCATAGCGCAATCTCTCGGTAAAAAAACCGTAAACGGCAAAGCGATGCTCTTTTATCAGGCTTACTTTGCCCAATGCCTGTTTTTCGGCGCGCAACCTTCCGAAGCTCAGGCAAAATCACTGTTCGAAAAGTATTTAAAGGAAGGAAACTGATATGAAGTTCTTATTTATCAACGGCGTAAACCTGAATATGACGGGTAAAAGGGAAAAGGGCGTTTACGGCACGCAGACGCTGGAAGATATAAACGCGCAGATTGCCGCTCGTTTTCCCGACGACCAATGCGAATTTTATCAGAGCAACTCGGAAGGCGAAATATGCTCAAAACTTCATACTGCGGATTGCGACGCGATAATTCTGAACGCAGGGGCGTTTACCCATTACAGTTACGCCATACGCGACGCGATAGCGGCTATTTCTATTCCCGTAGTGGAAGTGCATATGTCCAACGTGCACGCGCGGGAAGAGTTCAGGCATAAATCGGTTTTATCCGAAGTCTGCAAGGGCGTGATTCTCGGTTTCGGCAAAAATAGCTACATTCTCGCCGCGGAAAGCTTTAAATTATGAATATAGTTCTGTGCGGAATGATGGGTTGCGGCAAGACCACGGTAGCCTCGGCTCTCAGTAAATTATATAATCTGGAAAGGGTAGACACCGACGAACTCATAGTTTCGCGTTACGGCGAAATTAACGGAATTTTTGCCGAGCACGGCGAAGAGTATTTCCGCGACTTGGAAAGCGGAATAACCGCGGAAGTGTCTGAAAAATACGAAAATGCCGTGATTTCGTTGGGCGGCGGCTGCGTTTTAAGGAAAGAAAACGTAGATTGCCTTAAAAAGAGCGGCAAAATTTTTTACCTCAGGGCTAAGGCGGAAACGCTTATTAAAAGGGTGAAAGGCGATACTTCGCGACCCCTTTTGAAGGGCGGCGCGGAGGAAAAAATCCGCACGATTTTAGCAAAGCGCGCCAGCGTATACGAAAGCGCGGCGGATTTTATCATAGACACAGACGAGCTTACCCCCGAACGCATAGCCGATATTGTGTGGGAGAGCGTTAAATGAAAACCGTATTGATAACAGGCGGAACAAAGGGAATAGGCAAAGCCGTCGCGCAGGAATTTTTACAGCGCGGTTACGAGGTTATAATAAACTATTTTCACGACGAGGAAACGGCAATCGCAACCCAGAGCGAATTTAATATGCAGGGCTATTGCCCCGTGCTTATGCGCGCGGACGTATCGGACGAAGAGCAGGTCAGGGAAATGTTCAGGGAGGTCTTCCGAATCTATGAAAAGCTCGACGTGCTTGTAAATAACGCCGGTATTTCCAAAATACGCGTAATACAGGAAACAACTCTATCCGATTGGGAACAGGTTATGGGCGTAAATATCACTGGTACTTTTCTTTGCAGTAAAGAGGTGGTAGACCCTATGATTATCGCAGGAGGCGGCTGTATAATAAATATAGCTTCCATCTGGGGCGAGGTCGGCGCAAGTTGCGAAGTCGCTTATTCTGCTTCAAAAGGCGCGGTGATTGCGTTTACCAAAGCTCTCGCCAAGGAGCTTGCGCCCTCGCATGTGAGGGTAAACTGCGTTTCCCCCGGGGTCATTCAGACTGATATGAACAGTTGTCTTTCGGATATAGAGCTTGCCGACCTTATATCCCAGATTCCGCTGGGCAGGCTGGGTAACGGCGAAGACGTGGCAAAGGCCTGCGTGTTTTTATCAGAAAATTCATATATCACGGGCGAGGTAGTGTCCGTAGGAGGCGGTTTTGCAAAATAACCGCCGTTTTTCGTTTATTTCTCTTTTTTCGTCGAATTAAAAGCATTCCGTAAGTATTAAATAATAGTTTTTATGAAATTATTACATATTTTTTTAAAAATTTAAAGGAAAATCAAAAAAAATTTCGTATAAAAAGACGTAATGGAAAAATTCCGGTCGCTTAAAGAAAAAACTTATGCAATCGAAGATGCGTTTTTGTCACCTTATGCGGTAAAATCCAAGGACACAAAGGGCAGACGCAGAGAAGAAGAACCGTGCGAAATGCGCACGGATTTTCAGCGTGACCGCGACAGGATTATTTACAGTAAATCTTTTATTCGTTTAAAGAACAAAACGCAGGTTTTCTTTTCTCCCGAAGGCGACCACTACGTTACGCGCCTCACCCACACGCTGGACGTTTCTCAGATCGCGCGTTCGCTCGCGCGCGCGCTTTCTCTCAACGAGGATCTTGCGGAAGCGATAGCTCTCGGGCACGACTTGGGGCATACGCCGTTCGGGCACAGCGGCGAAAGAATTCTGAATAAGCTTTCTCCCGTCGGCTTCAAGCATAACGAGCAGTCGGTCAGGGTGGTGGACGTGCTTGAAAAGGACGGCAAGGGGCTCAACCTCACATTCGAAGTGCGCGACGGCATCTTAAATCACAAAAAAGAGCTTACTCCGGCAACTTTGGAAGGCAGGTGCGTAAGCGTAGCCGACCGTATAGCTTACATAAATCACGACCTGAACGACGCTATCCGGGCGGGAGTTTTAAAAGCAGACGACGTTCCGAGCGAAATAGTAAAAATTCTCGGATCAAGCTCGCGCGAAAGGATAAACAACGCTATAGCTTCGGTTTACAGGAACAGCGTAGGTAAACCCGTTGTCGAAATGGAGCCCGACGTCTTGCAGGCGAGCGAAGAGCTGCGCGCCTTTATGTTCAGACGCGTTTACAAAACAGAATCCGCAATGGGCGAGGAAGAAAAAGCCGAGAGAATGCTTTTTGAAATGTACTATTATTTTGAAAAGAATCCCGAAAAATTGCCCGAAACTTACGTAAATCTTCTGGAAAAATACCCTTTAAATCAGGTAATATGCGATTATCTGTCGTCAATGACGGACAGATACGCCGTCTATATGTTCAATAAAATATTCGTGCCCAAGGGCTGGACTTTCGTTGACGAAAGTTAATAATGCGGTTGTGTGAATGGCGGGAGTAGATCAGGAGTTTTTAAGAACTTTAAAGGATAAACTTAATATAGTAGACGTCGCCTCCGCCTATTTCAATCTCGAAAAAAAAGGTGGAAATTATTGGGCGTGCTGTCCTTTCCATCACGAAAAGACCGCGTCTTTTTCTGTAAACGAAAACGGACAGTTTTATCATTGCTTCGGTTGCGGCGCGTCTGGGGACGTCATAAAACTCGTTTCCGAAATGGAATCGCTTGAATTTATGGATACGGTTAAACTCCTTGCGGAGCGAGCCAAACTACCTATGCCCGAAACCGATTTCGACAGCCGTCTTACGACAGAACGCAAGCAGAAACGCGATACTCTTTTAAAGATTATGAACGACTGCGCCCACTTTTATCTGGACAATCTCAATTCGGGTAAGGCGGACGCGCATATCGAATATATTTTAAGCCGCAAAATTCCGTCGAATATAGTCCGCGCTTTCGGGCTGGGCGCAAGCCTTAATTTCACCGACCTGCCCCGCTATCTTCTGGCAAAGGGCTATTCCAAACAGGATATGATAGACAGCGGAACGGTAAACGAAGTTGACGGCAGGCTCGTGGACGCGCAGGGCGGAAGGCTTATTTATCCGATAATAAACGCCCTGGACGAAGTGATAGCCTTCGGCGGAAGAGTGCTGAAAAAGACCGACTTCGCAAAGTATAAAAATACCAAAGAAACGGTAATTTTCAATAAAAGTAAAACCTTATACAATATAAACCTGCTAAAAAAACTTAAAAGAACCCAAACTATAAAGGAAGTGATAATGGTTGAAGGGTATATGGATACCATATCGCTCTATCAGGCAGATTTCAAAAACGTAGTCGCAAGTATGGGTACGTCGCTCACGCAGGATCAGGCGAGGCTCATAAAAAGATATACAGACACCGTCCTCATCTCTTACGACGGCGACGGCGCGGGGCAGAAAGCCAATATGCGCGGGCTTGAAATTTTAAATGGCGAGGGATTAAACGTCAAAGTAGTTCCTCTCCCCGAGGGACTTGATCCGGACGACGTGATAAAACGTTTCGGCGCGGACGGATACCGTTCCTGCCTCGACGCGGCTATGCCGCTTATAGACTATAAGCTTTCGGTGTGCAGAAAGTCTTTCGATCTTTCAAAGACCGAGGACAAGAGGAAATACGTTTCCGAAGCGATAAAAATAATAAAAACCGCGGACAGCTCGGCAGAGCAGGAAGAATTGTTGAAACGCCTGCGCGACGAAACGGGCATTACCTTCGAAAGTCTTAACCGCGACCTCAATTCTACTCCTCAGCCGGCCGAAACTAAAAAGGTAGAGCGGGCGGAGCGGCAGGATAACGCCACGGCTGCGCTGAAAGCTTCGCGCTTCGTCATAGCAAGCTATCTTTTCGGCGCGGACTATACCGAGGGCACGGACGTATCTACGTTGGTTTTTGAAAACGAAATACATTCGATTCTCGCAAAATACGTTTTGTCAAAGCAGCTTATGGAAGAGAAGATACATTTAAGCGAGATATTTGAGTTTTTCGAAGAGAATACTCCCGAATACGAAGAGTTGACCAGAATTTTAGACTATTCCGACGGACAGAGTTTTCAAGGCGAGGTCGCGCTGAAATATTTCAACGACTGTATAGTAAAATTAAAGGTCGATTACATCGACAATCAAATTAAAAAACTGACCGAAAAGCTGAATAAAGCTAACGAGGTCGATATGAGAAAAGAAGTGGCGCGCGAAATAACCGCGCTGTTAAAGCAAAAGGAAAAAATCAGAAACGGAGCACGATAATGAATTTATCCGAACAGAAATTAAACGACGTTTTAAAGCAGATAATCGATAATTACTCTTCCAAGGGCGCTATTACGACTAACAGCCTTTGCGACATAATGGAAAAGTACGAAACAACGCCTGCGCAGATGGATTTCGTATATAAATCCATAGCGGAAGCGGGAATTCAGATTATCGACGAAGCCGAAAGGGACAAGGAACTTTACGAACAGGCTCTCTCCGATATAGGTTTGGACGACCCCGTAAAAATGTATCTCAAAGACATAGGCAGAGTACCTCTTTTGTCCGCGGACGACGAGATAGAGCTTGCTCGCAGAATGCAGGAAGGCGACGAGGAAGCTAAAAGGCAGTTATCCCAAGCCAATTTAAGGCTGGTGGTTTCGATAGCCAAAAGGTACGTCGGCAGGGGTATGCTGTTTCTGGACTTGATTCAGGAAGGCAATCTCGGTCTTATGAAGGCGGTGGAAAAATTCGATTATCAGAAGGGTTTTAAGTTTTCCACTTACGCGACGTGGTGGATAAGGCAGGCGATAACGCGCGCGATAGCCGACCAGGCGAGGACTATACGTATTCCCGTGCATATGGTTGAAACAATCAACAAGCTTACCCGCGTTTCGCGTATACTCTTGCAGAAATTCGGCAGAGAGCCGACTCCCGCGGAGATAGCGGAAGAAATGAATATTTCCGAAGAACGCGTACGCGAAATACAGAAGATAGCGCAGGACCCCGTGTCGTTGGAAACTCCCATAGGCGAGGAAGAGGACTCGCACCTCGGCGATTTTATCGAGGACGACAGAGCGGTTACCCCGTCCGACAGCGTTTCGTCCACAATGTTAAAGGAAACTTTGCTTTCGGTTCTTAACAGTCTTACGCCGCGCGAAGAAAAGGTTTTGAGACTGCGTTACGGAGTGGACGACGGCAGACCCAGAACGCTTGAAGAGGTCGGAAAAGAATTCAACGTTACTAGGGAACGTATCCGCCAGATAGAGGCTAAGGCGCTTAGAAAACTGCGCCACCCTTCGCGCTCCAAGCATCTTAAAGATTTCCTCGATACCTGATGGACAGGATAAAGACCATATGTTCCTACCTCGGTAAATGCGAAAGCTTTGCCGACGTGGGTTGCGACCACGGCTATTGCGCTGAATATATGCTGAAAAACAACCTTTGCGAAAAGGCTGTAATTTCCGACGTCAGCGCAAAGAGCCTTAATAAAGCGGAAACTCTTCTTGCGTCGTACGTTAAATCGGGCAGATGTATTCCCGTCTGTTGCGACGGTTTGCAAGCCGTAGGCGACGTCGAACAGGTGCTGATTGCAGGTATGGGCGGAGAAGAGATAGTCAAAATACTTAAAGAGGGGTACATACCCGACAAATTCGTTTTTCAGCCGATGAAAAACGCCCCTCTGTTAAGAAATTTTTTATCGGACAACGGATGTAAAATCATAGCCGACGATATTTTCAAGGACGGCAAATTCTATTTTATAATTAAGGGCGAAAAAGGTAAATCAGTAAAGGACGGAGAAGGCGCTTACGGGTCTGCGGCTCAGACAGAGTTCGGACGCGACAGCCTTAAAAATCCGCTTTTAAAGGAATACCTCGCCGCGGAAATAGCAAAAAACAAAGGTTATTTACAAAACCCTATGTCCGAAGCCAACAGACGTGTTATAGAAGAAAGAATAAAATTTTTAACGGGGGTATCAGAGGGTGAAATCGAATGAATTGCTCGGCGTTCTCGAACAGGTCGCGCCCGTAGCTCTCTCAGACGAGTTCTGCAAAAAGTGTTCGTTTTACGATAACAGCGGCATAATTATAGACGGAGGCGACGATATACGCGGAGCGCTGTTTTCGCTCGATTTATCGCCGAAAGCTGTAGAACAGGCAAAAAAACTCGGATATAACGCAATAGTGACCCATCACCCTGCTATTTACGGAGGTATCGAGAGGCTGAACGCTAACCAAAGTCCGCTTGCATACGCGCTGTACGAGTGCGTAAAACGCGGTATAACGGTGATTTCTATGCATCTGAATTTCGACGCCGCGCCTCGTGGGATAGATTATTATCTTATGCGCGGTGTGGGCGGCGAGCAATGCAAAACGCTGATAAATCTCGAAAACGGCGCGTACGGCAGAGTTTACGACCTTCCGCCCGTAACCTTGGGCGAACTTGCCGAACGCGTCGCTCGCGAATTCAATACTCAGCGCCTTATCGTTTACGGCGATAAAAATAAAACGGTCGGCAAAGCCGCTTCGTTCTGCGGAGCCGGCTGCGACGACAACACCTGCCGCTTCGCGGTGGAAAACAATGCCGACGCGGTAATTTCTTCGGATATGCCGCATCACAGAATAGCCGATTTCGTAGGAAGGGGAACGGGAATAATTCTTCTTACCCATTACGCTTCCGAAGCGTACGGTTTCGGCAAAATATATAAGAAAATAATGGATAAGTTAAGCGTGCCCTCGTCATTTTTCTGCGACGGAGATCTGCTTTAACTTAAAGGAGTAAAAATATGGAACAGGTAGAACGTCTTTTAAAATATCAGGAAGAAGATTCCAAGCTCTTGAAAATAGAGCAGGAAACGGCGGCTTCCGAAGAGCGTAAAAAATTTATCCAGACCAAAAACTTTATAACCAAAGCAAGCGAAAAATTAGACCAGCTTGAAGGTAAAGCTCAGGAGCTCAATTCTCTTCTTGAAAGTCTTAACTCTAAATACTCCGAAATCGCCGAAACTCTTAAAGATTTCGAACACGTTGACGAATTGGTCGAAGGGGGAGCGGACATAGCTTTCTATAAGCGCAACGTAAGCTCGATTATAGACAGCCTTAAAAATCTCAAAGCGGAAATAGCCAATCTTACCGCTTCCGCCAAGGAAGCCGACGAAGAGTTCCGCACTCTCAAGAAAAAGGTAATCACCGCCCAGAAGCAGTATCCCGAAGCTCAGGCGGCTTATCAGGAATATAAAAAGAGCAAGCAGGCGGAAACGACGGCGATTACCGCCGAACTCGAAAGGCTCTCTCAGGGAATCGACCCCGAAGTGCTTAAAAAATATCAGGTTAAACGTAGCGAAAGAATTTTTCCGATAATCTGCAAAATTTCGGGCGACAGGTGCTCTAAATGCGGAATGGAGCTTTCAATCGCGGGTAAAGACAAGGTGGCGTCGGGCAAAGTAATAGAGTGCGAAAACTGCCACAGGTTCCTCTATAAAGCCGATTAATTGTGCAATTTGCACAAAGTTTGATAAAATATATTGACAAGTCCTGCTCAATATGGTAAATTAATAACGCTCACCGCAGTTTAGCGGTAAAACTTAACTCTCGGCGGAAAAGCCGCGGTTAAAAAAAAAGAAAATTACCGATTGGCACAGGTCAATCGGTTTTTTTCGTTAAATGGTGAAATATGATTGAATTAAAAGGTAAAAAGCTTTTGGTGTTCGGCGACAGCATTATGTACGGTTCGGGGAACGGCGGATACGGTGTCGGGGAATATCTGCGCGACCGCTTGGGAATGGTAGTATCTAAGTATGCGGTAGGCGGAGCGAGAGTGGGCTACAACGAGGGGAAAAGTTGGCTTATAGAGCAGATAAGGCTTGCTATTACTGATAAATCCGAAGCCGATTACATAATTTTCGACGGCTTCACCAACGATTGCAACCTTTCTGAGGGAGCGACTCTGCCCGACGTTCCTATCGGCGAAATAACCGAAGGATATGCGGGGTTCGATATTTTTGCGGTACGGCAAGAAAATTCTGAGTTTTCAAGGTGCTTTGAAGAGTCTGTCTGCGCTATGCTGACTTATTTTCCGAAGGCAAAAATTCTGTTTGTACGCCCTCACAATATGGGCAGGCGCGACGATAAGCTTCAAAAGCTTTACGGCGAGCGCGCCTTGGAAATTTGCAGGAAATGGGGAATCCCTTACGCAGACCTCTATTCGGAAAGCGGTTTGAATACCTTTCTTCCCGAGCATCGCGACGCGTTCACTTGCGACAGTTACGGCTGGGGCAGGGGAGATTGCACTCACCCCAACGCTCTCGGATACGAGATAAAATATATGCCTTTAATAGAAAGCAAAATAAAAAGTATATAGGAGAAATAAATGAAAGTTTTGATGATTAACGGCAGCCCTCATAAAAACGGCTGTACGAATAAGGCGCTTGAAATCATAGCCGAAGAGCTTAAAAGGCAGGGCGTCGAAAGCGAAATAGTCTGGATAGGTTTAGGGGCCGTTCACTCCTGTATGGGTTGCGGAAGCTGTAAAAAGACGGGAAAATGCGTTTTTGACGACGACGTTGTCAACGCCATCGCCGCAAAGGCAAAATCGGCAGACGGTTACGTGTTCGGTTCTCCCGTGCATTACGCTTCGCCTGCGGGCGGTATGGTCGCTCTGATGGACAGACTTTTCGTTTCGTGCGGAGCTGATATGAAATTCAAGCCCGCCGCAAGCGTCGTTTCTGCGAGAAGAGCGGGAACAACCGCCTCTTACGACGTGCTCAATAAATATATAGGTATAAACGGTATGTTGCAGGTGCCCTCGACTTATTGGAATATGGTTCACGGCAACAGCGCGGAAGAGGTGGAGAAGGACGAGGAGGGCGTATCGATAATGCGTGCAATCGGCTCTGATATGGCATGGCTTTTGAAACTTCTCGAAAGCGTCAAGGGCACGCCGTTAGAAAAACCCGAAATTATTCAGAAAGCTAAAACGAATTTTATAAGATAAGCGCAAAAAAGCCGACCGCAGAAGGTTGGCTTTTTAATTAAATGACGACTGTGTTATCTCGCTTCGAAATTCATTATAAGCTGTCTGGCGAATATGGGCATACTTACCGTAAATTTTCCTTTTTCAATGACGGTTTTCTGTCGGAATCTGAAACCGAGTATGCCTATTTCAGCCGAAAGCTCGCGCGTTTCTTCGTTGAAATCGTATTTGCAGGTATAAACGTGCTTTTTGCCCTTATTCTTTTTAAAAGCGACTTCGAGATTTTCAGTGTCGAGAATGGTAATTTTAAAGTATTCGTACTTTTCGAGAAGGTCGGTATTGCCGAGAGTCGCGCGCGTGCACTCGTAAGTATTTATATATGGGTGTGTAAGGGATTTTACAGAAGAGTGCGCGTCGAACGTAAAAGCGCATAAAAATAAGCTTAAAATAGAAAATAACAGTACGAAAGACCGTAGAACCTTCTTTTTCATGCGATTAGTTTGTGCAGAAAGTATAAAAAATAAGCGTTGAGCGTTCAACGCTTATTTTTCCGCTCTGTCGCGGGATAGGGTTGTCAAAAAATAATTTTATGACTAATCAACCGCTTTTCGTGACAGAGCCGTTTTACAATTCGTGAATAAATCAAAAAATTACGGCTTTAAGCCTTGCCTATGCAGCCGAAAATTTCCATCTTTTCTTTAACGGTGTCTTTAATCGCCTGCGCGCCGGGAGCGAGAAGCTTTCTGGGGTCGAAGCCCTTGCCTGCAAGGTCTTTGCCCTCTTCAACATACTTTCTCGTAGCCGCTTGGAAAGCGAGCTGGCATTCGGTGTTAACGTTTATCTTCGCAACGCCCAGGGAAATCGCCTTTTTAATCTGGTCGGTGGGTATACCCGTGCCGCCGTGAAGAACGAGGGGCATATCGCCTACTTTTTCTTTGACGGCCGCAAGCGTATCGAACGAAAGTCCGGGCCAGTTTGCGGGATATTTACCGTGAATGTTGCCTATGCCCGCCGCAAGCATATCTACGCCGAGGTCGGCTATTTTCTTACATTCTTCGGGGTCTGCGCATTCGCCCTTGCCTATAACTCCGTCCTCTTCGCCGCCGATAGCGCCTACTTCCGCTTCAAGGCTGAGTCCGAGCTGTTTGCAGACGTGAACGAGTTCGGTCGTCTTAGCCACGTTTTCGTCGATAGGCAGATGAGAGCCGTCGAACATAATGGAAGAGAAGCCTGCCTTGATGCACTTATAGCAACCTTCGTATGTACCGTGGTCGAGATGAAGAGCTACGGGAACGGTTATTTTAAGTTCCTCAATCATTGCTTTCACCATCGCCGCAACCGTCTTGAATCCGGTCATATACTTTCCTGCGCCTTCGGAAACGCCTAAAATTACGGGCGCTTTCAGTTCTTCCGCAGTCTGTAAAATAGACTTTGTCCATTCCAGGTTATTGATGTTGAACTGACCTACCGCGTACTTGCCGTCCCTTGCTTTTTCAAGCATTTCCTTTGCCGTTACTAATGCCATAAAAACCTCCAATTAAATATTAATTTATCTATTTATTAAAGTATAATTCTTTTCCTCATAAATTTCAAGTACATTTCAAAAATATTTAATTTTATTTTACTCATACTAATCGTAAAACGTCGTAAAAATTTTAGTTTCTTTCCTTTTATGTTACGCATACACATTTGTCCTTATATCGATAATAATTGTTGACTTAAAAAAAGTTATTTGATATAATAATTACGATTAAAAAAAATTTTAAAATATTCGGAGGAATTAATTTTATGGCAAATGTAAAAGTTGCTATCAATGGTTTCGGCCGTATCGGACGTCTCGCTTTCAGACAGATGTTCGACGCCGAAGGTTATGAAATCGTAGCTATCAACGACCTGACAAGCCCCAAGATGCTTGCTCATCTCTTAAAGTACGATTCTGCACAGGGCAGATACAAGTACGCTGATTCCGTTGTTGCAGGCGAAGACAGCATCACCGTAAACGGCAAGACTATCAAAATCTATGCCGAAAAGGACGCCGCTAACCTTCCCTGGGCTGAAGTAGGCGTAGACGTAGTTCTCGAATGCACCGGTTTCTATACTTCTAAGGAAAAGGCGTCCGCGCACATCAAAGCAGGCGCAAAGAAGTGCGTTATATCCGCACCCGCAGGCAACGATTTGCCCACTATCGTTTACAGCGTAAACGAAAAGACCTTAAAGGCAACCGATACCGTTATTTCCGCTGCAAGCTGCACCACCAACTGCCTTGCTCCCATGGCTGATACCCTCAATAAGCTCTGCAAAATCAAGAAGGGCTATATGACCACCATTCACGCTTACACCGGCGACCAGATGGTTCTCGACGGACCTCACCGCAAGGGCGACCTCAGAAGAGCGAGAGCAGCTGCCGTAAATATCGTTCCCAACTCCACGGGCGCGGCTAAGGCTATCGGTCTTGTTATCCCCGAACTCAACGGCGTGCTTGACGGCTGCGCACAGCGCGTTCCCGTTCCCACCGGTTCGCTTACCCAGCTTATCGCTGTTTGCGAAGGCGAAGTTGACGCCGCTTCCGTAAACGCCGCTATGAAGGCTGCCGCTTCCGCATCCTACGGCTACACCGAAGACGAAATCGTATCTTCCGATATCGTAGGCATCACCTACGGTTCGCTCTTCGACGCAACCCAGACCAAGTGTATGCCTATGGGCGACGGCACGACCCTCGTTAAGGTTGTATCCTGGTACGATAACGAAAATTCTTACACCTCTCAGATGGTAAGAACTATTAAGTATTTCGCCGAATTAAAGTAAAATATTTTATCAGCCCCGCAAAATTGCGGGGCTGATATTTTTAATGCGACCCGCCTGACTCGGCGGGTCGCATTAATTTTTTACTAATTATCGGGGCAATTATTAAACGTTAAAGCGGAAGAGTATGACGTCGCCGTCCTTAACTACGTAATCTTTTCCTTCCGAACGCACCTTGCCCTTTTCGCGCGCGCCCGTCAGACCGTTGCAGTCGAGAAGAGTCTGCCAATCGACTACTTCCGCGCGTATGAATCCCTTTTCAAAGTCGGTGTGAATAACGCCTGCCGCCTGCGGGGCTTTTGTTCCGTTTTTAATAGTCCAAGCTCTCGTTTCCTTTTCTCCCGCGGTGAGGAATGAAATGAGTCCAAGCAGGGCGTAGCTCTTTCTTACAAGAACGTTCAAACCGCTCTCTTTAAGCCCAAGCTCTTCCAAAAACATAGCGCAATCTTCCGGCGACATTTCGGAAAGTTCTTCTTCGGTCTTTGCACAGATAACCAGCACTTCGCTGCCTTCCTTCGCTGCAAAATCTTTAACTTTGACAACCAAAGGAATATCGTTTTCGTCTTTGCCCATATCGAATTCTGAAATATTGGCCGCGTAAATTACAGGTTTGTCCGTAAGCAGGAAGAGGTTGTCCATAAAAGGCTGTTCTGCTTCCGTACATTTGTAAAGCCTTGCGGGCTTTTCTTCGGATAAAAATTTTTCCAGCTTTTCCAAAAATTCGTATTCCGCCGCGGCTTCCTTGTTCGCGCCTCCGCGCGCGGTGTTTCTTATCCTGTCCTGACGTTTGTTTACAGCCTCTATATCCGCGAGAATCAGTTCGAGCGTTATAGTATTTATATCGGAAACGGGGTCGATGGTATTGCTCACGTGCGTTATATTCGCGTCCTCGAAACAGCGCACCACGTGCACGATGGCGTCGCATTCGCGTATGTGCGACAAGAACTTGTTGCCGAGACCTTCGCCCTTAGAAGCTCCCTTTACCAGACCTGCTATATCCACGAATTCTACGATAGCGGGGGTAACCTTCTTGCTGTCGTACAGGGCGGCAAGCTTATCCAGCCTTTCGTCGGGTACGGCTACCACGCCGACGTTGGGCTCTATCGTGCAGAAAGGATAGTTCGCCATTTCCGCGCCTGCGTGAGTTATTGCGTTGAATAAAGTCGATTTGCCTACGTTCGGCAAACCCACTACACCTAATTTCATAATATGAATTCCTTTGCTTAATTTAAATTAATTATAGTATATCGCAGAAAAATAATCAAAACATTTTAAGCTTTTGTTGCCAAAAATTTATATATATGTTAGAATATTCTGAAAGAATAAGTAAACGGGTTAATTATGGATTATAAAAAATATATAGCCGACAAAATAAATATCGAAGGATTTTCCGCGGAGGAGGTGGAGGCGAATATCGCTCTGCCCCCCAATTCGGAAATGGGCGACTATGCCCTGCCTTGTTTCAAATTTGCTAAATTTCTGCGTAAAAGTCCTGTCGCGATAGCCGCCGACCTCGCCGCGGAAATTTCGCCTGACGAAGTAATTTCCGAAGTGTCCGCGGTTAACGGCTATCTAAATTTTAAAATAAACAAATCAGGAATGGTGGGGGAAGTCCTTGCAAAGATACGCGAACAGGGAGATTTATACGGCAGTTCGGATATAGGAAAAGGCAAAACCGTGTGTATCGATTACTCATCGGTCAATATAGCCAAACCTTTCCATATAGGTCATCTGTCAACCACGGTACTCGGCGGCGCACTCTATAAAATATTTGACTTTTTGGGCTATAAAGCGGTAGGAATAAATCACCTCGGCGATTACGGAACGCAATTCGGCAAGCTAATATGCGCCTACAAGCATTGGGGCGATAAGCAAGAGGTGGAAAAGGGCGGAATCCACGCAATAAACGATTTATACGTGCGTTTCAACAACGAGGCGGACGATGCTATGGAAGCCGAGGCAAGGGAGTATTTCCGCCTCATCGAAAGCGGAGATAAGGAGGCGAACGAGATTTTTGAATGGTTCAAATCATTAACTCTCGCCTACGTAAAAACCATCTACGACAAACTCGGCGTTACTTTCGACAGTTACGCAGGCGAAAGATTCTACACCGATAAAATGCAGCCGGTTATCGACGAACTTAAAGAAAAGAATCTATTAAAAGAGAGCGAAGGAGCGCAAATAGTAGATTTAGAGCCTTACGGTATGCCGCCCTGCCTTATTCTGCGTTCCGACGGGGCTTCGCTTTACGCTACGCGCGATCTTGCCGCCGCGATATACCGCAAAAACACCTACGATTTTTATAAATGTCTGTACGTTGTTGCGTATCAACAGAATTTGCACTTCAAGCAGGTATTTAAAGTGCTTGAACTTATGGGCAAAGAGTGGGCAAAGGATATGATTCACGTAGCATACGGAATGGTATCCCTCGAAGACGGAGCGATGTCTACCCGCAAGGGCAAAGTGGTCTGGCTTGAAGACGTAATTTCAAGGTGCATAGAAAAGGCTTACGCGGTAGTAAACGAAAAGAATCCCGACCTCGAAAATAAAGAAAGTATTGCAGAAAAAGTCGGCATTGGCGCGGTTATTTTCGGGGCGCTCTATAACAATAAGATAAAGGACATAACCTTCTCGTACGATAAGGTGCTTTCTTTCGAGGGCGAAACCAGCGTCTACGTTCAGTATACCTGCGCGAGAGCCAACTCTGTAATATCCAAAGCGGAAGGCTTAAATTGCTCGCTCTCTGCCGAACCTTCTCTCCTTCCGCAGGAATTTGAAGTCGTAAAGGCGCTCGCCGCGTTCCCCGATACGGTAAAGGAAGCCGCGGAAAAATACGAGCCTTGTTATATTGCCCGTTACGCGGTAGACCTCGCGCAGAAATTCAATAAGTTCTATTTCGATTGTAAAATTCTTACTGCTGAAGAGAACGTAAAAGGATTTCGTATAGAGCTTACGAAAGCCACTCTGCAAACGCTTAAAAACGCGCTTAAACTTCTGGGAATAGGCGTTCCCGATAAAATGTAATTTATAATTATGAAAAAAGCTGTGATTTTCGATTTGGACGGAACTCTTCTGGATACGTCAAAAGATATATGCAGAATTCTAAATTTCAGTTTAAGGCATTTCGCTCTGCCCGAACTATCCCTCGAAAAGACGGTGGAATACGTAGGCAACGGCGCAAAAAAGCTGGTAGAGCGCGCTTTGCCGCAGGGTAACGAGGGAATGACGGAAGAGGTTTACCGTTTTTACGCAAAGCATTTCGCCGAGTGCGATAACAGTCTGACGCGACTTTACGAAGGAGAGGACGCCTTTTTAAAGAGACTTAAATCTGACGGCGTAAAGACCGCGATAGTTACGAACAAGCCGCAGGCGGCGACCGACGGCGTTTACGCAAAATTATTGAGCGCGTATAATTTCGATTGCGTTGTCGGGCAGACTGACGAGTTTCCGTTGAAGCCGGACGCGGCGTCTACGCTGGAAATTATAAAAATACTCGGCGTCGACAAAAAAGATTGTCTTTTCGTCGGCGACGGCGAAACGGATATTTTAACCGCGAAAAACGCGGGCATAGATTGCATATCCGTTCTGTGGGGCTTCCGCACGAAAACGCAACTTGTCGCGGCAGGCGCAAAATATTTTGCCGCAGACTATGAAGAGATTGCTGAATTTGTCTTTAACGCCATATAATTTACATATTTTCGCAAAAATTTTTTCGATATACTATTGATATTTAATCTTAATTGTGCTATAATCTAATTACAAACTAAAAATAATTTTTCAGGAGTGTATTTAATTATGAAAAGATGTGTAATCTGCGGTGAAATCGTTGAAGACGACGTAGAAGTTTGCCCCGTATGCAAGGCGACGAAATTTACGCCCGTTGAAGAGCAGACCAAGTTCGCTTGCGAGCACGTGGTAGGCGACGGCGTTTGCGACGATGCTGAAATTATGGAAGGTTTAAGGGCGCATTTTAACGGCGAATGCACCGAAGTTGGTATGTATCTCGCTATGTCCAGAGTTGCCGAACGCGAGGGCTATCCCGAAGTTGCGGAAGCATTCAAGCGCTACGCTTACGAAGAAGCAGAACACGCTGCAAAGTTTGCTGAACTTCTCGGCGAAGTCGTAACCCCTTCAACCAAGAAGAATCTCGAACTCCGCGCTGCGGCTGAAGCAGGCGCTTGCGAAGGTAAGCTTGCAATAGCAAAGAGAGCTAAACAGCTCAACCTCGACGCCGTTCACGACACCGTTCACGAAATGGCTAAGGACGAAGCGCGTCACGGCGCAGGTTTTGCTGGTTTGTTGAAGAGATATTTCGGCAAATAATCTAGCAGCAACATTAATTATTTAAAAATTTAAAGCCGATTGTCGCGCTCTGCGTAAGTCCTACGTTTTGCTTGCGATAGTCGGCTTTTTTCATAACAATTCACTAGGTGTTTTCATATAATGGATTATGAGATAAGGGGGAAAACCTTTATCTAAATTAACAGAAGAGGAAATAATACCTATGTGTAATTCGTGTAATTCCTGCAATTCGTGTAATTGGTGGAATTGGAACTTTAACAGGGGCGATTGTAATTCGTGCGGCTGTAATTCCAACAGGAGCGGCTGCGGGTGCAATTCCTGCGGTTGCGGTCTGCTTTCGCTTTTATCGGGCAGAAGCGGTTGTAATTCTTGCGGTTGCAATTTTTGCAACGGATTTTTCGGCAGAAGCGGCTGTAATTTCGGATTTTGCCAGAATTGCGGCTGGTTCGATCCCTATTATGCGGCGCAATTCGGACTTGTAAGTCGTTGCGATTGCGATTCCTGCGACTGTAACAACAGCAGAAGCGGTTGCGGCTGTAATTCCTGCGGCTGTAATAACGGCAGAAGCGGTTGCGGCTGTAATTCCTGCGGCTG
>CAZDZH010000004.1:0-51734 GCA_964509935.1 uncultured Clostridia bacterium
GTGTAGTGAGTTACACCTATGATAAGGACATAGGTTTTGCTTCCCGTTTGCTTCCAAATTGCTTGCCATTTTAACCGCCTGCTCCTTTCCGACTGCGGAAGGTTTCAACCGCTTTATACAGAGACATTGAATGTGTTTCCTCGTTTGCCTTAACAAACTCATAAAGCTCGTTTACGTCCACACCGTCTAAGATTGGATTTTGCGCACTTAAATTCCCCGTACAGCCGAACACTTTTAAATCATCTATCGTGTGTAAAGTAGTAGGGGATTCCTGTTTTGTTTTCTTTGCCGTACCGCCTTTGCTTCCTGCCTTTTTCCGCTTGATGGAAGTGTTTAGAGTTAGCAACGTTAACTCGTAATACTTCTTTACGGTAGCAGATAATTCCTTGGGTTGCTTGCCGTTGAACGCTAACTCACATATTGCTTGCAAGTATTCCTTCGCTTGGTCATCTTCAAGGGATAGCATTTTGTTGTAATAGTTCCTGCGGAAAGTGAAGTGCTTCCACCGAGCGTTGTACGCCTTGGGCGTTTTGCCTTGCAGTTCCTTTTCCCGTTGCGGAGCCAATACTTCCACAAGATCTTCCCAGATAAGTGCCTGAGTTTTGTCTGTTGGTGCTTCTGCATTTCCGTCAAGCATATAGCGGCATATATGCTTTATAATACTCTTTACGGTTGCCCCGTCCTCGTCCTTTACCAAATCCCAATAGGGCTGGTAAAAAGTAAATTTGTCTTGATTGTTTTCCATTTTTAATCTCCTTAATTAATTATTGCGAACGCTTTATAGGCTTGTTCGCTTACCTGTTTAATTGCCTTTATTAAGGCGGTCTGATTGACATTTGCTTACTCATTGATTACCTCCAAATTAATTTTTGTATATCTACTTAACCACCGCATAGTAGCGGGTTAATACTGAAAAAAGAACGTGAAAAAAGTCGCTGAAATCCTTAAAGTTTCACCGACTTGAACCTTATTTAGCAGTTTTAATTGCTCTATGGTGGTTAGCCATTCTATTAAGTTAGATTTTTAATTTACCGGTTAAATCTCCTAAAAAATTGTACGACAAAATAGACCATTAACATTACTCTTTAAAATACATAGAGTAACTCCGGACTCACTTCGTCGTTTCTTATTGCCGAAAAATTGTATGGCAATAAAAGCCTATTACGGCTCACGAATTTTTTGTACGCTGAAAACACCTTGCGTTCAAATTCGCAAGCTAAGGCAAGAACGGATTTCTTCCGTTCAAAATCATTCTGCGTTGTTATGTTTCCCTTTAATTATTACCACGCAGAACTACACCCTCTGAGGGCAGAATACGACTCATATCGTATATTCGCATTATAACACGTCAAAACGCTCTTGTCAATATATTTATAAACATTTGTTTTTGTACAAATTGCACAAAAATTATTCTTAGTCACCCAAGCCGAGAAGATAATCCGCCGTTACGTCAAAGAATTTTGCAATACGTTCCAGCGTTTCAAAATCAGGCTGTCTAAAACCCGTTTCCCAGCTGCTTATACTTCTTTGGCTGACGTTTAACTCTTTTGCAAGGTCTGCCTGCGATAGCTTTCTTTCTACCCTTAACTCTTTAAGTCTTTCTTTGAATAATATCATACCAAAAGAATACCACGAATTGAGCTAAAATTATTGACTTAGCTCGTTTAGAGCTATATAATGTATTAAAAAACCAAAGGAGATTGTTATGAAATCTGCGATAGAACAAATGTGTTCAGGGTTGAGAGGCACTTATGAAAGTGTGCAACCAACCGATAAACAAAGTAAAATCATGAGTAAAGTCTGTGAAACCGATATTAAACTGACCGAAATGCTTAAAGATGATAAAGAGGCAATTGAGCTGTATAATCAGTTCAAAAATGAAATAGATGAAGCAAACAGCGAAGAATGCGAGACTTTTTATAAGGAGGGGTTTCGTTTCGGTGTTCTTATGGGAATTGATATATTAAATGAAAATAATTCAAAATAATTTTTTATATATGACAGAGTTGTCAGGTTTAGTATGTTATACTATACCCACAAGGAGAATTATTTATGAGAGCTGTCATCTACGCCCGCTATTCAAGCGACAACCAAAGAGAAGAAAGCATTGAAGGTCAGCTCCGTGAGTGTATGGAGTTTGCAAACCGTGCCGAAATCGACGTTATCGGAAACTACATAGACAGAGCTTTGTCCGCTAAATCTGATAATCGTCCTGAATTCCAACGTATGATTAAGGATAGCTACAAGCACGCTTTCGATTGCATCATTGTGTGGAAGTTGGATAGGTTCTCCCGTAACCGCTACGACAGCGCACACTATAAAGCTCTGCTCCGCAAAAACGGCGTTAAGGTTATCTCCGCTATGGAGAGCATATCCGAAGGCTCGGAAGGCATACTGTTGGAAAGCGTACTCGAAGGGTTCAAGCATTCAAATGGACATAATAATTCAAAAGCAGAATTAAAGCAGCCAAATCAATGTACAAAAAGGTCGGACATTTCATCCGACCTTTTCGAATTCATTCGTTTGATTTGTGGAAACATTCCAATATTATAAAGGTGAACTATTCAATTGTTACCTATGCTCTTGATACGTTATAAAAGTTTTCCGGCTTGTTCAGAGAATATTAGGGGCGATTCTCCGTTTTATGTGCGAGCGATAGACGAGGTTTACCATGAGATAAAATATAGTTCTGCCGGGTCGTTTGAAAAAGCGTCTGTTAAAAATCGTTCTTTTGAGAATAGCGGGCAAAGAGTAAAGTTTATCGTATACCATCCAAAAGCACTCAGTAACTTCCGCTGCAGTCATATTCGGCGTGTCCAGAACTGAAACGGACGGCTTATATTTAAGATAATCGTAATCGGTAATTCTGCCTTTTGACTTCATTTCCTCGTGCAAATCGGTGCCGGGGATAGGTGTCAGGCAATAAAATTTAGGCGCGATGATATCCGCTTTTTTTACGAACTTTACGGTTTCAAGCAAACTTTCGCGCGTATCGAATTCCGCCCCGACAATCATCTCGCTTGCCACCTCGATTCCTGCGTCGGTAACTTTTCTTATGACGTCGACGTAATAATCGGGATCGCACCAGCTTTTATGAAAATTTTCAAGATTTGGTTTACAGATACTTTCCAGTCCGAAACTGAGCGTATAACATCCGCTCTCGGCAACCGCTTTTAAAAGCTTTTCGTTATCGGCGATTTGTATGGCACATTGGCTCATCCATTGCATTTTTAACGGTTTGATCCGTTCGCATAGTTCCAGCATATACTCTTCATCCGCAACGATATTATCGTCTATGAGAAGAAATTTTTTGAACCCCAGACTTTTTACGTATTTGATATCCCGTATTACTTCGTCTATCGGGCGTTTTATGTATTTATTTCTGTAAATACAGTAAATGGAACAAAACTTACAACTGTTGGGACAGCCTCTTCCTGCCTGTACGGGTAAAAAGTCGCCGATACGTTTATTCACTACGAGATCGTATCGAGGCAGGGGCAGTTCGAGTTTGGTTATCGGTTTTTTGTAAAAGGGTTTCAGCGTACCGTTTTCAAGATCCTTACATATTTCAACAATAGTCTCCTCGGAGTCGCCGATCATGACTGAATCGCAATACTGTTTGGCGTATTCGGGAATCAGGCTTACCATCGGTCCGCCCATAAAGACAATTTTTCCGCGTTTTTTAAATTCAGCGGCGATATCTTTGCCACGGTTGGCGGCGTGCCCCATTCCGCCAATGCCTATAACGTCGGCGTCGGTATCGTACGGTATGTCCTCTATCGTTTCGATACAGATATCGCACGTCCAGCCTTCGGGAAGAAGAGAAGCCAACACGGGATAGGCAAGCCCGACAAAATACAGCTTTCTCTTTTTTACCACTTTACCTTTGTCGTCGTAGATAGACGGCTGTATAAAAAGAATTTTTTTGTTCATGCCTTGTTTTTCTTCCTCCGTTTGACGTTCGGGTGCAGAATGAGTTTTATATACTGCAACGCAACTTTTATCGCACCTTTTCTGACCCGACGGTAAACCCTTATTCCGTATCTTTCCTTGATATATTTTCTACCTTCAGCCGAAGCCGAAGTTTTCAGATACGCCCTTAGAATATTGTAATAAAACGCCCGAGGCGACATTTTCTTCGGCATCATGACGCAATGCGCCATATCGAAATAACGGTAATTTTTTTCGTCCTCAACTATCTCGTCCTTAACTCTCTCGTAAAAGGGCGTGCCCTTGATGGGCGTGATAGGCTGAATGTTTACCATAGGATGTTCAAAGGAATTCAGATAATCGATAAGTCCGTCAAAATCTTTTTTCGTCCAGTCATAACCGACGATGAGTCCGCTGTAACATTGCAGACCGTGTTTTTCCAGAATACGCACCGCCTTTTCATTGACTTCCACTGATGTGCGTTTGTTGTAATCGGACAGTTCCTCTCTCTTAAACGACTCGATACCGACAAAAAAAGCGTCAAAACCGTGATTTTTAAGCAGTTCGATCACGTCCTCGTTTTCTGCAATAAAATCGGCGCGACCGAATGCGATAAACGTCTTTTTAATTCCCTTTTCGTCAAGCAAACGACAAAACTCAATCAGCCGTTCCCGTCTGAATAAAAAATCGTCGTCGACGATGAATACGTTTTCTTCCCGTATTTCTTCCAGCTCCGCAACGACGTCGCTAAGATCGCGTTCAAAATACTTTCCGACCCGCGTACAAAAACAAAATTCGCAATCGTAAGCACAACTGAACGAAGTTTTGATGGTGGCGCAGGCGTCGTGGTAAATATAATTATACCGACTCCGATATCTCTCCGTTTTACTCCTGTCGGGGTGGGGAAAGTTGAACGTCTGTCTTTTAGGCGTTTGCGCTACTCTACGCAATTCTTCCCGCTCCGCGCCGCTTTGCAAAAGAGGGAGTAGCGCCTCCAACGCATATAATCCGCCACTCAATACCAGATCGATATACGGACTTTCGAAGTCCTGCGGAACGACTTCGGCGTGTACTCCGCCAACCATGGTAATTACGTTCGGATTTTTCTTTTTTGCGTATTCCGCATACCCTTTCACTATATCGACGTGAATGAGATAGGACGTAAACGTCACCACGTCGTATGGCTTTACGGCAAATGCGTGCGGAAAACTGCCGTCAATGACG
The DNA here is from genome assembly GCA_964509935.1 of uncultured Clostridia bacterium. Lineage (GTDB taxonomy): Bacteria > Bacillota > Clostridia > Christensenellales > Borkfalkiaceae > Coproplasma. The sequence goes on from CAZDZH010000004.1 coordinate 5,155, forward strand.
AGATCGACGATATCCGCCTCGTGCCCCGCGCGTTCGATGACGGCAGCTACGTATTCGAGGTCGAGCGGCTCGCAGATCATAAAACTTTGCAGATTGATAGAGTCCTTATGCGGCATGGGTTTAACGAGTAAGAATCTCATTTCTTTGCCTCTCTGAATACGTGAAATTGAGTTTTTATCGGCTTATACTCCAGCTTGGGCGCAAGTATTTTACACACGGCGTTGACGAGGGGATTGCTATGGTGCAACGCCGCGTACAACGCCACGTACCGACAGCCGAGTTTCAGCTTTGTATCGTCTGCCGTCTGACCGAAATCGATTGTTTTAAACCCGTTTTCAATGCCGTATTTTACGATTTCGTACAACATACGGTGATAGACGGGTATTATTTCATTACAGTCGTAATCCAAACCTACAAACTCAAAAACAAGTTCGTCTCCGTTCGGCAAAAGCTGAACGAATCCGACGGGTTTATCCGCATCGTATGCGACGAAAACACGAAACATTTTACCCGTAAAATACTCTTTACTTAGAGTTTCTATCCGTATTCTCGAATTTCCGAGTACGTTAAGATACAGGCCGTAGAGCTCTTCGGTAAACTCCGTCGTATTGTCGATAAAACGTATATCGAGCATATCGGTCTTTCGGAATATCTTTTTTACCCTGTTCCTGTAATCGCTGCGAAGCGCCGCCAAGTAATCGTCGAACGAGGCAAAGGGCAAATCGAGAATACATTTAGGACAAGTCAATCCCGTTGCAAACCCCTTTACGTCGCCGCCTTGGAGATTGAGTATCATTTTATACCCTTTGATGGAGCGTATCGTGTCGAAAACGAGGTCTTTCAACCTTCCCGTAACGAGTCCGCTCGCCGTCACGCACATGGGCAGATATATCAGAGTTACTTTAATTTTGATATCCTTCTTTGTAAACATACCCAGATTATATCCCTTGCGACGGTGGGAAACAAATACGGAATCGAGCCTTTCGCCGTCGTAAAACAGATAATAAACGGGTTTATAATCATGCTCGCTCTTTTCGATAAAAGCGAGGAAATTGCGTTGCAGATAGATATTATCCCGAGTAACCTCGTCCCATTCCGCAGGTAGTAATTCGGCTTTGGTGATTTTAATCGTTTTCTCTTGTAACATCGGTAAAATATACCTCGTATTTTCTGTGCGGTTCGGCGAAAAACCTACGGTTGATATGCGTGGAAGGAAGGTTGTTATCCCACACGAAGTTTGTTTCGACGTATGTATACCGATCGCTCAGAAGCCGTTCGAATTCCTCAATCAGCGCTGCCGTCGCCCTGACGGAAAGAGAGCCTATTGCGTTCAATTTGGCGGTATTTATCTCTTTTCGCCTGAAAAGCCACGCAAGCGCAATACCTGCTGTGGAATAGTTCCTGCCTCCTTGGAGCATCTGATTGAAATCGGGATGCCAGAACAAAAAGCCGATAGTACGACCTTTAGCGTCCTCCGCAAAAAGCAAATTTTCACCCGATAAAAACGGCTTTAAATCGCGCATAAGTTGGTAAAAATGATTCTTTTCCGTAGGGTAATACAAATAAGTCTTTGCAATGGTCTTTTCGCACAGCGAACGCATTATTTCCGTTTCGCGTTCAAAGTTCCTCATATCCGCATGCCTTATGTGAACGGCTGAATCGAATTTTATAAGTCGTGTTTCCGACTCTCGTTTTATCCCGCGATAGGTAGAAAGCGAAACGCTTTTCATACCGCGGAAATAATCCTTATAATAGCTCTTGTTATAATTACTGTCGAAAGAGTTTTTAAAATCGAAGCCGTCCGTAAGGATTCCGACTCCGTAACTGATATGGGCGTTCAATCCGATAACGACTTCTTTTGCGCCAAAATCAACCGCTTTGTGCCTTGCCGCGCAAAGCAGAAGGTCCACCGCGTCGCTCACTCCCTTTAACGCTTCAAAAAAACCGACTTGCAGATAGGGCAGTTTTGCATTAAAAATAAAAAGCGCTTCTGCAAGTATTTCCTGTTTTTCTTCTACTGCAACGGGCAGAACGTAACACTCTCTCGCAAAATCCGTCCTGCCGTATAATAAATCGGTCAGCACGAATTCGCTCGTCATTACGTAGTTTTTATCTCCCGCATAAAGCTTTCGCCTGAATAAAATAAATTTCTTTTTCCCCTTTTCGTCCGTTAATTCTATAATTTTCACGTCTATGTGTTACCGCCCGATTTTATCGCTTTTCATTATAGCACGACCGTATAAATATGTCAATTCACCGTTTCTGTCTTGCGGTCGGCTGTTCTTATTTGTTTTACAAGTATGACAAGAGGTGTCTCAAACGATAAAACCAGCCAATTGTCCATAAACGTGGACATTTGGCTGTTGACTTTTTGTGAAGATAGGTTTATAATACAAGAAAAATTATAAACGTATGTTCGCGATATAGGACGAAGATGGATGATAAAAGGAAAATTAAGGCGAAGAAAAGAGAGCCGTTACACGCCAAAGATCCGCTTTGTTGGCAGGAGAATGAAGAGTATTATCTAAATCGCTATCCGAGAAAGGCTAAGACGGAAGGTATGTATTATTACTTCCAAAAGGTTGACGGTGCAATTGTTAAGACCGAACTAACCAAGGAGCAATGGACGGCGCTATACGCTTTTAACAAGAAGGCATTACGGCACGATTTAAAGTTTTATGACGATAGGTACTTTACCCGTTTCCCCGTTTATGAGGACGAGGACGGTGACGAAGACGACCCTATGGAACATCAAGCAGACGAGAAAAGCCTAACCTGCGAGAAGGATAATTGCGATAATATCGACAGGAATAGACTGTACTCCAAACTGACTAAATTCGGTAAAAGGTTGTACGATTTATATTATAAATACGACTGCACTCAAGAGGAAATAGCCAAGCAGTTGAAATTAAAACAATATCAGGTGTCGAGGCTGTTACAACAGCTTACCGAGGCGTTTGATAAGCAACTACTGAACGACGGCAGTCGGGATAAAATCGACATAGAGATAGACTACCAATACAACCGTTACCGCAAGACGGGCAAGTTAGAACACAATGAAAACGTGGTTATGACTGACTTCCTCTCCTGCCTACTTCCGCAGGAAGAAGAACGCTTGCGCTGTTGGTTTTATACGCAGACTGAGCTGTACCGTTACGGCATTAAGAACTTGCTGTACTACCGATTAGATGACCTCTCACAAGGGAACATTTATAGGGAAATGTTTACGTTAAAAGACCTTTCGATAAGAGGTTATTTTTGGACGTATATGACAGACTTGCCCATTGAATATCAATGGCTATACCTGCACTTGCAAGAGGAAATTGAACGGCGTGAAGAACGCTTTACCAAGCCGAAAGATTACAACTATAAAGACTTTATCACGGAACTTGCTAAAGTCGCTAAAAAGGCAAAAATGAAGCCTATGGAGTACTTTAAAACCAAGTTTGTGCCATTCTTTGAAGAGCGAAGTACTAAGCAGAATATTGATTTTGCAAAGAAACAATTAAACGTCCGTATTGTGGAAGATAACGAGACTACTCCCATTTCGGAGCAGATAGAAAAGATAATAAGCCGTCTGCCTGCAAAGGAGAAAAAGCGTTGGCAGACGTTGAAAGCATAAAATTTTTAATTAACTAAAATTGCTTGCATAATTTTGGGCAGGAGTTGTCCTTATATAAATGAGAGGGCAGATAACACCCATTCAATTAAATAAATGGTAAAAGACCTGTAACAAGATTGTTGCAGGTTTTTATTTTACCCAAAAGGAGAACTACATGCAACGAGCACCACCAAACTGAAAGACAACTTAATAAATAAGCGTTCCGCTTAACCAAGCATCTTAACTACTTTTAAGCAAGAACAGCAAATCACAAATCAAACTTTTAGGGAGAATTAAAATGGCAAGCAATTCGGAAGCAAACGGGAAGCAAAACCTATGTCATTATCATAGGTGTAACTCACTACACTTACTTTGTAAGTTCCGTTCGCTCTGTGAGACGAGGCTTGCAGTTTTCCAAACAGCACAGTGCGCTGTTTGGGCAAGCCGAGATGAGCTTGCGCATAGTGCAAGGCGCAAGCGGTGACCGAAAACGGCGTTGCCCTTACGCCGTTTGAGAAGAATGACCACTAAAAAATAAAATTACAGGAGGAAAAGAAAATCAGTTATTTAGTATGTCATATGGAAAAATATAAACGGCAGGAAGTCAGCCCTGTCGAGGAAGAAAACGAAAGAGACGAGACCTATCAGGCGAGTAATCCGCAGATAGACAGTTCCCGAACGCACCTCAATTATCACCTTATATTGCCGAGAAAAAGCTATATAGAGATAATCAACGAGAGGCTGTCGGTGTTGGAGTTAAAGCGCAAAATCCGTTCGGACGCTATCCTGATGAATTCTTTTATCATAACGTCAGACGGCGAGTTTTTCAAGGAGTTACCCCCGTGGGAACAGAGAGAGTTTTTCAGGGATTGCGCCGAGTTTTTTTCGGACAAGTACGGGAAAGAAAATATGATTTCCGCAATCGTGCATATGGACGAAACCACGCCGCATATGCACCTTAACTTCATTCCCATCAACGAAGGGCGGTTGAGTAGCAAGAGCCTTTTCGACAGACAAAAGCTTGCACAGTTACAAACCGAACTTCACGAGAGTATCGGCAAGAAATGGGGATTGCAACGTGGCAAAGAAGGCAGTCAAGCAAAGCACCTCTCCACGGCGGAGTATAAGGCAAAGAAGATTATCGAGAGCGCAGAACAGCGTGAACGAGAAATCGACGAGCAGACCGAGAAAAAGAGAGCCGAGTTAGACGATTTAACCCAAGTTGTTCAAACAGTTGAAGATGCGAAGAACAAGTCTATTCCAAAAAGACGGAAGGCTGTTGAGGCAGAGATAGAAAGTCTGCGAACGCAAAACGCCGCCTACAAAGAGTATATCGCTATCAAAAACAGAGATACCGATTCTCTGTTTGCTGAACTGCAAAAAGCGGAACGCAAAGCCAAGGCAAACGACGCAGCGTTCGGAATGGTAGCGGATATGATGAGCGCATACCCCAAAGAATTTGACGAACTATTAAAGAAGTCAAGAGAAAAGAAAACCCCGTCTTCTTCCTTTAACGTACATAGTAACACAAGTGATAAAGGCGGAAAGTAACAACTGAATAAGACAAAAAAACGACCGTGAAGAATACGTCCTAATGAATATGAGAAGGTAAAAGGATTGAAAGAGTAATCACGGCTTTTTTATACGAAAAAATGCCGCCACGAAGCGGTTACGCGGTTATACCGCGTTCTAATAACGTGCAAAAAGGGTTCCCGCAAAAAGATGAAATATTTTTGTGGGAAGAGGAGCCGCAACGGCGCAAAGTTGCCGCCTGTGCCAACGGGCGGCTCAAAGCAAAGTTTGCGGCGACGACGACACGGAGGAATTAAATATGAAAACTGAATATGAATGACAAATTAACAAGATATAGGAGGGAAAATTACGAACAGAGCATCAACACAATTGATCAACGGGAGAGACAGCGTTCCTACTACTTCTCATACCGAGATCATAAACGGAAAACAGTACGTTGTCGTAAGTCATTACATCGGAGGCAAAGACTTCAAAAAAGTATTCGGCGATTTGGCTTTCAGACAAGTACTTGCGGAAATGAAAAATTCTGCAAACTAAATATATTATCGAGTAGCTTGAATTTTTCGGTGTGCCGTGGTATAATCATAGCACATTGAAAATTCAGGCTGCTTTGATTCAAAGGAGTAAAAGAATGAAATCAAAGCAAAACAACAAAGACTACATTGTCGGAATGTACGTAAGATTAAGCCGAGACGACGAACGTGCAGGCGAATCGCTGTCTATCGAAAACCAAAAGGCTATCCTTTCAGAGTATATCGACGAACAGGGCTGGACCCTCCACGATATTTATGTGGACGACGGAATTTCGGGAACCACGTTTGAAAGACCGGGCGTTAAGAGATTACTCGATGACGCTAAGCAAGGCGTTATTAATACGATACTTGTCAAGGATATGAGCCGTTTCGGAAGAAACTACATTATGGTAGGACAGTATCTCGATTACGTCTTTCCTACGTTCGGGATACGGTTTGTTGCATTATCGGACAATATCGATACGGAGAACAAAGATACTCCCGCTATGGATATGATGCCGATTACCAACGTGTTCAACGAATGGTGGGCGGCAACCACAAGCAAGAAGTTGCGCGCCGTGCGTATCAAGAACGCAAAGGAAGGTAAAAACGGAATGTCCCACCCGCCGTACGGTTACATACTCGGAACGGACGAAAAACGTACCCTGCAAATAAACGAAGAAACCGCCCCTATTGTAAAACGCATTTTTGAAATGCGGGCAAGCGGTTTAACGCCGAGAAAGATAGCGGATATTCTGAACGCCGAAAAGGTTTTAACGCCCAACGATTACCGCATAGCAAAGACGGGCATAAACGGTGTTAGAAATTCTGCTCACCTTTGGAGCACTTCCGTTCTTCGTACTCTGCTGAACAATCAGGCGTATATCGGCAATTTAGTTCAACACAAATCAACTACAATTTCATACAAGAACCATAAGTGGCAACGCCGTCCCGAAGAAGAATGGATTATCGTCGAAAATGCACACCCGGCCATTATCTCGAAAGAATTATGGGATAAAGTCAAGGAAGTCGAAAAAGCCATAGGACACGGAAAGCATACCGCAAGAGGGTTTATGCACCCGTTATCGGGGCTGATGTTCTGTGCGGACTGCGGAGCAAAAATGCGGCTCGGTTGGAATATGCCTTTCATAAAAAGTGTCGGGAGAGCCGTGCCGTATTTCAACTTCAATTGTGGAAGCAAATCACGGTTAGGCTCGTCTGCTTGTTTCAGTCATTTCATTACGGTACCCGTTTTGGAACAGATTGTCAAAAACGATATTTCCGCAAAAGCCAAACTGATTATAGGGCACGAAGCGGAATTCAAACGACAGTATCTTGAACGGCAAGCGACGCTTGCGGACAGAAATCAAGCCGACGTCAAGAAAGACCTGAAAAGAGCCGAAAAGCGCATAACCGAACTTGATAAGTTAATCGAGGCGGCGTTTGAAGAAAAGGTTGCAGGCAAAATCCCCGAAAGCGTGTGCGTGAAGTTAATCGAAAAGTACACCGCCGAACAGACGGAACTGAAAGAGAAAATAACGACACTGACGCAGGGAATTAAAGAATTGTCGCAAGTAAACACGGACGTGGACGAATTTATCCGAAGGCTGAAAATGTATTTTAACTCGCCTACGCTAACCCGTGAAATGTGTCTGGCGTTATTCGATCACCTTGTCATCGGCGGCAAAGAAACGGTTACGGGAAAACCGCAGGAGATTCATATCTACTATAAGATTGATATCGACTCGGTTCTGTCACCTTAACAAACCAACTACCCTCAAAATAGGCATTATGTCCATTTGACCTATTAGAAGGCATGGCAGAGTACTACTCCGCAGAACTTGCCGAAAAGGTCGTGCGTGGTATGAAGGAGAATACGTTGAAAGGAATAAACAACGGCGGTCAGGTTACTTTCGGTTATAAATTGAACGCAGAACGCAAGTTTGAACCAAACGAAACCACTGCACCTATCGTGGAAGAAATTTTCACTATGTATGCCTACGGAAAGACGGTAAAACAAATCGTCGATTATCTCGATAAAAAGGGCATCCGTTCCTATCGCGGCGGTAAGCTTAACATAAACAGCGTACAGCGCATACTCTCCAACCGAAGATATATAGGAGAATACAAATTTCGTGAAGTGGTCGTACCGCATTGTATTCCCTCTCTCGTTTCGGATGAATTGTTTGAACGGGTACAGCAAAAGCTGATTAATAATAAGAAAGCTCCTGCAAGGCATAAAGCCGAGGATGATTATCTGCTTACTCTTAAACTCTTTTGCGGCAAGTGCGGGGCGCATATGGTGGGCGAAAGCGGAATGGGGACTTCAAAGGTATATCATTATTACAAATGCGCTAATACGAAGAAAGTTCACATTTGCGATAAGAAAGCCGTCCGCAAAGAATGGATAGAAGATTTGGTCGTTAAAAAGGCTATGGAAATCCTGCACGACGAAAAGTTCGTAGATTATCTCACGGACAGAATATACATATTACAGGGGGAAGAGAATCCGAGAATCCCTCGCTTAAAAGAACAGCTTGAAGAAACGGAAAAACGAATTTCCAACGTGATGGATGCGATAGAGCAGGGCATTATTACGGACAGCACGAAGGACAGGCTTGCGCAGTTGGAGAGTAAGAAGAAAGAACTTGAAATTACGATTTTGCAGGAGAAGATAAAAAAGCCTTTTCTTACGCAAGACCAGATACGCTTCGGGATAGAGAAGTTCAGAAAGTTGGACATCACCACACAGGACGGCACGCGTCGGCTGATAGACGGTTTTGTCAATTCAATCTATCTGTTTGACGATAAAGTAACCTTAACTTTCAATTTCAAGGACGGAACGCAGACGGTCTATCTTTCCGACATTGAAGCGGCGAAAAATTCGGATATTAAATGCCTCGGTGCACCATACGCAACCTTATTCGAATAGTCGGGTAAGGTTGTGTTATTTTCTGCATTAAAAAAGCCGAATTACTATTTAAAAAGTAGTTCGACTTTGTGTTTATATAGCAATGGTTACTTAAAACGAATAAGTTTCTTTTCCATTGTTTTCATCCAATCGCTTTTATTGTTGCAATATTCTTCCCAAACTTCTAACTGTATTTTTTTAAACGCCCACAGTCCTGCTTCCCCATTTGTTGCCAACCATTTAAAATTTGCCATACGCATACAAAAAGCATTTGGATTTATGCCCAGACTTTCGGCTAAAATTTTTGCTTCTTTTCTCTGCATCTCTTTTAGGTAAGCATAAAGAGCAATTTCATTTTCTTCTTTTGACCACTTATGTTTTTTCACGAATATCAACCCCCAACAAAGTTCGCAATTTTTAAATATATGGGCTGAAAACCTTAATAAAATCTAAAATATAAGGATAAACAGTTTCAACCATTTCATTAAGAGGTTTATTTATATAGAATTTTCTTTGTATTCTTCTAACGGAATTACTTATCTTTCCGTGTTCTACCCATTCAACTATGTAACCGAGCTGTTTTTCTAATTCTTCCTTTTTTGCATATAATGTTTCGAACAGCTCAATATTTTGATTTATATAAACTTGTACTAAAATGACATTATCACGATATTTATATTCACAACAAATTGTCTGCATTGCCATCGGCGAAGGATTATTTATATTTCCAGCAGCTTGATTTTTACCGCCTTTAATGTGAGTAACATAAAATTCATTACCTTTTTTTTCGACATGTTCGTCAAAGTGTTTCCAAAATGTATCTTTTGCAGTTTGAGCGTCCATATGTTATCTCCTAATTGAATTTTTATTTCATTTTTTTCTATCTGATAATAATTTTTTAATATCAAAAATAGCTCTTATAGTGAACAATATAGATGGTATGAGAATAAAAATCCCCATAAAAGCAAAACCGTCTTTTATGAAATGCGGTTCAGTAAATATAGTAATAGCACCTATTAAGAAAAACACAGCTAAAATACTTGCCAATATTGCACGCACAATAAGTAGTTTTTGGTTTTCGAGTTTTGTAAACCACCATAAAACTAAATAAAATACAAGAACTTTCAGCATTTCAATTTTTCCTTATAAAAAAATTATCGTTTGCAATGTCGTAGTAATAACCACGCTTTGAGCCTTTACTTTTTACAATAGGCAAGCCCATATCAATTAAATACTTAATGTTTCTGCCGACAGTCTTTCTATCACAAGAGATATCAATATCATTTAAGTAATCGGCAATATAAGTTTGAGTTACAGGGTAATTAGACGAAGAATAACAATATAAAATTTTTAAAATATGAACTATAATTGTTTTCTTTGCGATTTTATTCATATTTCTATACCCCTCATATATATTATAACATTTGACAGTGGACAAAACTCGCCCAAAAGTCTTGTTTTTAAAAATTATATCAAAATAAAATTTTTTAATCTACAATTTTACTATATTTTTTACTAAATGGCACTGTGGCGGGTGCTTGATAAAACGAGCGGCGCACTTCGTGCGCCGTCAAGCACCCGCCACAGTGCCAAAGCAAGATTTAACTATATTTTGCCTATTTCTATTGACTCATTTTTTGATTTATGATATAGTTTGTTAATAATAAATCATATGTAAAAGAGTTTATGCAAAGAGAAATATATCTTAACGAATCGAATGAAACGCCGTTAACTCCCAAAGACCGTAATGCCATTATACGGTATTGTATTTCAATAGGAACGATGGCAAGATGCTCGACAACAAGATTGTTGCGTCCGTTTAAGCAAAAATATCTTATTTCTGCTTTGCATGAATTGAAGTCAAATCAACAGGATAGAATTGCAAAAATTGAAGAGCAAATTCGTCTTTATAATATGGACCAGTTGAGTCTTTCAGATTGGCAGATTGATTTTTTCGGCGGAAAACCTACAAAAAAGCATTTTGAAGAATATATGCGTGAACAAATCAGACAGGAACGCAAAATGGCAAAATCATTTTCTAAATGTTATACGATTTACGTTGATTTTGAGCATATATCAAAAGAGTTGCTTGAGTTTCACAATTCGCTAAATCCACACGTTACTTTCGGATATTCAAGTATGCTGCACGAGGAATGCAATTTTGAATTGACTAAAGAAAATAAACGTGCCTTTCTCAATTCTTCACTCAAAGATTTACCTGCTTGGGAAAAAGACTGGTCGCACGATTGGGGCTATGTGTTTTTTGGTAGTCATATAGATTTGCGCTATGAAGATTTAATTATCTTTCGTGGCGACCGCTGCATTTTAGACACGATTTCACACGAGCATATGATGACGGTTTATCTGACTGACGAAGAGATTGAAAACTTTGCAATCTTAAAAGAAAATGACGAAAATCTTTCAACAACAGAAAAATTGAAAGATATTATAAGACAACAAAATAGTTTAATGAGAAAACGTTAAAATAACATCAATAAAATAAAACACAACCCTATTCGGTATTCGAATAAGGTTGCGTATGGTGCACCAAAAGAGTATAATCCGAATTATTTGCTGATAACAAGCGAATGGTTCGGATTTATATTTTGTTTAATGAATTATTGTGACTCGATTGATGACAAAGCCTTAGCAATCTCTATCCCGTCGCTTTAATTCTTACGGATTTTATATCTTCTTCTCGTTATTTTCGATAACATTAAACGCCGTTTAAAATAATTAAAACAGCGGAGAAAACACCTTTACCATTGCGCGGATAAACCTTTGAATCAGATTTTCTTTAAGCATACTGCGTTCAAAACGTATCGACTTCGCCTGCGTATCAAGGAAATCTTTTTTATGTCTCCGATTACCCTGTGGTTATATATCCAAACCCCGTTTTCAAAGTGATGAACGAGAGAACGGTAATCCATTTTGATTGTACCTACCATTGCCGTTTCATCGTCGGAAAGATAGGTTTTTGCGTGAATAAACCCCTTTTCATATTCGTAAATCTTCACCCCTGCGACTAAAAGCCTTGCGTAACAGCTTCGAGTCATAAGCAGAACAAGCTTTTTATCGGGTATATGCGGTTCTTATCATAACCGCCTGAGAATAAGCAAGCGGGCTTTCCGCGCGTATGCGTAACAATTCCCGTCGGTCGTTCCTTTCCGTACGTTGAAGGATAAAGCGGTCTATCCGTCCGACTTTTTTTTTACTAAGCTTTCGGGAATAAAACATAAAATACAGCATAAACCCGACGATAGGAATAAGCATTACGAAGAACAACCAGGGCAATTTATAATCGGGATTATCGTTGCTGTTGACGATAGCCGTAGCTACGGCAAGTTGCGTAGCCGCTACGGCTATAGAAATACGGTATATAAATCCGTAAGCACAGATACGATAGCGATAACTGCCAGCGTTTCCAACGCTACAAGAAAAATCGCCGCGATATATCGGAACGGAACGTAGTTCACCTCCCGCTCGACAGATCTGTTGTTTTCTTTGATTACTATTTTCTTTTTCATAAGTATACAGCTGAAACCGCGCGCAGACGCCAATGCTCGTACAATCGTCGCCCTGCGTTTATTTCAATTTTAATCCGCCGTTAAGAAAACAGCCACGACATAAAGCCGAAAAGCGTCGGTTTCTGACCGAACGACGACAAGATAGCGCCGCGCCTATTATAAGGCGCGGCGCGTGACAGTCCGATACGGTAGCAGAGGTTATTTATAGCTTTGCTTTTTAACTACTGCGGCGGATATTCCGACGGCAGCGGCGATATACGCGACGGCGAGAACGACCGAGTTCAGATACGTATGATTGAAAACGGCAGCCTCCGCCCCCGCCTGCGTGTATGAAGTATACACGTAAGTTCCGCCCGTGCCGTTCAGCATATAGACGAAAAAGGTCACCATAATCATGACCGTAGCGCAGAGTTTAATAGATTTAAAGCGGGTAACAAACCCTTCACACTCTCCGTTTTTAACCTTTTTCACCGTTTCTGCGCATACGGCTACGCCGACCGCAAAGAAAACGTAATTGGATTATTCGTACAGTAAAGCCAGAAATCGTCGGAGAAAGTGAAATAATCCGTACCGTGGATAACCGTGAAATAATCCAACGTAAGCAAACAAGCCAAAGCCGAAACGACGCAGAATACTATGCGGTAAATCATCTGCGTAAACATATTTTTGACCATAAATTCCCCTAAATGCAAGCAACCGGAAAAGGGCGGAAAACTCTGTCAATCCTGCCCGCTTATAAGATTTTCGTAATAATTTTTAAGATTTTCGGTTATAGCGCCAAGCGATCGGTAAAAGAACGCCCTCTCCTCTTCCGAAAAACGCGCGCTGCCTGCGTTTACCGCTTTTTCCGCCTTGACGGAGATATAATCCGCTACCTCCGCCCCCTTTTCGGTAAGCACTATGTTGGCGTTATACTTCTTCGCGTCGTATTCAACGTAGCCCTTTTCCCTCAACTGTCCGAGAGCGCGCGAAATCGCCGCCTTGTCCTCGAAGGTAAGGCGCATAAGCTCGCTCGCAGTCAGCCCTCCGCGATTTTCGTTGAGATAATATATGCACATTACGTGAATGCCTTTCAGATCGTATTCGCGCATTTCGTAATGCTTTATTCTCTGAATAAGGCGATAAAGTTTGAGTACCGAAATAGTAAAATTTTCAAAAATCTTTTCCATATGCATAAACTCGTTGATTTATCAACGAGTTTATGCTACACCATATCAATGCGTTTTGTCAAGCAACGCAACGCGATATTTTATAATTTTTTATGATTAAAACGCGACGCAAAGAAAAAATCGGATTTCGGATAGTTATTGATTATAATCTTATCATAGGACGGCGCATAATCTTCGACGAGAATATATCTTGCCGTGCGCACTTTTGCTCGCCTGTACCCGTTTTTCATAAGCGACTTGTTTTTTATTGCCGCCATATCTGCCGTGCGGAAACCGCTTGATATATTGAAATCGTCGCGCAATTTAGCTTCGAATTCCAGCCAGTACTCATTCTGGCTTTCTATGTAATCTATTTTTCCGTATTTGAACGAGAAAAACGCAACAGCGCGGTAAACGCCGTCGTAATTTTCAAGGTCGGGCAGAAAATAATATTCCCTAAGCGAATTTTTACATTACCGTGTCAAAGAATCGTAAGGACTGTCGCCGATTCCCAATACGTTCGCGCCCAGATTTTTAAGATTTGAACAAAAGTTATAAAAATGCAGAGGAAAGAGCGGTGAAATAAAAATAACGTTCATAATTACCCCCGTAATATATTCCGTTTAACGCAGGTTATGCCTGCGTTAACATAAAGTTCATAAACTCAGGAACGGCGTATCGGCAGCTGCCTTCGTTGTGCAGACTATATAAGTGCGCACGCCCTTAAAATGCAACTGCTTTTCGAGATACAATATACTATGCGAAAGGTGGTAAACGGCTTCGGGATTGTCCTCGTTCGTTCCCCAGCTAAAAAAAACACGCGTGTCGGGAGAGAGATTGTCCTGCGCGATCTCCCGCTTAAAATCCTCCATAGCGGGCATAAACGAAGGGGAAATTACCGCAGCTTTGGAAAAGATACGATTATAGCGCAGCACCGAATACAACGCCATCATACCTCCGAGGCTGTATCCCCCTATCGCCGTACATTCACGGAAAGGATAGGTGCGGAAATTTCCGTCAATAAAGCGTTTGAGGTCGTTGACTATCCACGAAACCGTACAGTCCCCGCGTCCGTCAACGTCGCCGTAAATATAACTATAAATATGATAAGGAATATATTCGTATGCGCGCGTTCTGTCGTCGGACGAACATGTTATGCCTACTACGATAATCTTTTTGAACCACCCGTCGAGAAATTGCTTTAATCCAAGACATTGCCCGAAAGTGGCGTCGGCGTCGAAGAAAAGATTGTGCCCGTCGAAAAAATACAAGACGGGATACCTTTCGGAAGAGTTATAATAATCGTCAGGCAGATACATATGTATCCTTCTGTTCTGATTTGCGGGAGAGCACCAAAAATCGAATTTGTTAACCATTTAAGACCTTTAAAAATACCGATTATGTAAAAAGACTATCGCTTAGATATTTATCCCCGCCCTGCTACGCCTTCCGACGCCTTTAAAAAATCAGAACGAAATATCACGGTAAATTAAGGATAAATTAAAATATATCTTTCCTATCGGTTTAGTAGGTTTTATTTTTAAACAATTATATACCTCAACTCGCAGGTTGTCAACTGTTTTTTATCAGTTTAAATACGGCACGCGCGAATAAAAAGCCGACGCGACACATATTTTTATACATTTGTTGATAACTTTATAAAAACATTTGCTTAAAAGACGGCGAAACGGCGCAAAAAAGCACGAAAAATGTAATAAATTTGAAATATTGTTGATAACTTTTTATTAATTAATTAATTCAACCACGGTTTGAACATAGAATTGTCGATAACTTTTTGTTGATAACCTCGCGTTTTTATCGCGTTTTCGTGCAATTTTGCTAAGTTATCAACAATTAAATAATATTTATATGCGTTCGCTCCGAAAAAATTCATTTATGCACAAAAAATCGCCCCCTTTGATTTAACGCAAGCGACAAGAAACTTAGGATTATTGACCGCAAAATCATTAATTCAAGCAACATAAAAGATAACTCCGCGGCGCTTTTTATGCGCCGCGGAGTTATCTATCACGCCCAACAACTCTCATCTTTTCCGCTGCCGAGTTCAAAATGATATTTTACAATGCCGAGGTCGATTTCGGAGTAAAACCCGAAACCGGCTTTTGCCCGTACTTTTCCGTTTTCATACGATAAAATAAATTTCTGTTGATTCATCGCCGTAGGCGCAAGGAGCGCAGCGTTTACCCCGTTTATAAACCATTCGGGCGGATTATTCGCCGAGG
The DNA here is from genome assembly GCA_964509935.1 of uncultured Clostridia bacterium. Taxonomy (GTDB): domain Bacteria; phylum Bacillota; class Clostridia; order Christensenellales; family Borkfalkiaceae; genus Coproplasma. The sequence goes on from CAZDZH010000004.1 coordinate 20,630, forward strand.
CTACCTGTTCAAACGACTTGATTTTATGAGCGACCCCCTGCGTTGCGCCGTATCCTATTGCGATTACGCAGTAAAATCTTTCGCCTTTACCGACAGTGAGCGCCGTCTTGATTTTCTTGTAGGTCATAGCTACCCAACAGGTGTTGAGCCCGAGCGCCTGCGCCGCAAGCACTATTTTTTCGCCGTAATAGCCGATTTTTTCGTCCTTCCCCTTTTCGCCGATAAGCGCGACGTAATTTTTTACGCCAGAAAACTTACCGTAATGCGCCATAAAACCGTCGAACGCTTTGGGCTCGTTTACGATTAGTTGAATATGCAATCCGCCGTCCCTGTTGCAATCGTCGATAAGCGAATTCAATTCTTTGAGCGCGTCGCTTCCGATAGGCTTGTCGAGATAACTTCTTACGGAGTGTCTTTCCTGCATTGCCTTGTTCAAATCCATTTTAAATACTCCTTATTTTAAATGTTTAAAAACCGAATTATTATAAATCGCCGATTTTTGAAATTAAAAGCGCGATTCCGTAATTTCGCTTCTTTTATCGGAATCGCGCTTTGGGTTAACTTTTTCAATTATTGTTTATCTATCTTTCTTCCGTAAAGCGCGGAAACGCTGTCCGCAAAGCTCTGCATAGCGTCGCACGATTTAAGGGGTACGGAATCCTCGTAATCGTTGAGCTTTTTAATCTGCTCGCGCGAGAGTTTTTCGGGAACGTCTATTTCCACGGTAACGTACAAATTTCCCGTGCCGTTTACCGTCTTTACGCCCTTGCCCCTTACGGTGAACCTCGTACCCGAACGCGTTCCCGCGGGTACGCTGACTTCTATCGTATCGTCTATTCCGGGCACCTGTATTTTACCGCCGAGCACCGCAGTCTTATAGGAAACGGGAACGGTGACGTACAAATCCTTATCCTGCCTTTTAAGCAGTTTATGCGGCTCTATCTGGAAATAAATGTACAGATCGCCCGCCTCTCCGCCGTTAGCGGAAGCCTGACCGTAGCCGCGCTTGCGCAGGGACGAATCCTTGTCTACGCCCGCCGGTATATTGATTGTAAAGCGCGTCTGATTGCGAACCGAGCCTTTCCCCTTGCATTCGGGGCATTTATCAAGAATCTTCTTGCCCGTTCCGGAACATTCTGGGCATACTCCCACCTGAATGGTTCTGCCGAAAATGGTATCCTGCGTGTATTTTACCCTGCCGCTGCCGCCGCACTTGGCACACTTCTGAAACGCAGTGCCGCCCTTTGCTCCCGTACCGTTACAGGAACGGCAAGGCTCGTTACGGAAATAGCTGATTTCCTTTGAACAGCCCTTTATCGCGTCGAGGAAAGAAAGACGCACCGTCTGCTCTATATCCGCGCCCCGCGCAGGCCCCTGTTGCTGTCTTGCTCCGCCGAAGCCGCCGCCGAATACCGAAGATATTATATCCTCGAAACCGCCGAAGCCGCCGCCCTGGAAAGGATTGCCGCCGAAGCCGCCGCTCATTCCGGGGTGCTCCAACTCGTAATCGTACTGTTTGCGCTTGTCGGGGTCGGAAAGAACCGCGTTTGCCTCGTTTATTTCCTTAAACTTTTCAGCCGCGGCGGCGTCCCCGGGGTGAAAGTCGGGGTGATACTGTTTTGCGAGTTTTCGGTATGCCGATTTTATTTCGTCCTGCGACGCCGTTTTGGACACGCCGAGGATTTCGTAATAGTTTTTATTGTCTGCCATAATTCTTACTGTTTAACTGCTTATGCAGCGCGCGGAATCCGCGCGCTGCATACGTATTCGTTTCCGGCATTTTTGTATGCCGAGCTATTAATTGTGCTGATTGAATTCCGTATCGTCGCCGTTGCCACCGTCGGTCGCGCCCGCAGCGCTTTGAGCCTGCTGATACATCTTGGCGATTACCGGCTGAATTTCCTGCTGTAAGGTTTCGGACGCTGCCTTGATACGGTCGTTATCGCCGCTTTCGAGTTCGGTCTTAGCCTTAGCGATAGCGTCCTCTACAGTCTTTTTGTCGTCGTCGGACAGCTTGTCGCCCGCTTCCTTGACCGTCTTTTCGAGGCTGTCAATCATACCTTCGAGGTTGTTCCTGTTGTCAACCGCTTCCTTGCGCTTCTTATCCTCTTCGGCGTACTTTTCAGCGTCCTTTACCGCCTTATCGATATCCTCTTCGGAAAGATTGGTGGAAGCAGTGATGGTAATGTTGGTGGATTTGCCCGTGCCGAGGTCCTTTGCCGTAACGTTTACTATACCGTTCGCGTCTACGTCGAAGGTTACTTCAATCTGAGGCACGCCTCTGGGTGCGGGGGGAATATCGGTAAGCATAAATTTACCGAGCGACTTGTTGTCGCGTGCGAACTTTCTTTCGCCCTGTAAAACGTTGATTTCGACGCCGGGCTGGTTATCCGCCGCGGTGGAGAACACCTGGCTCTTCTTTACGGGGATAGTGGTGTTTCTTTCAATCAAAGGAGTGGAAACGCCGCCGAGAGTTTCGATGCCGAGCGTAAGGGGCATTACGTCGAGAAGGAGAACGTCCTTTACTTCGCCCGAAAGCACGCCGCCCTGAATAGCCGCGCCGATAGCTACGCATTCGTCGGGGTTAATGCCCTTGAAAGGTTCCTTGCCCGTGATAGCCTTTACTTTATCGAATACGGCGGGGATACGGGTAGAACCGCCCACCATTATGACCTTGTTAATATCCGAATAAGAAAGTCCCGCGTCCTGCATAGCCTTTTTCATAGGCTCTACCGTCCTCTCCACTAGGTCGGCAGTGAGAGAATCGAACTTCTGCTTGGAAAGGTCTATATCGAGGTGCTGAGGCGCGCCGTCGACTACCGTAATGAAAGGCAGGTTGACGTTGGTGGTGCTCATTCCCGAAAGCTCTATCTTAGCCTTTTCAGCCGCTTCCTTCAATCTCTGCATAGCCATCTTGTCTTTGGAAAGGTCTACACCCGTGTCCTTTTTGAAAGAATCTACGAGGAAGTCGATAATTTTATTATCGAAGTCGTCGCCGCCGAGATGAGTATCGCCGTTGGTTGCGAGAACCTCGAACACGCCGTCGCCTATTTCGAGAATGGAAACGTCGAACGTGCCGCCTCCGAGGTCGTAAATCATAACCTTCTGGCTGCCTTCCTGCTTGTCGAGACCGTAAGCGAGCGCCGCAGCGGTGGGTTCGTTTATAATTCTGAGAACGTTAAGTCCTGCAATTTTGCCCGCGTCCTTGGTCGCCTGACGCTGAGAGTCGTTGAAGTAAGCGGGGCAGGTGATGACCGCGTCGGTTACCTTCGCGCCGAGATAGCTCTCCGCGTCCGCCTTCAATTTGGAAAGTATCATAGCGGATATTTCCTGAGGAGAATATCCCTTGTCGATATTTACCTTATAGCTTTCGCCCATATGTCTTTTGATGGAAATAACCGTCTTATCGGGCTGAGCGACCGCAAGACGCTTAGCCGCCTGTCCTACTATACGGCTGCCGTCGGCTTTGAAAGAAACTACCGAAGGGGTGGTTCTGTTGCCTTCGCTATTGGCGATAACGACGGGTTCGCCGCCTTCCATAACCGCCACGCACGAGTTGGTTGTGCCTAAATCTATACCTATTACTTTTCCCATAATATTTTACTCCTTAAAGAAATGTGTTTACCGTTATTTTTATGAATTAAGTTCACGCTTTTATACGGTTACGATTACCTGCGCAAATCTTATTACCTTGCCGCCCTGTCTGTAACCCTTTTTAAGCACCTGCTTTACGACGTTGGGCTGTTCGCCCTCGCCGCAAGGCGCGTTCATAACCGCTTCCGCTACGCTTTCGTCGAATTGACTGCCTATCTCCAACGGAATTTCTTCTATCCCGAAAGAAGCGAGTATAGTGTTGAAATTTTTGATTATCTTATCTATCCCCGCTTTGGTCTTTTCGTCGGAAGCGCCGTCGTACGCGTAACCGAACGTATCGGATACGGGCAGAAGCTTCAACACCGCCTCGGCTTTTCCGTCGGCATAAGCCTGAGAAACCGACGACTGCGTTCTCTTTCTGTAATTGTCGTATTCGGCGGAAACCGAATACCACTTTCTCTTATAATCCTCCGCGGCGGCGAGCGCCTTTTCGAGCTCGGAAGGCTCTTTTACCTCCCCGCTCCTTTCCGCCGCCTCCGCGTCCTCCGCCTGCGCGTCTTTCGATTGCGCTTCGGGTTCGGGCTGAGGCTCGGTCATAAGCTCTTCTTCGTCGCTGTGTTTAAGTTCGTCCTTTTTCTTTGCCATTTTTACTCTCGCATTTTTTACTTACAATATAAATATAAAGCGCAAAAATTGCCCTTAAACAAATCGGGCACATTTTTTTTGCAAAAAAACGAAAAAAATCTTCGGCAAGCCGAAATTGCCGCAAAAATGCAGATTAAGGTTGCCGATTTGCTTAAATTGCGGTAAAATTATTATGCGCATTAACAATTTTTTAACAATTATATGATAGGTTAATGTAGAATCGGAGGTTCGGATTACGAAATCCACCTCTCCCACGGCGAAAAATTATGAGTATAAGGGAGCGGCAAATATGATAAAAATACTCGTAGCGGAAGACGACGCGGCGTTGAACAGGCTTGTCTGCACGGCATTGAAGGCGGAAGGATACGCCCCTTTCGGCGTTCACGACGGAAAACAGGCGCTCGAAGCGCTGGATAGCGAGCGGTTCGATATGATAATAAGCGACGTTATGATGCCCGAATGCGACGGGTTCGCCCTTGCCGAAAGGGTGAGGGAACGCGACAAGCTGATACCCGTGCTGTTTATGACCGCGAGGGACGACAAAACCTCCAAACAGCTGGGATACGCCTTGGGCATAGACGATTACGTAACCAAACCGTTCGATACCGACATACTCGTTCTGCGCGTAAAGGCGCTGTTGCGCAGAGCAAAGATAAACGGCGACAATATGCTGACGGCGGGCAATCTTACGCTTAACAGGGAGGAACACACCGCATATCTGAACGGAGAAGAGCTTGCGCTGACCGTGAGGGAATTCGATTTGCTGTTCAAGCTGTTGTCCTTCCCCAAGCGTACGTTTACGCGGTCGCAGCTTATGGACGAGTTCTGGGACTTCGACACCTCCGCCACCTCGCGCACGGTAGACGTATACATGGCTAAGCTGAGGGACAAAACTGCGGACTGCGACGGATTTGAAATAGTTACCGTACACGGACTCGGATATAAGGCGGTGCTCAAATGATAAACAAATTCAGGCGCGGCGAATTCATCAAATTGCTTACGGGCGCGGCGATTCTGTTCGTTACCTTCGCGGTGGTTATCTGCGTTTCCGTAATAATATACGCGCTCGCGGAAGAAAAGTTCGGCAAAAATCCGACGGTTATGTTTTTTATTATGTTTGCAGACGTCGCGTTTTTTGCGATAACCTGCACGGCTATCGACCTGTTTCGGAGAAAGATTACCGAAAGCAGACCCTCTCGCCAGATTCTCGATGCTACCGATAAAATCGCCAAGGGCGACTTTACGGTAAGGCTTAAACCTTCGCACCCGTACAGCCGCTATGACGAGTACGACTATATAAAGGAAAACCTTAACAAAATGGCGGCAGAGCTATCGAAAAACGAAGTGTTGAAAAACGACTTCATTTCAAACGTCTCGCACGAGATGAAAACGCCGCTCGCGGTCATTCAGAGCTACGCCTCCGCGCTCAGGGACGGAAAGTTAGACGAGCAAACGCGCGCGTCTTACGCAAAAACTCTGACAGAGGAAACGCGCAGACTCAACTATTTAGTAACCAATATCTTAAAGCTGAACAAGCTTGAAAACAGCGCTATAAAGCAGGACGCGCGCAAGGTACGGCTGGACGAAGTGCTGTCGTCCTGCGTGGTAAATTACGAAGAGAGCATATCCGACAAGGGATTGGAGCTTTACTGCGATATATGCGAAGCCGAGGCATATTCCCAGCCCGATTATCTTGAAATAGTTTTCAACAACCTGTTATCCAACGCTGTGAAGTTCACCGAAGCGGGCGGAAAAATAGGCGTTTATCTTACCGTTATAAACGGCAAGGCGATTATTAAAATAACCGACACGGGCTGCGGGATACCCTCCGAAACGGGCGAACGGATTTTTGACAAATTCTATCAGGGCGACACCTCCCACGCCAAGGAAGGAAACGGGCTTGGGCTGGCTCTTGTAAAAAAGGTGATAGACCTTATAGGCGGAGAGATTAAAGTGGAATCCGAACCGGGGAAAGGCAGCGAGTTCAGCGTTATATTAAACGGAGAAAAGATATAATGGAAAAAGACGGCGAAGAGAAAAATGAAGAAAAAAAGCAAAACGCCGTTATTCGCTGGCTGAAAAACCCGCGCGGCGGGATTATCGTCGCGCTGTATGCGTTTACGGCGATATGCGCCGCAGGGGCCGTACTGTCGGCGACTCTGCCGGAAGAGGGCTCGCCGATGGCGTATGCGGCGTACTTTATTTACGCGCTTGCGGCGGTTTCTTTGGGGCTTTCGGTTTACGTCACGGTCAAGCTTATACCGAGAGCAAAGAAAAAAATCATCGCCGACCTTCAAAAGCGCGAATTTACGAGCAGAATACTCGAAAATTACGGCTTCCGCACGCTGGTTTTCGCGGTAGTATCGCTATCGGTCAGCGCGGCGTACGCCGTATTCAACGGAGTTATTGCCGCAATGGATTTATCCGTCTGGTATTCGGCTTTGGCGGCTTACTACCTCACCCTTGCGGTAATGCGCGGATACCTGCTGTTTCACAGCCGTAAAAAAAACCGCGCAGAAGCACAAATTTCCGCCGAACTTTTAAAGAAAAAGCAAATAGAAACCTACCGCAACTGCGGTATACTGCTTATTCTTCTGCCCGTCTGCCTTTCTTTCGCCATTATGCAGATGATAGTTTCCGACAACTCGTTCAAACACGAGGGACTTGCCATTTACGGCGCGGCGGCATATTCGTTTTATAAGCTGACGATGGCGATAATCAACACCGTAAAGGCGCGTAAAAACGACGATTACACCGTGCGGGCGATTCGCATCATCAATCTTGCCGACGGAGTGGTTTCGCTGTTCGCCCTGCAAGTATCTATGGTACGCGAATTCGCGCCTGAAATCGACAATTCGTTCGGCAACGGATTTTTAGGAGCGGCTACGTGCCTGTTTATAATCTTTTTGGGCGTTTATATGATAATTACCGCGTGCGTACGGTTAAAGAACACGGAGGATAAAAATGGCTGACAACGGTAAATTCAAATATTCATATTCCGCTCCCACCGAAGAGGAGCGCAGACAGATAGAGGAAATTAGGCGCGACTATATAATCGAAGAGCGACGGGAAAGCGATTTCGACAAGCTTAAAAAACTGCACGAAAAGGTTAAAAGACCGGCAACCGTAACGGCTCTATGCACGGGCTTCGCGGGTCTTTTAATGTTCGGTCTGGGAATGAGTATGGTTCTCTGCTGGGATTTATGGATATGGGGAAGCGCGGTCGCCCTTGTCGGAGCGGCGCCTATCGCGCTTGCCAACGCAATATACAACGCCGTATTGAAAAGGCAGAAGAAAAAATACGGCGCAGAAATAGTCAAACTTTCCGACGAACTTCTGCGCGGCGACAAATAATCTTCAAAGCGGCACGATTTACACGTAATGTTACTTTACCCATTTCATAAATAGCGGAACGGGCGCGGGCGGCGCATACGGCGCCCGCGCCGTCCGTTCCCACAACCTGTTTAACGCGCGTTTACAAATCTTTTACAAACGGTTTACAAAACTCTAACCGCACCGCATAATTTTGTTAACATTCGCCGTCTAAAATGTAATCACATCAAACGACAGGAGCGTTATAAATTATGGAAAATTCAGAAAAAAGACTTGTGGAAAGCATTCGCGCAGGATACGAACAGAAGAGCGTCGAACAGACTAAGATAGATAATCTTAAATATCTTGACGAAAAGGCGCGCCGCCCTGCGGAAATATTCGCGTTTACGTTCGGAACGGCGGGCGCGTTGGTTCTGGGGACGGGAATGTGTATGGCTATGCAGGTGATTTTCGACCTCGTACCGCTCGGAATAGTAATAGGTTGCGCAGGCATTGCGATGGTAGCGGCGAACTATTTTATTTACAGGGCGATACTCAAATCCCGCAAAAAAAAGTACGCGGGGCAGATTCTTGAACTCAGCGGAGAGCTATTAAACAAATAACGCAGGCTAAGCTCTTACCAAAAACAGCTCTCCGCACCTTGCGAAAGGGCGGCAACATTCTGCCGCAGAGCCAAAAATAAAAAAGCCGTATTAATCAATACTTGACTAATCGCCGCAGGCTGTGATAAAATATAAGTATGCACATTAAGAGATTGAAGCTTAAAAAGCTTTTCAACACGCGCGACCTGGGCGGTATGCCCACGGCAGACGGACGCACGATAAAATACGGAAAGCTTATACGAAGCGGAAAACTTAATAAACTGCCGCCCGAAACGGTCGAAGCTTTGCAAAAAATGAACGTTAAAACTGTCGTGGATTTAAGAATCTTCACGGAAATAGAGGAATATCCCGACACTGAAATTCCGGGAGCGCAGTACGTTCATCTGCCGGTTTTGTGTACGGCTACGCCCGGTATAACGCGCGAAAAGAGTATGACCAAGACGATGGCGGTCGAATCGCGGAGAATCAAGAAAGAGTTCGGCAGCGCGGACAATTATATGATTGAAATGTATAAGACGATACTCTTTTCGGACGAGCCGATACAGCTTTTAAAAAAGGTTATCCGCCTTATTATCGACAACCGCGACTGCATTTTATGGCATTGCAGCGGCGGAAAAGACAGGGCGGGACTCGTGGCTATGCTGGTCGAATCGCTGTTGGGCGTGGAAGAGAACGTAATTATAGAAGATTACGCGGCTTCGCACAATTTCCAGAAAAGGAAATTTTTCTGGAACAGGTTCGGGCTTGTGGTTGCGCCGCTCTACCTGCGCTTTAAAAAAATACTCTTCGGTATGATGGCTTCTAAGCGCAAATATATGATAGAAACGCTTAAAGAAGTTAAAAAGCGTTACGGAAGCGTAATCGGATACTGCAAGAGCGTGCTTGACGTAACCGACGAGGACGTGGACCTTTTAAAATCCAAATATCTCGAATAACAAAATTTACAGCCGCGGCGACGCATATCGCCGCGGCTGTTTTTATTGTCCGAAGAATATCCCGCGACTATTATTATCTCCCGAAGAATAACGCCGCGGCTGATTGATTTGCAAGGTTATCTAAAAACTATTCCACGGTGACGCTCTTTGCCAGATTGCGCGGCTTATCGGGGTCTATGCCTTTTATAACCGCCGCTCCGTAGGCGATTTTCTGCAACGCCACGGCCGCGGAAAATGAAGCAGGCACGGCGTCGGGAATTTTGCAGACTACGGCTACGCGACCTGAAAACCTTTCGCATATATCGCCGTAGCATGTTACGACGGCGACCTTGCCGCGGCGCGAAATTATCTGCTCTACGGCGTTTTCGCACTTCTCTTTCATACGGTCGTCGCATATAATCGCTACGCAAAGCACGTTTTCGTCTATGAGCGCGAGAGTGCCGTGCTTCAATTCGCCTGCGGGATATGCGTCGCTGAATATATAGGAAACCTCTTTAAGTTTGAGGCTGCCCTCGATAGCGACGGGATAGTCCGCCCCTCTGCCCAAAAAGAACACCGCGGAAGAGCCGACGGCGATTCGGGCAATCTCTTCCGCCTCCGCACAGCCGAAAGCGACGCTTTCCAACGCTTTTGCAATATAATTCATATCCGTTTTTTCGCCGTACGCGAGGCGGGAAACGAGATAGAAACAAGTAAGCTGCCCGATATAGCTTTTCGTAGCGGCGACGCATATTTCAGCCCCCGCGCACACGGGCACGACGACGTCGGCTACGCGCGTTATGGCGGAATATATGACGTTAGTAACCGCAACCACTACCGCTCCCGCGCTCTTTAAAGTTTCCGCCGCGCCTATCGTGTCGGCAGTTTCTCCCGACTGACTTACGGCGAACGCCACGGTACGCGAAGTGCACCGCGGAGGATTGTAGCGCGCTTCGCTGGCTATTTCAACCGTACAGTCCTTATTATACGCGCTTTCCAGCCAGCGCTTAGCCGCAAGACCGCAGTTGTACGCCGTGCCGCAACCGACTATTATGATTTTATCGGCATCGTCGAGCAGCTCTTTCAGCCTACTCTCCGCTCCGCCGTAAAAGCCCGAACAGGCGTTTCTTACCGTCTGCGCGCATTCGCGTATTTCTTTAAGCATATAGTGGGGGCAACCGCCCGTTTCCGCCTCTCTGTCGACGCATTCAAGTGGCAATATATCGCGATTAACCGCTTTGTTATCCCCGTCCAGAACTGTTATTCCCTCCGCCGTCAGAAGCGCAACGTCTCCGTCCTCGGGAATAATGATTTTATCCGCTTTTCCGCACAGCGCGGGCGCGTCGCTGGCTACGTAATTTTCGCCCTCTCCCAGACCGAGTATTACGGGGCTCTTATATTTGACCGCGCATATACCCTCGAAATCCTTGCACAGAATAGCCAGCGCGAACGAGCCTTTAAGCCTCTTGACCGCGGCGCGCACGGTAGCGGTCAAATCGCCGCAATAGCAGTAATTAAGAAGATGCACAATGACTTCGCTGTCCGTCTGAGAGACGAATTTATAGCCCTTACTCTGCAATTCGGCTTTGAGCTCGCGGTAATTTTCGATAATTCCGTTATGCGCCACGGAAAACAACCCGGACGCGTGCGGGTGAGCGTTTATATCGGAAGCCTCGCCGTGAGTCGCCCAGCGCGTATGACCTATCGCCGCCCGCCCTTCAAGTTTAAGGACGTCTTTTTCTATCTCCTTTACTCTTCCGCGCCTTTTAACCGTTTCAATATCCTCGCCCAGAACAGACACTCCCGCGGAATCGTACCCTCTGTATTCCAGACGGGTCAAGCCGCGATATACCTCCTCCGCCGCGTTTTTATAACCTACGTATCCGACGATACCGCACATAAATTACCCCCGTACTATGCCCCGATTAACGCCCTTTCAAGGCGGGAACAGCAGTTTTCGCACTCCTCTTCGGTCGCAAATTCCGCCATTATTCTTATAACCTCCTCCGTGCCCGAAGGACGGACGATAATTCTGCCCCTGCCCGCCGCGTCGGCGCGAAGTTCTTCCGTAAGTTTAACGAACAAGGGATTGCGCATTGCCGAAAATTTATCTTTGACCTTTACGCTTACGCTCCTCTGCGGGAAGAGAGTAAGTCCCCGCATAAGGGAAGAAGCCGTCCCCTTGCCTTCTATCAACGCTTCCATAAGCATTATAGCGGTAACCAGCCCGTCGCCCGTCGTTTCATACTTGCCGAGAATAATATGCCCCGATTGTTCGCCGCCGAGCACGGCTCCGCTTTCGCACATTTTTTCGTACACGAACCTGTCGCCCACGGCGCACCTTTCGCACTTTACGCCGCAGTTTTCAAGACTCGCGGCAAGCCCCGAATTGCTCATTACGGTGGCTACTATCCTGTCGCCGATAAGCTCACCGCGCTCTTTCAGCCACCGCGCGAATACGTACATAATTCCGTCGCCGTCGATTATATTGCCGCGTTCGTCGCAGCATATGCAGCGGTCTGCGTCTCCGTCGAACGCGAAAGCTATATCCAATCGGTTTTCGCGCACAAGATTTTGCAGAGCTTCGGGATAAGTAGCGCCCACCCCGTCGTTTACGTTAAGCCCGTTAGGCTCGGCGCCGATTAGGTAAACGGTTGCGCCTAGCGCCTCGAACACGCTTTGCGCTATCTTATAGCTAGCGCCGTTGGCGCAGTCAAGACCGACCTTAACGCCTTTATACGAAACGGTAGAAAGGGCTATCAGGTGACCGATATAGCGGTTTCTCCCTGCAATATAGTCCACCGTTTTTCCCATTTTTTCCCCGCTGACAAACGGTATTTTATACGCCGCCCCGCCTATAAACAGCCTGTCGTCTATGTAGTCCTCGATGAGATTCAAAACGCCGTCCTCCATCTTCTCGCCGCGGCAGTTCATAAGCTTTATGCCGTTATCGTAAAAAGGATTGTGGCTTGCCGAAATCATTATGCCGCAGTCGAAACCCTCGCACCGCGTGACGAAAGAAACTGAGGGCGTCGTGGTGACGTGCATAATATACGCGTCCCCGCCCGAGGCGGTAATGCCCGCCGCAAGGGCGTATTCCAACGTATAGGACGATATGCGCGTGTCCTTTCCTATGACCGCCCTGCACTTCTTCCCCTTAGCCGAACCGAAATACCAACCCAAAAACCTGCCCGTTTTGAACGCCTGAGCGGAAGTCACGCCCACGCCCGCAAGTCCGCGAAAGCCGTCCGTGCCGAAATATTTACCCATTCTACCCTCCTTATAAACGCATATTTTACAATATGCCGAAAACTAACAAAAGGTTGCAGAAAGCGAGCTTTGCACTTAAAAAACAAATTTTACAAAATCGAAAAAAAGCTTGAAAACCTACTTGTTTAGTAGTATAATAGCGACGTAAAGGCGCGGACGGTAACGTTACGCGCAGAATAAGCGATACGGCGCGCCTTGGGCGCATAGCCGTTAAAAGGGGAATTATGGGCATTTCAACCAAAGGGCGTTACGCTTTGAGAATGATTGTAGACCTCGCAGAACATTCGGACGAGGGCTTTGTTACGCTGAAAGAGATTGCCGAAAGGCAAAACATTTCAAAAAAATATCTCGAACAGATTGTCGCCGCGCTGAACAAGGGCGAAATTTTGCAGGCTAACCGCGGATATGCAGGCGGATATAAGCTTGCCAAGTCCCCCGATAAACTGACCGTAAACGAAATTCTGAAACTGACGGAGGGCGGTCTTACCCCCGTAGCCTGCGTGGGCGGCGCGCCTTGCGATCGATGCGCGGAATGCGCCACTATGTTCGTGTGGCAAGGACTTGACAAGGTAGTGTCGCAATACCTTTCGTCTATTACGGTGCAGGACATTATCTCGCGGCACACCGGAGGCGGTGACTACTGCATATAAATCGGCTATTGCGTAATAATAAAGTTTTAACGCGCCCTGCGGCATTTTCAAGCCGCAGGGCGCGTTTTAAAAACGTTATCCGTAATTAATTGGAAAATTTTAAGCGCGAAGGCGCTTTCTGAATATTTATTTGCAACAATGCCTTTTAAAATGCAGTTGCTTTTGCCTGAATTATACAATATTATGCGTAAAATAAAGGTTGACAAGCGCGGATATATATAGTACAATACTATAATAACCGTGTAGAGTGAATAATTTTTGCATAAACATACGCAATGAGATAACAAAGAAAACAGGAGAGCGTTAAATGAAATTTAAAGGAGCGGACATTTTAATCAACTGCCTTATAGAACAGGGCGTAGACACCATATTCGGATATCCGGGCGGCGCCGTGCTGGATATTTACGACGCGCTGTACCGTAACGGCAAAATAAACCACGTTCTGACCGCGCACGAACAGGGCGCGGCGCACGCGGCGGACGGATACGCGAGGGCTACGGGCAAAGTAGGCGTTTGCTTCGCCACTTCGGGTCCAGGCGCGACAAACCTCGTCACGGGCATAGCCACGGCGTATATGGATTCCGTGCCTATGGTCGCCGTAACGGGAAACGTCGGGCTGAATATGCTGGGCAGGGATTCGTTTCAAGAAGTGGATATTGCTGGCATAACTATGCCTATAACTAAACACAACTATATCGTTAAGGACGTTACCGAACTCGCAGAAACTATAAGAAAGGCGTTCTATATTGCTAATTCGGGCAGAAAAGGACCGGTTCTTATAGATATATTGAAGAACGTGCAGGTAGCCGAATGCGAATACGAGCCGCGGAAGCCCTACGCGCTGAAAAAGCTGCCCACCGACGCGGAAAAAATAGCCGCGGCTGCGGAAATAATAAATCAAAGCAAGAAACCGCTTATTATGGCGGGCGGCGGCGTAATAGCTTCCGAGGCGGCTAAGGATTTAAGAGAATTTGCTAAGCGGCTTAACGCTCCCGTGGCATATACACTTATGGGTAAAGGCGCGATAAGCGGCGACGACCCTCTCTGCATAGGAATGATAGGTATGCACGGAACGGTTACAGCGGCAAAAGCGTTGATTGCAAGCGACTGCATAATTGCCCTCGGCACGCGTTTTTCCGACAGAGTTGCCCTCAACCGCGACCTTTTTGCCAACGGTAAAAAGGTTATTCACGTGGACATAGACAACGCCGAATTCGATAAAAACGTAAAGACTACTCTCCGCGTGCTGGCGGACGTAGGCGAATGTCTGCGCGCGCTCAATTCGATTACGGAAAAGAAGGACGGAAGCGATTGGCTTGGAGAAATAGCTGAGTTCCGCAAAAAGGAGACGCTTAAAAAGGACGATTCCGAAATGGCTTATAAGATACTCACTGCCGCCTGCAAAATCGCCCCCGAAGATTCTACGCTCGTAACAGACGTAGGTCAGCACCAGATGTGGGCGGCGCAGTACTATAACGTCAAAGCGCCCCGCCGCTTCTGCTCGTCGGGCGGACTCGGCACTATGGGTTACAGTATGGGCGCGGCTATCGGCGCGGCGTTCGGCACGGGCAAGCTCAGCGTCGTAGTTGTCGGCGACGGAAGCTTCAATATGAATATGAACGAGCTTTCCACCGCGGTTACGCAGGGCGTGCCTATGGTCATTCTTTTGATGAACAACGGCGTTTTAGGAATGGTAAGACAATGGCAGAAAATTTTCTACGGCAGAAGATTTTCGCAGACCACCCTCGTAAAAAAGACCGATTATGTGAAATTTGCCGAAAGCTTCGGCGCGAAAGGCATAGTGATAGACAGCGAGAAGGTTATCGAAGAAAGACTTAACGAGGCGTTCGGATACGCGCTTGAAAACTGCGCGCCCGTACTCGTTGACTGCCGCATATCCTGCGACGAAAACGTTTTACCTATGATTAAACCCGGCGCAACGTACGATACCCAACTTGAAAAAATGGAGGAAAACTGATATGGCGGAAACCAAGAAATATACGATAGGCGCGCTCGTTTCCAACAAGAGCGGCGTTTTAACAAGAATTTCGGGTTTGTTCTCGCGCAGGGGGTACAACATTGAATCGCTGTGCGTATGCGCCACCGAGGACCCAGAAATTTCGAGAATGACGGTGATTCTGATAGGCGACGAATATATGCTTTACCAGATGATAAGGCAGATGGATAAGCTTGAGGACGTAAAAAAGATAGGTTGCGCGAACGAGCTGGACTGCGTTTATCGCGAGCTGTTGCTGGTCAAAATAAAAGCCGACGCCGAGCAGAGAAACCAGATTATTCAGATAAAAGAGATATACAAGGCAAAAGTAGTAGACCTTTCGATAGACGCTATGATTTTAGAGCTTACGGGCGACCCCGAAAAGATAGACGCGTTCCTGAAAGTGATAGAGCCCTACGACGTGCTCGAAATGCAGAGGACGGGCGTTACCGTGCTTGCGCGCGGCAGCCACGTGCTTAAAGACAGGGACTGCTACGGCGACCACGTCAACTGACAAATCGGCGTATAGCCGAGAACGATTAGATTTTAAAGCTTGCGCCGCGCGCCGTCGGCGCGCGGCGCAAAAAAAACGTTATTATTAGTCAATAAAAGGTAATTATTAAGGTAATTATTATGGAAAATATATTCAGTAAAAGTAAAGATATGAGCCCCCAGCGTTCTCTTTTAAGGGCGCTCGGCTGGACCGACGGAGAAATCGCAAAGCCGCTTGTCGGCATCATCTGCGCGCAGAGCGAAATCATACCCGGGCATATGCACCTAGATATGATAGCCAAAGCCGCGGCGGAAGGCGTTATCGCGGCGGGCGGTAAGCCCGTTATCGTACCTTCCATCGGCGTATGCGACGGAATCGCGATGGGTCACGCGGGAATGAAGTATTCCCTCCCCTCCCGCGAGATTATAGCCGACAGCGCGGAAATTCTTATACGCGCGCACGGCTTCCAGGCGGCGGTATTTATAGGCAACTGCGACAAAATAATCCCGGGTATGCTTATGGCGGCGGCGAGGGTTAATATCCCCTCCGTATTCGTTTCGGGCGGACCTATGCTTGCAGGGCGCGTGCACGGCAAGAAAACCTCGCTTTCCACTATGTTTGAAGAAGTGGGCGCGTATAACGCGGGCAAGATAGACGCAAACGAGCTTAAAAACTTCGAATGTAACGCCTGCCCTACGTGCGGTTCGTGTTCGGGTATGTTTACGGCTAACAGCCTCAACTGCCTGTGCGAAGCGCTGGGTATGGCTCTTCCCGGAAACGGAACTCTGCCTATGGTATATTCGCAGAGACTCGCCCTCGCAAAGGAAACGGGCGCGGCGGTTATGAATCTGCTCGAAAAAAATATACGCCCCTCCGACATTATGACCGCTAAGGCGTTTAAAAACGCCGAAACGGTGGATATGGCGATAGGCGCTTCCACCAACACCGTTTTGCACCTTCTGGCGATAGCCAACGAGGCGGGACTCTCCAAAGACGAAGTGTCCATAGACATTTTAAACGGTATATCCGAAAAGACCCCCAACCTTTGCCGCCTTGCTCCCGCAGGCGAGCACTATATAGAAGAACTCCACGAAGCGGGCGGCATTTCCGCCGTAATGAAAGAGCTGTTGGACGCAGGACTTTTGAACGGAGAAGCTATGACGGTAGGCGGTATAACCCTTGCCGAAACGGTTAAAGACGCTCATAACTTCAATAAAGAGGTTATACGGCCCATCTCCGACCCCTATTCCGCGCAGGGCGGTCTTACCATTCTTAAAGGCAACCTGGCAAAGGAAGGCAGCGTAGTCAAAAAGAGCGCGGTAGACCCCAAAATGCTTAAACACAGCGGACCCGCAAAATGCTTCGACAGCGAGGAAGAGGCTATGTCGGCCATATCCTCAGGCAAGATAAATAAGGGCGACGTAGTGGTTATACGCTATGAAGGACCGATAGGCGGTCCCGGTATGCGCGAAATGCTCACCCCCACCTCTGCCATAGTCGGCGCGGGCTTGGGCGATACGGTAGCTTTGATTACCGACGGAAGATTTTCGGGAGCGACGAGAGGAGCTGCCATCGGTCACGTTTGCCCCGAAGCGGCGGCAGGCGGCGTAATAGGCATAATTAAGGACGGGGATATAATAGATATAGACATACCCTCCTGCTCTCTTTCCGTGCGCCTTAGCGACGAAGAGATTGAAAAAAGATTCAAGAGCTTCACGCCGCTCGTAAAGCCTGCGGACGGTTACCTTAAACGCTATCGAGCAAGCGTGACTTCCGCCTCGGAAGGCGCGGTTTGGAAGAAATAAGGGCGCATTGAAAGCCTGAACTATCGGCAGAAAGCCGATATCCGAAAAATCATACTTTCCCCTCGGATATTTCCTGAATAGCCGCAGGCGGAGAGCACAACCGAATCTATGAGTAGAAAAGTAAATATTTATAAAACGGAAGCGGACGTAACCGCTATAAATCTCGACGTTTACGACGCCGAAATAATTTTAGAGCCGTCGGAAGAAAACTGCCTTACCGCAGAGTTTGTAAACTGCCCTAAAATTCAGGCGGCGAACAGTGACAGCGCGCTGTTTATAAAACAGAGCAAGCGTGCTTTTGCCGCTCTCTTTCCCAAGGGTACGATAAAGATAGGCGTACCCGACTACATAGTTCCCGCCGTTTCGGTAACAGGCAACAGAGTTAAAATTTACGCCAAAGGCGGAATATACTCGCAGTGGGAAGCGTTAGCCGAAAACGGTTGCGTAACGCTGGAAGACGTCGCGCCCGACGGCATAGAGATAAAGGGCGGAAACGTAAGCCTCTACGCGAGCGGCGTTACGGTCAAAAACAGCGTGATAACCAACGTAAAATCGGGAGACGCGGCGCTTGAAAACTGCTTTGCGACCCATATGGTTTGCAGAACGGGCAAAGGCAACATAGGAGTTTCCAACCTTATCTGCCGCGACGCAACGCTGGAATCGGACGGAGGAAACATAACCGCCACGGTTAAGGGCGACGAAAATTCATACAACGTCACTCTGACCGCAAGAAGCGGCTTATGCAACCGGGAAAACCGAAATACAGACGGTGAAACGAGCAGTTTCAAAGCCTATACCGCCAAAGGAAATATTCACGTCGATTTTATCGACGATAAAGGGGAACAACTACCGGAAGTAGACCCCGTAGAACAGGAAGCCGCCGCGGCTCAAGCGGCACAGGAGAATTAAAATAATGGGAATGACTATGAGCCAGAAAATTCTGGCATACCACGCGGGGCTTGACAGCGTTAAAAGCGGTCAGCTCATTTCCGCCGAACTCGATATGGTCCTTGCAAACGACATAACGGGTCCGGTAGCTATTAAAGAATTTAAAAAATCGGGCGCTTCCGAAGTGTGCGCCAAGGATAAAATAGCCTTGGTAATGGACCACTTTGCGCCCAATAAAGACATAAAGAGCGCGCAGCAATGCAAAATATGCCGCGACTTTGCCGCCGAACAGGGCATAGAAAACTTTTTCGACGTTGGCAGAATGGGCATAGAGCACGCGCTTCTGCCCGAGCAGGGACTTGTCGGCGCGGGCGACCTTGTAATAGGCGCGGACAGCCACACCTGCACCTACGGCGCGCTCGGCGCGTTTTCAACGGGCGTAGGCTCTACCGATATGGCGGCGGGAATGATAAGCCGCAAATGTTGGTTTAAGGTGCCCTCCGCAATAAAATTCGTACTTAAAAACAAGCCGTCCGAATACGTTTGCGGAAAGGACGTTATATTACACATAATAGGTCTTATAGGCGTAGACGGCGCGCTCTACAAGTCAATGGAATTTACAGGCGACGGCGTTAAGTATCTTTCCATAGACGACAGATTTTCCATATGCAACATGGCGATAGAGGCGGGCGCTAAAAACGGCATTTTCCCCGTGGACGAAATCGCGCTCGACTATATGAAGGGCAGATTTAAGAGAGAGCTAAGAATTTTTGAAGCAGACGACGACGCCGAATACGAAAGGGTGATAGAGATAGATTTATCGACTCTGCGCCCCACCGTATCCTTCCCCCACCTTCCCGAAAACGCAAAGACTCCCGATCAGTGGGGCGATATCAAAATCGACCAGGTAGTAATAGGCTCCTGCACGAACGGGCGAATTTCCGACCTGCGCAACGCCGCGGAAATATTGAAGGGCAGAAAGGTCGCAAAGAACGTGCGCACGATAGTTATTCCCGCCACTAACGAGGTGTACCTGCAAGCAATTCACGAAGGGCTTGTCGATATATTCATAGAGGCGGGCGCGATAGTCTCAACCCCCACCTGCGGACCCTGTCTGGGCGGATATATGGGTATTCTCGCCGAAAACGAGCGGGCGGTATCCACCACCAACCGAAATTTCGTCGGCAGAATGGGGCACGTCACCAGCGAAGTTTATCTGGCTTCGCCCTACGTTGCGGCGGCTTCCGCCGTTACGGGCAAACTTACCTCGCCGGAGGAATTATAAGGAGAGCGCATTATGAAAGTTACGGGCAGAGTTTTTAAATACGGAAACGACGTAGATACCGACGTTATAATTCCCGCAAGGTACCTCAACACCACTTCGGAGGCGGAGCTCGCCTCCCACTGTATGGAAGATATAGACTCTTCTTTCGTAAAAGAGGTGCGCGCAGGGGATATAATTGTCGCGGAGGACAACTTCGGATGCGGCTCGTCGCGCGAACACGCGCCGATAGCCATAAAGGCGAGCGGAATTTCGATAGTGATAGCAAATTCTTTCGCGAGGATTTTCTACCGCAATTCGATTAATATCGGGCTTCCCATTCTGGAATGTCCCGAAGCGGTAGCGGATATTAAGAAGGGCGACGAAGTCAGCGTTGATTTATCCGAAGGCACGATAACCAACCTGACCAGCGGTAAAACTTTCAAAGCCGAACCCTTCCCCGAATTCATACAGCAGATAATAGCCGACGGCGGTCTGCTTAAAAATTTAGCTAAGAGAGGCAGATAAAAATGAATTACAATATTGCAGTACTCGACGGCGACGGAATAGGACCTGAGATTTGCGGCGGCGCTATTAAGGTTTTAAACAAAGTAGGCGAAAAGTTCGGGCACAAATTCAACTTCGAACATCTTCTTATCGGCGGTTGCGCGATAGATAAAACGGGCGAACCCCTTCCCGAAGAGACGGTGAAAAAGTGTCTTGCTTCCGACAGCGTTCTTTTAGGCGCTGTGGGCGGCTATAAATGGGACGATATGCCCGGCGACAAACGCCCCGAAAAAGGTTTGCTTGGCATACGCAAGGCTATGGGACTGTATTCCAATATCCGCCCCGCAAAGCTTTGGGCAAGCCTTGCAAAAGCTTCGCCGCTGAAATACGATTTGGTTAAGAACGGCGTGGAAATAATAATCGTGCGCGAGCTTACGGGCGGGATATATTTCGGCGAGCGCGAGCGCGGCGTGGACGAAAACGGCGTAGAATATGCCTGCGATACCGAAAAATATTCCGTAATCGAAATAGAGAGAATAACCCGCATTGCCTGCGAACTCGCAATGAAGCGCGGCAAAAAGCTCGTATCGGTAGATAAAGCCAACGTTCTGGAAAGCAGCAGGCTTTGGAGAAAGACCGTGCACGCTTACGCGGCGGAACACTATCCCGAAGTGGAAGTTTGCGACGTACTCGTGGACAATATGGCTATGCAGATAGTCAAGAACCCCGCGCAGTTCGACGTCGTGGTTACTTCGAATATATTCGGCGACATTCTGTCCGACGAGGCGGCTCAGGTTACAGGCTCTATCGGTATGCTCGCCTCCTCCTCCCTCGGCGATACCAAATGCGGTCTGTACGAGCCTATTCACGGCTCCGCGCCGGACATCGCAGGGAAAGACCTCGCCAACCCCATAGCTACTATTCTCGCGGCGGCTATGATGCTTCGAGACAGCTTCGATTTAAACGAAGAATATAACGCGATAGAGCGCGCCGTACAGAAGGTTCTGGACGAAAACTACCGCACCGCGGACATTATGGAAGATGGCAAAATTCAGGTTTCGGGCAGCAAAATGGCTGAACTGATTGCAGAAAAAATTTAATTAAACGGAGCATATGCGGCGGTCTACCGCCGCATTAACTGTCTGTTATGATAGAAGAAAACGTAAAAAAACTTTTACAAGAAATTCCCCCGACAAACAAATTCGGCGAAAAGGTAACTCTGGTTGCGGCAGTCAAACTTCAATCGCCCGAAAACATAAACAGGGCGATAGCCGCAGGGATAACCGATATAGGGGACAACCACGTTCAGGAATTCAAGGAAAAGTACGATTTTATCGAAGGCGAACCCGTGCGTCACTTTATCGGGCATTTGCAGACAAATAAGGTAAAGTATCTGATAGGCAAAACCGACCTGTACCACTCGGTGGACAGGCTAAATCTCGCGGAAGAAATTTCAAAGCGCTCTTTCAATGCAGGCATAACCTCGAACGTGCTTATTCAGATTAATATAGGAAACGAAGAGAGCAAGGGCGGATTTGCCGTAGAGCAGGCGGAAGAAGCCGTAAAGAGTATTTCGGCTTTGCCGTCGCTGAAAATAAAGGGGCTTATGGCTATGTTGCCCGATACCGACGACGAAAGCGAGCTTAAAAGGCTTGCCTGCGTCATGAGGGAAAAGTTTGACGCGCTTAAAAAAGAGTATGCAGACTTTGAATACCTTTCAATGGGAATGAGCGGGGACTGGAAGATTTGCCTGAATTGCGGAAGCAATATGATACGCCTCGGCACGGCGATTTTCGGCAAGCGCGTTTCGTCGCCGTTAAATCAATAGTTAATATTTGCAAAATAAACATTTATCGGGAGAGAGAAACGTTGATTTTTCAACAAATCTTTTGTCCCGATTTTTTATTCATTGACAATATACGAATTTTGTTTTACAATAACTACATATTTACAATATTAATATAAATTTCGGCTGAAAATTTTACAACTCTGTTGTAAAATTAAGGCAAAGGACAATTTATGCCGTCTACTTACGCGCACTTTAAATTTGCAAATCAAGTGCCGGAAAACCTTCCGCCACAGTTGCAGGAAATCATTGAAAATAACAAGACCCTGTATCTTATCGGCTGCCACGGTCCGGACATCCTCTTTTATTACAAAGCGATAAAGCGCAACGCGATAAACGACCAAGGCTATGCCATGCACAATCAAAAGGCGCTTCCGTTCTTCGAGCATGCAAAAAAGGTTATCGAAAATTCCTCGGACAAATACGCTTCGTTAAGCTATATTATGGGCTTTATCACACATTTCGCGCTGGACAGCGAATGTCACGGCTACGTTGAAGAGAAGCGCAGGACGGGCGCGGCTTCTCACACCAAAATAGAAGTCGAATTCGACCGCGCGCTTCTTATCGCCGACGGTAAAGACCCGTTAAGGCAGAAGCTTGCCGAACATATTCGGGCTGAGAGCGAGTATGCCTCGATCATAGCTCCGTTTTTCGGTTTGGACGCGCGGATAATCAAAAAAACGCTTAAAGATATGAAATTTATCTGCAACCTTTTCGTCGCGCCGGGAAAAATTAAACGCGGTCTTTTAAACGGTATTTTTTCCGCTATGGGCGCTAACGAGCTTAAAGACCAGATTGTCGGCTACGAGCCGTATCCACCCTGCTCTGACAGCACCGAGATACTTACCGAAAAGATGAAAGGGGCGTTACCCGTTGCTCTGGAACTTATTCAAAGCTACGCGGACGCGGAAAACGGACAAAGTCTATCTCAAAGGTTTAACGCAACCTACGAATAATTTTCTGATATATAAGAGGGAAAAAATGACTACGAAAGCAAAAAGATTTTCTTCGCTTGAACTGAAATGGATTCTGTACGACGTCGGCAACTCTGCATTCACCCTGCTCGCCGCGGTAATTATTCCCATATATTTCCACAGCGTCGCCGCGGCGGAAGGACTGTCGGAAGTGGATTATCAGGCAATATGGGGCTACGTAACTTCGGGCATAACTCTCGTCGTCGCAATATTGGGTCCCGTTTTAGGCACGTTCGCCGATTACGACGGGTTTAAAAAGCCGCTGTTCTTCTTTGCGGCTATTATAGGTGTAATCGCCTGCGCGGCTTTGGGCATACCCCTTCCGTTAATAGCATTTCTCGCCGTATACGTTATAGCTAAAATCTCTTACTCGGTTAGTCTCGTGTTCTATGATTCTATGTTGAGCGACGTAACCGATATGGAAAGGGTAGATAAAATCTCTTCTCACGGCTATGCCTGGGGATACATAGGCAGTTGCATACCTTTTATTATCAGCATAGTAATTATTATGTTTTTAAATCTCCCCGCGGCCGTATCTATGCCGATAACTTTCGCGCTCAACGCCGTATGGTGGCTGGCGTTCACCTTGCCGCTTACGAAAAGCTATAAACAAATACATTTCGTCGCGCGGGAAGCCAAAGCGGTACGTTCGGGATTTAAAAGACTGCTTTCTGTATTTACCGAAAAATCGCCCAACCATAAAGGCATAATATTATTCTTAATAGCGTTCTTTTTATATATCGACGGCGTATATACCATCATCGATATGGCGACCACTTTCGGAACGGCTCTCGGCTTCGAACAGGCAGAATTGCTTATCGCGCTGTTAATTACCCAGATAGTAGCCTTCCCCTGCGCCATAATTTCGGGGGTATTGGCACAGAAGTTTGAAAACGGAAAGCTTATTATTATATTCATAGCGGGATATACCGGCATTGCCGTATTTGCTGTTTTTATGCAATATTCCTGGCAGTTCTGGTTGCTTGCGGTTTGCGTAGGACTGTTGCAGGGCGGCGTTCAGGCGCTTTCGCGCTCGTATTTCACAAAGATAATCCCCCTCGAACGCAGCGGAGAATATTTCGGCATCTTAGACGTATTCGGCAAGGGCGCGGCGTTTATAGGCACTCTGCTTGTCGCCGCCGTAACGCAATGGACGAACAATATCAATCTCGGCGTAATCCCCATAGCGTGCCTGCTTGCGCTGGGGCTTATCGTGTTTATAATTGCGCACTTTGAAATCAATAAGCACAAAAAATCAGCCGCAGCAAATTCTCAGGGCGCGCACGCCTCGGCGGAAGCGGAAAAAGAAGCCGCGGCGACAGAAAACGATAATTAATACAGAACCGCAAAATTTTAATAATGTTATATTAATAATGTTATAGTTTAAAAGCCCTGCGCTAATCAGCGCAGGGCTTTTGAACTTATCTATTACTAAAATAAAGTTCTTTACAGCACGAAAAGCTTAGCTTTAAAGACTCGGCATTAATTAGTCTCAGCAAATACACGCAACCAAAAAAAGGCGAAAACAAGTTCCGCCTTTTTTTGTAAAATTAATTATTCGCCTTTGAAAGGAAGCAGCGCTGCAACTCTTGCGCGCTTGATTGCCTTTGAAAGTTCTCTCTGGTGCTTTGCGCAGGTGCCGCTCATTCTTCTGGGCAACATCTTGCCGGATTCGGTTACGAACTTCTTCAAACGGTTTACGTCCTTATAGTCGATAACTTCAACCTTTTCCTGGCAGAAAACGCATACCTTTTTGCGGGGAACTTTTTTATAGCTCTTTTTAACGGTCTTTTCTTCCATTTTTTATCTCCTTAAAATTTATCCCTGTAATCAGAACGGGATATCGCCGTCGTCGTCGAACGATTGCAACGCGGCTTTCTTCTTTTCGGCAGGAGCGGCGGGAGCAAAGTCGGATTCGTAGCCGCTGTCGGATGCGGAACTGCCTTTGGGCGTTAAAAATTCAACGTCCTGCGCAACTATATCCACACCCGTGCGTTTTACGCCCTGACTATCCTCGTAATTGCGAAGTTCTATCGAGCCGGTTACCGCTACCTTGTTGCCTTTTTTAGCGTATCTTGCGACGTTTTCGCCCAGACCGCGCCAAGCGGTGCAGTTGAAAAAGTCGGTCTTTCTTTCACCGTCCGAACCTGAATAATTGCGGTTTACCGCTATCGCAAAGCGGCAGATAGCAATTCCCGAAGAAGTTTCGGTCAATTCGGGGTCGCGGGTAAGATTACCAATCAAAAATACCTTGTTCATTTTCTATTCCTTTGTTTTTACGCTTTTACGGTAATTACTCTTCTTAAAACTTCGACAGAAAGACCTGCAACTCTGTCAAGTTCCTTTACTGCCGCGCCTTCCGCTTCAAAGGTCATCAAAACGTAATAGCCGTCGTTCTTATAGTTGATAGGATACGCAAGCTTTTTTACGCCCCACTTGTCTGTGGAAATAACCTTACCGTTGAAGTTTGCGACGATAGACTCGAACTTAGCGACGAAAGAATCCTTAACTTCGTCTGCCAGGCTTGCGTCTAAAACGTAAAGCATCTCGTAAGTTTTCATAAAGTTTCACCTCCCGGACTTATTCGGCGTAACCGCAAGGGATACGCAAGGTGTTCACGGCAGTTTCCGCGCTTTATAGGCGCGCATATAACCGTGAGTATTTAAAACGGCAAAGCCGCCTTAGACTGAAATATAATACAATAAATTTTTAACCTTGTCAAACGTTTTTTTAACGACGTTTAAATGCTTTTTTATTTTATACCGAATCCTTAGCTATACCGGATATATAATTCACAAGGTCGTTTAAAGTATAATCTTTAAGATTAATCTCTCCCTCGTCCTGAACGTTATTGAAATTCGCGTCGATATATTTATTGAGATTGATTGTTTGAGCGATTATGCCCGCGTCCTGCAAATCTCCCAGCGTCGCGCTCTGTATATTAGTAATTGCGTTATCTATAAGCGCGCCCATATCGCTCACCTTGCAGAGCGCTTCTCCCCCCGTATCGGGGTCGTAGAGCAAAAATCTCCACAACTGATAAGGCGTGCCGTAGGTATAGAACGTGCCGACGTCGTATATGCTCAACTTGCCGTCGCCGTTTGAGCCCGCCAATTCCGTACAAGCCGCGTCGGTATAGTAAATATGTTCAACGTTTTCGGCGGTTATTTCCGTAACCGCATGAACAGTTAGCGTAGAGCCGTCAGAATAAATATCGTTTTTAAACACCGTCTGAACATACAGATTTTCCATATCCGCGGCGATATTATTGAGCTTGGAATTTTTGAGATGCGACAGGAACAAATCGTCGTCGGAAACGGGTATGACGTCGCCGAGAGTGAGATTAGCCGTCAAACCGTCCACTCGGTCGCCTACGGCGTTTATCCTGGTGCCGTCTACCGTAGTCTCCACGCCAAGCACAGAACCGTCGAAAGAGGTATAGAATCCCTTGATTATTCGCGCGGAACCGCCCGTAGCCTTGATATAAACGGTTTCGCCGGCGGCGGTCAAGCCCGAATAAATCACGTAATTTGCGCCACCTTCGGAATAAGGTCCAACCTCTTTTAGTCCGCTTATGCCGTACGCGATATACGTCATAATAGCGTTGTTTACGTCTATATCCATAACGTCATCTATTCGAAGGTCGTTCACCGCGTCGCCAACGTTCGCAACCGAATATTCGCCCAGCTTAGACAGAATCCTGTCGTCCGCCGAAATATTTATCAAATTCTTGATTTTAATAGCCTTAGTAAGGTTATTAACCTGATCGGACACGCCCGCAATGAGGGTCTTTGCGCCTTCTTTGCCTATCGAACCGCCGTCCGGATAATAAACAACTTTGGTTATAACGGTTTGGCCGTCGCCGTTTAAGCCCGTATAGATCTCGCAGGGATATTCTGCGGGCGAAGAGAGGGGATTGCCCTCGCCGTCCTCGAACGCGTAGTAAACGCCCGTATAAGCGTATTCGCGTCCGGAAACCGCCTGAACGTCGGTTACGGAGAATGCGAGGAAGGTCATAATGTTATTCTGCTCTCCGCCTGTCGCCAACGGCGTAACGGCCATTACGTCGCTTACGGCGAGTTTGTTTTCTATATTTTTAACGAGAGTCGTGGACTTGCTGACGGACATTCCCTTTATAACAGTACCGTCGTCGGCAACCACCTGAGTCACTACTCCCCGCGCGTCCACGTGGATTGTAACCGCTTTTTCCAAACTTACGCTGTTTTCGTCGTATTCGCCCTTGGCGTAAACGCCCGAATAGGTTCCGTCGCCGTTCGCCGTCACGTCGGTTACGTTATAACCTATGTACATAAGAACGGGCTCGGTGGCTTCGGTAGACATTACGGTAGGAATAAGAATCCTGTCTAAAATATCGGTTACTCCGTCCCCTCCGATAAGCTCTCCGAAAGTCATACCCTCGAACACGTCGGCTACGACCTGCTCTCCCGTATCTATAATATCGTTAACGTAAACATCGTAAAGAGGTTCGAGAGCGTCCTCGCTTATGGATTTCAGCGTAACAGTCCTTTCAACCACTTTTACGCGGTCGGGCGAGGAATTGTCGTAATAGTAATAACCCGTTCTGCCCGTAGGGGCGGAAGTCCACTGCTCGTATACGGGTACGTAGGCGATTTCGGCGAGAGTAGCTCCCGCAACGCTGTAAACGTAATCGCCGTCGTCGTTTTGTTTGGTTACGTAATAAGTCTTGCTTTCGACGCCCTCCGCGGAAGTCTGCGTATCGAAAAGATAGTAGTACTGCCTGTAAATCGCGTAGCCCGTTCCCGCTTCGGTTTTACCTGTCGGGACAAGCCAGCTCTCCTTATTCGTTACGTTGGAAGGATAGGGCATAGAATCGCCCGTCCTGTTATATGCGTCCAGATCGGAATTATAAACGTATTCGTCGTAGTAAACGGGATATTGCAGCGTTCCGTTGACGACGTAATCGGCTTCCTTGCCTTCCAGAAGTGCCTTCAATATCTCGTTGCCATCGGCGTCGAGCAGGTCGGGTTGGAACTGCCTTACTATTTTAGCAGGCTCGATTCCCATAACCTTTTCCTGCAAATACGTGGGCAGATCCATAAATTGCGTACGCTCTATCTCCGCCCTGTCCTCTTCCGTAAACGCCATATAATCGTCGAAAACGTCGTATATGCTTGCCGTGAGTCCGTCCAATGCGGGGAACAGGCTTTCCATATCGCCTATCGTAACAGCGCCTATACCCTCGTACATTTTTTTAAGCCTGCCGTAAAGGTCCAGAACGCTCTTTACGCCGTCGTTGTTCTTATCCGTATTTACGTACTGATTGCCGTCGGCGTCCTTATTGGTAAAACCTACCAGGTTGAAAATGCTGTTGAGATCGCCGTTGAGCGCGTAATATCCCACGCCGAATACGGCGCCGGCTATTACCAATATTGCGAACAGAAAGCCGAGCAAAAACGAAATTATACGCGTTCCCGCCTTTGAGCCTTTCTTCATAATCCACCTCTTATCGCCGCGCCGGAACATACGCCGCGCGCAACGTATTTTATTTAAGATTAATTTGCCTTTTGACTATTATAATATATAATTATTACAAAATCAACCTTTTGACCGAAAATTTATCCTCGATTGAACGCCGCCGCAAGCTTTAACAGCCGCTCTTTGGTATTTAAACGCGCGTCTGCGGCGCATTCCGAAAGCAGATAATCCAAAGTTCTGCTAATCATTCTCGGCCCTACTCCCGCTTCCGCAAGCTCGTTGCCGCGAACGTTTAGTTCAGCGACCGAAAACGGCACTCCCTCTCTCTTCATCTTCGCACGAATACCCTCCCACTTCTCAACGCAGGGAGCTTTTCCGACGTCGTCGCGGCAGGCGGAGTAGTCCGCCTGTTTCAGCAGCATAAGCTCATCGTAAACCGAATAGTGCTTTACAATGAATTTTCTGACCTTGCTCTCGCGCGCGGCGCAGTTCAAATCGTACATATGCAGCTCGGTAAGAATTACTGCTTTTTCCGCAAGCTTTTTGGGGACTTTGAGCCTTGCGCATACAGACGCAGCTATTCTTGCGCCCTCGGTTTCGTGTTTGGCGAATTTACCCGTCTTTAACTTGCAGTACGGCTTGCCTATATCGTGAAGAAGCGCGGCCAAGCGCACGCTGTCGTCGGCGTATTTTACGCAACGCAGAGTGTGTTCCAAAACGTCGTGGTCGTGGAAGTCGCTCCTCTGCTCCATCTTATCGCCCGCGGCGATTTCGGGCAGTATTTCGCCGAGAACGCCCGTCTCTTTCAACAGCTCCAACCCGTCGTACTGACCGTATTTTACCCCGTATTTTTTATCCGCGTGAAGAACGTTATTAAGCTCCGTCCACACTCTTTCGGCGGATATATCCCTTATCAAAGCTCGGTTTTCCCACGCGCCGCGCAAGCACTCGTCGTCGGGTCTGAAACCGAGCTGTGCCGCCTGCCTGCACAGACGCATCAGCCTTAGACCGTCCTCGCCGAAAACCTTTTTCGCGTCGGCTACGGTAGAAATACGCCTGTATTTTATATCCTCTCTGCCACCGAGCGGGTCGCGGAACTTTCGCGCGGCAATCTCATAGTATACCGCGTTGCATTTAAAGTCCCTGCGGCGCGCGTCCAGCCGCATATCGTCCGTGAAATAAATTTTTACGGGAGAGTGGACGCCGCGCACGTATTCGTCGGAGCGGAAACAGGAAAATTCGTATTCCTCGCCGTCCGCCTTCAATTTGACCGTGCCGGTATTTTTATATACCGCCGAAGCGGTAAAACCGCAATTTTCGGCTACGGCAACGAACTGCTCCGCGCCTACGGGCGAGCATATATCCCAATCGATTTTGCCGCCGTCAAGACCCGCAAGGTAATCTCTGCACGCTCCGCCCACTACGTATAAGGGAAAGGGCGCTTCTTCGGCAAGTTTTTTTAATTTTTCAGGTAAAACGTCAAACATAGCTATGTGAATTAATGATAACAAATTTTGAAATTTATTGCAATCG
Source organism: uncultured Clostridia bacterium (assembly GCA_964509935.1). Lineage (GTDB taxonomy): Bacteria > Bacillota > Clostridia > Christensenellales > Borkfalkiaceae > Coproplasma. The sequence continues at coordinate 50,398 of CAZDZH010000004.1, forward strand.
TCGGAATAATAATGTATAATAAAATACGAAAAAAAATTTGCGGTAGCTTTACTATGATAGAAAAATTTTATCGGCGCATTATAGACGGAGTTCCCTCCGCGCTGATGGTCGTAGACCAGAATTTAAAAGTGGTTTTTACAAACGCTACGTTTAAAAGCCTGTTTTCGCACTCGTTTACTCGCGGTAATCTAGGTAAAATAGCGGGGTGCGCGCACGATTTCAGGCGGTGCGGCTCTTCCGACTGCGCAAAGGGCTGTTCTCTTCTATCCGCTTTCGAGGATTCGTTCTATTCCCGCACGGAGGTATCGCGCAGAGTTTACCTGAAAGTCAGGGGAGCGGACGGCGCCAATACCGAAGTAACCTTTTCACTTACGGTTAAGCCGCTCGGCGGCGGACTATGTATGGGCGTTATCGACGACGCGTTGGAGCTTGAAATAGCGAGAGAGCTGCAAACCGCGCAGAGTATTCAGCAGCGATTGCTTCCGGCAGGCAAATGGGCGGGCGGCAAAAGGTATTCCTATATGTATATCCCCTGCCGAGCGATAGGCGGCGACCTGCCCGAAGTATATACCGTGGGCAATTCGGCTTGCGGCGTTATCGCTGACGTATCGGGCAAAGGCATTTCGGCGGGAATGCTGACCGCTTTCGTGAAGGCGGCTTACGACAAGACCGTATATTCGCCCGCGCAGGCGATAATGTCTTTAAGCAGAAAATTTTCCGAACTGAACCTCGACGAAAGGAGCTACGTTACCGTTGCCGCCGCGAGGATAGACGAAAACACTATAACTTATTCTATGGCGGGGCATAACGTGCCTATACTGTTAAAATCGGGCGGAGGGATAACGCGCATTATGCTCAATTCTCCCCCCGTTTCCAACTGGTTCGACAATCCCGCTTACTTCGAGGACGTCATTCCGTACAAAAAGGGGGATATCCTCGTGCTTCTGACCGACGGAGTAACCGAAAGCAAGAACGCCCGCGGGGAAATGTTCGGGGTGGACGGGGCGATAAAGACCCTTTCGTATTCGCGTTCGAGCGAGGATTTCATAAAGAATTTAGAGGACAATTTAAAGAGCTTCTGCGGCAATCTGAACGACGACATAACCGCGATAGCTTTCGACCTGTAACCTTTTGCGCCGGACGCGAAACATCTCAACGATTAGAAACGAATAGCTTAAAATTAGTTTTTTGCCTTCGGATAAAGGCGCGGGCGCGGTTGATTTCAACCGCGCCCGCGCCATATTTTTCTCGCGCACGTCTCTTTTTCGCGCACGTATTTTTCTCGCGCACGTATTTTTCTCGCGCACGTATTTTTCTCGCGCACGTATTTTTCTCGC